>CAYXVU010000128.1:0-17073 GCA_964468725.1 uncultured Clostridia bacterium
TTGGCCAGTTCGCGCGCCGTCACTTTGCCGATGCCGGAATTCGCCCCCGTCACCAGGCACGTCTTGCCTGCAACGCTCCAATCCGATTTCGTCATTCCTTCCTTTCAGCGACCCGCGAGGTCGTCAGGGCGAAGCGAATTCGCTAGGCTTGCAAAGCCTGTTCGAAATCTTCGATCAACTCGTCCGTTGCTTCGATGCCGACCGAGAGGCGAATGAGGCCATCGCTGATGCCGCAACGGGCGCGGTCTTCCGCCGTCATCCCCAGATGCGAAGTCAGCGCAGGCCGCGTCATCAAGGTTTCGACGCCGCCCAGACTCGGCGCCACAATCGGCAACTGCATCCTCTTCATAAAGTGATCTGCGGCTTCAACGCCGCCCGTGAGTTCGAAACTCATCATGCCGCTGAAGCCCTCAAATAAGGCGCGCGCGCGGCTGTGGCGCGGGTGGCTTTCCAGGCCCGGGTAATTTACCTGAGCAACCGCCGCCTGTTGCTCTAAAAACTGCGCCAGTCGCAACGCGCTCTGATTTTGATAGGCGACTCTGAGCGCCAGCGTCTTCATGCCGCGCTGCAAAAGAAAGCAGGCGTGCGGGTCGAGCGAGCCGCCTAAATGATTGAGCTTGTGCGTAACCTTTTCGATCAAATCGGCGCGCCCAATCGCCGCCCCTGCCACCAGATCGGAGTGGCCGTTGAGGTACTTTGTACAACTGTGCAGCGAAATATCGAAGCCGTGTTCCGCCGGACGAAAATTCACCGGGCTGGCAAAGGTGTTATCAATGAGCGATACCAGACCGTGCGCTTTGGCAAAGGCGGCGGCGGCGGGCAGATCGCCGACTTGCAGCATGGGATTGGTCAATGCTTCAACATAGATCGCTTTCGTATTCGGTCGCAATTGGCTCTGCCATGACGCCGGGTCGTCGGCGTTGATGAAGTCGTAAGTGATGCCGAACGAAGCCAAATCTTTGGTGATGAAATCATGGGTGCCGCCATAGAGCGTGTCTTGCGCCAACAGATGATCGCCCGACGCCAACACCGTCAAGAGCGCCGTCGAAATCGCTGCCATACCGCTTGCTGTTACCAGCGCGGCTTCGGCATTCTCCAGCGCCGCCAACTTGCGATGCAGCGTCAAATGATTCGGCGAATTGTTCAAGCGCAAGTAGCGCACCGCGTGATAGCTGCTCTCGCCCGCATAGTCGTAGGTTGAGGATTGAAAGATCGGCATGACGACCGCGCCTTCGATGCGCGGCTCCGGTTCGCCCGCGTGAACCACTTTCGTTTCCATGCGACGGTACTTCGTAGACATTCGGTATTCTCCTTCTGAATTAGTTGCCGGTCGCGCGCGCCGCCGTCTTCGCAGCGCGCTCTTTACGTTGCAAATCTCTGAGAGCGCGAAAGCCGATCCGCTTAATGCCCTGTGATTCGATGATCTGCCGAATCTCCGGGTCGGAGGTAAACAGCCGATGTTCGGCGGCGCGTTCTTCCCATGAATTGGTGATGTGCTTCATCTCTTCGCCCGCCAGCGCCGCGTGTATGTACAACTCGGTCACCCCTGGTTTCAACTCTCTGAGAATGCGTTTCCAGTAGACATCAATCGCTTCGCCCTTCTTTCGCATATCGTGAATCAAGTAGTCGGGGCAGAGGATGCCATCCTCTTCGAGCTGTTTTCGCAAGCCTGCGCCGCCGCGCGCCGCCAACACCTCTTGCGATGCCATCCGAAGGGGCAGATCGAACTCTCTGGCCAATCGGCGATAGGCTTCATAAAAGCGCAGGTCGTATTGCAGCGTGCCCATGTGCGAATCCAGATGGGTGACATCAATCCCTGCGGCGAGGGCTTTGACGACTTGTGCGCGGGCTTCGATGTAGGCTTGTTCGGGCGTCGCGTTTTGATAGACGTGCAAAATATCCGGCCACAGATAGCCTTGCGAATCTACCAGTCCGGGCACATCGCTTTTGCTGGCGACCGGCCCCCACTTGTAATGCTTCCACTCGCTCGTGTGCGTCAGGTGCAGACCGAAATCGGCTCGCGGATGCGCTTTGGCATAATTGGCGATTTCGAGAAACCAAGGGCAGGGAACCATGATCGTGCCCGAGGTCATCAAGCCGTTCTCCATCGCGTCAATGGCAGCGACCACCGACGCATGGCTCATGCCAACGTCATCGCCGTTGATGATGAGAACCTTGTCGGTCGCTTTCAGTCCGAGTCGTTCGGCCAGCATCGGCTTGGTCGTTTGAGCCATCAACAGAGGGGGCATCATCAATACCCAAAGCAAGGTGCAGAGTCTTTTCATCGCCGGTCAATCTCCCTGTCTGAGTTGTGTGAGAACGGAATAATTCTGAACTTCAAGCGCGGCGGTTGACAAATCGAAGGAGACAATTAGGTTGAAGGTTACAGGTTTCATTACCTGAATTTCTGCCCTCACCTTCGACCTTCAACTTTCAACCTTCAACCGCTTCTTTGTCACTCATCCTGATAACCCTATCAACCTGTGCAGGCCGCACCGGCCCCTTCGGTCGGGTGTCCGGCGGCGATCCAGCCGTTCGTCCCGCCGACGACGTTGAAGAGATTGCCAAACCCGTGCCGTTCAAGCAGACTGCACGCGATACTCGAACGATAGCCGCTTGCGCAGATGACGGTGATGGGACGCTTTCGGTCGGCTTCGGACAATCGCTTCTCCAGTTCATTGAGCGGCAAACTGTATGCGCCGGTCGCGTGCGCGGCGTTATATTCACCTGGGCGGCGCACGTCTAAGAGTTGCTGATCGAAGCGCTCATCAAGGCGTTGGCGCAATTCGTCAACCGTGATCTGTGCGGTCATTGCGACCTCAAATCCAGCTTGATTCCACGCCAGCATGCCGCCGCCGAGATAGCCTTTCACGCTTTCGATGCCGACGCGCGCCAGTCGTGTAACCGCTTCGTCAACCTGCGCCGTGTCGTCTGCAACGATGATGATGGACGCGCTCATCGCTATCAAGGTTCCCGCCCACGAAGCGAATTGCCCGCCCAACCCGATGTTGAGTGCGCCGGGAATGTGACCCGTACCGAAGGCCGCAGCGGTTCGCACATCGAGCACGAGATGATCTTGCCGTTGCAAGTCGCGGACTTCTGTGGCTGAGAGTTCAGCAGGCCCTACCAGATCAGCGAGCGATAGGGGGCCGGTGCGATTGATTTCTGCATCGCGCGGAAAATAGGCGGGAGCTTCCGGCAAATCGGTGGTCATCAAGCGCACGAACTCTTCTTTGCTCATCGGCTTGAGGGCGTAATTCATTGCCCGCTGTCTGCCGATAGTTGATGAGGTATCTTGCGAGATATTGCGCCCGCACAGCGAACCGGCTCCGTGCGCCGGATAGACTTCCGTTCGGTCGTCGAGTCGTAACAGCTTTTGATGCAGACTGTCATAGAGCAGCGCCGCCATCTCTTCTGCCGTATAGCCCTTCGACCCAACCAGATCAGGCCGCCCGACATCTCCGATGAAGAGGGTGTCGCCGGTCAGAACTTTCTGCGGCTGGTTGAGGTCTTCGCTGTCCGAAACGAGAATGGAAATGCTCTCCGGCGTATGTCCCGGCGTCTCCAGTACGCGCAGCGTGACCTTACCGAGCCGAATCTCTTCGCCGTCAGTGACCGCGCGATGGGCAAAGAGCGCGCCCGCTTTTGCGCCAAAGACGATCTCCGCGCCGGTGCGCGCCGCCAACTCTCTATGGCCGCTCACAAAATCGGCGTGCAGATGCGTCTCGATGACATACTTGATCTGCAACCCCTGCGCGGCGGCTTCTTGGAGGTATTGCTCAACGTCGCGCTGCGGATCAACCACTGCCGCTTCGCCTGCCGAACCAATCAAATACGACGCATGCGCCAGACAGCCCAAATAAAATTGTTTGAAGTACATGGTTTCCTCCTTAATCCCCTGCCAACATTGTACCGCGTACTGCCTCTCGGTGCGGTGTCGAGGGTTACTGCGGGAAGCCCAAATCAGCGGCTTTGATTTCGAACCGCCAATGCTCTTTGCCTTTGAGGTCAAGCGTGCGCAGCAACAAGCGCCGATCATTGGCCGTGCCGGAGACTTCGAGAAGGCCGAAATTTCTTATCCCATCCGTGACCCACGTGCCCGGCACTCGCGCCGGATTGTTCTCTTCAGCCGCAAGGCGACCGCCGCCGGAGGTCAGCGGGCTGGAGGTGAAATCATAGAGCGCATACAGACCCGGCTCCTGCCGCTTGATGAGTTCGGTGTGATGACGGTCGCCGGACAGAAACACCACGCCGGTAATCTTCTGCTCGCGGATGAAATCGAAGAGTTGCTTCTGTTCGTGCGGGATTTTGCCGAACCCTTCGAAATCCACTTGCGGATTGAGCATCTGATTGCCGCCCGCGATGATCTTGAAGGTGGCATTGCTCGAACGCAGCGATTCCAACAGCCAACGCATCTGCGCAGCGCCGAACATCACCTTGTCCGGCCCTTCAGGCCAGCGATTCGGCGAACGGTGATAGCGATCATCGAGCAAGAAGAACTCTACGTCACTCCATTCGAATCTGCCGAAGACGCCGGGCGTGTCCATCGTGCCGTAGGCCGGATTCCCCCAATAATCTTTGAAGATTTGCAGGCTGACATCGCGCAAGCGGAAGGTGCGGTCGGAATCATTCGAGCCGTAGTCGTGATCGTCCCAGATGGCATAGTGGTGCGTGGAAGCAAGCAACGCCTGCATCTCGCGCAATTCGCGGTTGGCGGCATTGCGATAGCGCATGCCGGATTCGCTCACCCAATCGGCTTCGCGGTAGTAGAGGTTGTCGCCAAGCCAAATCATCAAGTCGGGCTTTTGACCGGCGATGGTCGTGAAAATTTCCATGCCTTGTCCGTAGGGCGGGCCCGGACGATCATAAGGCGCATCATTGACGTAGGAACAAGAACCGATGGCAACTTTGAAGGCGGGAGGGTCGGTACGATGCCGCCACATCGGTTGAGTCTGAAACGTCGCCGTATAGGGCAGCGCGACGCGCAGACCTTCAAGATAGACTTCGTAATCGTACTTCGTTCCGAACTCTAACTCGGTCAGTTTGAAGCGCGCGATCAAATCGCTTTCGCGCGCGGTCTGAATGGTGTCGCTCAGGCGCGCCGATTCGGGCTTGCCCTGCTTCCAGAAGCGTACCTGCGCACGGCACGGTCTGCGTGTTTGCAGCCAGACGACAGTTTCGCTCAGTTCCGAGTAGCCGAGCATCGGCCCCGAACGCAACCACTGCGCCGGGTCAGGCTGATTCTGTTGCGCCAGCGAAAACCCGGCTGTCGTCAACCATAAGAGGAGCAAGGAGAGGGTGATCTTTTTCATAGCGGCACCATACCCTTTGATGCTGAAGTAAGCGAGGAATTGCATACCCCTCTAGCGCAGAGGAGGAAATCTACCGCAGCCGTTCGTCAATAACAACTTGACTTAATCCTTGTGGCGGGGAAGAATGGGGGGCGTCAAACGATAAGTTCCCTTCAGCAAAGCCTCGAAAGCCCGGTGCCCAGGGCACAAGCAAGTTTCTCTCAGGAGTTGCGGATATGCCTTCAAAACCAAACCTCTTCGGACGTATACTCTCGCTTGCCATCAGCATCACGATGCTAGCCGCCGCGCTCACCCTATTGACGGCGACGGCTCCCGCTGAAGACCAATCGCTCGAAACCTTGCTCGCCTATTTGAAAAGTCCGCTTGCCGGAACGCGGCGCGATGCGGCGCGCAGACTCGGCGAGCGCCGCGTGCGCAATCAACTGGCCGTCGAAGCGCTGGCCGTCGCGGCGCGCAAAGATGAAGATCGGGACGTGCGGATTGCGGCATTGAACTCGCTTGGCAAAATCAAAGACTTTGCCGCCTTGCCCGATATGCTCGATGCGCTCAAAGACCCGCACGAAGACGTGCGCCGGGAAGGCGTGCGCTCGCTGGTCGCTCTCTACACCGAACATAACATTGATTTCATCGTCAACCGGCGCGTCGGGTGGAATCGCTTCAACCCCTTCCTCGATACCAACGACAACGAAGTCATCGAGCCGTACATTCGCGTCGAGCCGAGCGTCATCAATCGGTTGGGTGATGCGGCGCGCGGCGATAACGATTTGGGCGTCCGCGTTGCGGCGATTCGCGGCCTCGGCGTGTTGCGCGGTTGGGGCGCGATGGATCAACTCGGCCAAGCTTTGCAAGCCGACCCCGATGTGCGCATAGATGTGATTCGCTCCTTCATCAAGATCGGCGACCCGGCGGCAGGACGCTACCTGATTCCTTACTTCCGCGATTCGGATCGCACCATTCGCACGCAGGCGATGGTCGCTGCTGGGTTGTTAAAGAGCCGTCAGACGGTTGACCCCTTGCTGTCGGTTTACGGTCTCGGCCACGAAGACGAAAGCCTGATGAGCAAAATCGGGCGTAAAGCGAAGAATCCCTTTGCCTACACTCCGGCGCGCGATGAAGCGGCGCTGTGGGCGCTGTCGCTGATCGGCGATGAGAAGGCCGAACAGACCTTTGTCGAGAACATGGGCGATAAAGATACCGAACGCCGTCAATATGCTTACGAAGGATTGGCGCGCATCGCCGACAATCGCCATATGGATCAACTCTCGCGGCTCATCTTGACCGAGAAGAGCACGCAGGTAAAACTTGCGCAACACTTCGCGCTCTACAAGATGGGCAATCGCGCCCAGATCCAGCACCTCGTTCGCCGCCTCGATACCTACTATGCCGAACAGGTGCGCAGCTACTTGCTGGAAGTTGATCATCCGGCGCACCTGTGGCCTTACGTGCGGTCGAGCAATGAGGTCGTGCGACGGGAAGTGATTGCCATTCTCGGTCAGATCGGCGACCGGGAAACCATCAGAGAATTGGAACCCATCGCCCGTAACTCAGCCGCCGAGACTTCGAACGTGGCAACCGTCGCCATCAAACGCATTGAGTGGAAACTGGCAGGCCGTCCGCGCGCCGAAGACGATGTATTGCAACGCGAGACGCGCCCGCGTCGTTCCGCTTCGCCCAACAACTAATCCCTTCGAGAGAAAAAATGCCGACCGGACGCGACTCCGGTCGGCCATGACTGACGAAAGAATCACCTCGGTGTTTAGGTGAATTGCCGCCATTCTACTCTCGCTGCGCTTTGCTTCTCAACACTATTTTCTCAAGAGTGACAAATGACGAAAGCCGGTTGTTGACTATTCGTTGTGAGTGATTGGATCGCTGCCCTCGAAGCGAATGAATCCTTCTGCTCTTGATTCTGAACCCGATCTCCTGACTTCTGACTTCCTCTCTTATTTGCGCGCACGCCAGCGGGCTTTTAGAATACCCGCTCACGCATCCTGCTGAACTGGAGATCACATGCGAATTGTCTCACTCACTTTGGCGGCAATCTTTCTGTTTGCCAGCTTCACCGTCAGCGCGCAAGATTTTGACGCGCAAGCTAAACAACTGATGCAGCGCTCCGATGCTCAGCGCGCTTTTGCTTACATTGATGCACACCGCGATGACATCTTGAAAGAGTGGGTCACGCTCACTGAAATCAACGCGCCCTCCGGCAAAGAACGCCCGCGCGCCGAAGCCGTCAAGAAGATACTGGAAGGCTGCAAACTCGACAAAATTTACTATGACGCGGTCGGCAACCTCATCGCCCTTCGCAAAGGATTCGACCCGAACAGTAAAGCCGTTGTCTTCGATGCGCACCTCGATACCGTCTTTCAGGAAGGCTTGAAGATCAAAGCCGAGATTCGAGACGGCAAAATTTTCGCCCCCGGCGTCGGCGATGATACGCGCAACATCGTCGCTCTGCTCGCCTCTCTGCGCGCGCTCGACGAAGCGAAGATCAGAACCCGCTCCGACCTCCTCTTCGTCTTCACCGTCGAAGAAGAGACCGATATGATCGGCGTCAAGCACTTCGTCAAGGAAAACCGACAGCGCATCGGTCAATATGTTGCATTGGATGGCGGCTATGAAGGACTCACCTATGGCGGCATCGGCATCAACTGGTACAAACACCATTTTCTGGGGCCGGGCGGTCACACACGCTCCGACACGCCGCCGGTTTCGGCAACCTTGCCGCTGTCACGCGCCATCGCGCGCATCTACGCGTTGGAACTGCCGAAAGAGACCGAAGTGAATTTAAATATCGGCATGCTCGGCGGCGCGGAAGTCGTCAACGCGAAAGCCTCGGATGCCTGGTTTACCGTTGATCTGCGCTCGACCGATCAAAAGCTGATTGACGAGTTCGAAGACAAAATTGCCGCCATCGTGCGCGAAGAGGCCGAGCGCGCCGGTCTGCAATGGAAGACCGAACTGATCGGCGACAAGTTGGCTGCCGCACAGATTCCCGGCAATCGCAATTCCTTCACCGTGCGAATGAGCGAAGCGGTGCATCGCGCCATCGGGTTTGAGCGGGTGCCGATTTCGCCAACCGCTTCAAACAACGCGAATATCGCATTGCTGGCCGGATTGCCCGCGATTTCGACGGGCGCAGCGCCGTGCGGCGATGCTCATGCTCTGACGGAATGGTGTTGGATCGAACCACTCTATCGCGGCATTAAAAAAACGATCTTGCTTGAAATCGCTCTCGCCGGAGTTGGCGGCGGCGACTCTTTGCCGGTTCACAACCAACGGGAGGAAAGATGAAAGGTGCCAAACCTCTGTTTATAGCAAGCTGGATTCTACTACTGGTGCTTGCTGTTGCTTCAACACTCGTGTCGCTCTTGTCGCTCAACGTCGCCTATTTCGGGGCGCAAGACCAACTGACGGCCACCTACTCGCTCGCCGACCTGAAGGCAGCGGCAGCAGAAAAGGGTGAAGCCGTCGAAAAAGCCTTTCGCGGTCGCCGCGTGACGGCAGCCACGATGGCGCTGGCGTGGGGAATTCTATCTCTGTTCGTTGTTCTCGTGCCGTATCGTCGCGGCGAGCGATGGGCGTGGTGGGCCTTGTTGATTTCCGTTGTCACGTCACAGTTGTTATCACTGGCGCGCGCCCTTGTCTTAGTCACCGACTCCGGCCTCGGAGCCGCCGGAGTGACGCTCGGACTAGCTCTGTTAGGGTTGCTGCTCGGCGTCCCGCGTATGTTTGCAAAGCCGGAAATCTCCGAACTATGATTTTGTCCGTGCCCATTTCGCCCCTTATGAGTTGTCGGTTAGCGTGCTTCGGATGGCTTACAGAAAGCGCACGATCAATGGTTGACCCTCAACGACGGTCAAGGTGCGACCGACCATATGGCAAAAGGTAGGATTATGAAAACGAAAAAAGCTACGCTTCTATTCTCTCTACTGGCTCTGTTGTTGAGTGCCGTACTGCCGCCCAACATCGGCAGTGCTCATGCGCGTCACGCCTTCTTCTTTCAGCAATCGGCTACGGCAACGCGTGGCGAAGCCATCTCGGCGGAGCGCGCCGCGCGCCATGTCGGGTATCTGGCTGGCGACAAACTGCAAGGTCGGCGCGCCGGTACGCGCTCCGCCGACGAAGCCGCCAACTACCTTGCCAAAGAGTTCGAACGCTATGGTTTGAAACCGGCGGGCAAAAGCTTTCTCACGCCTTTCACCTTTGTTTCCGGCGCGCGGCTCGGTCAGAAAAACCGCTTTCAGGTGCAGACGACTGACGGTGCGCGGGCATTGAAGGTCGGCGCAGATTACATGCCGCTGGCTTTCTCCTCCGCAGACCTCGCCACCGGACAAGCCGTGTTCGCAGGCTATGGCATCAGCGCGCCGGAGTTGCAGTATGACAACTACGCGGGGCTGGAGGTGGCGGGCAAAATCATCATCATCCTGCGCGGCAGTCCCGATGGCGACAACCCGCACGGCAAATTTGCCGAACACACGCAGCCCGGACTGGAAGTGCAAAAGAAGACGATCAAAGCGCGCGAGAAAGGGGCGCGCGGCGTTGTCTTCATCAGCAGCGAAAAGAGCTTCGGCGATGACCGCCTCTCCCAATTGCGTCACGATGTCAACTTCCTTGACGCCAGTATTCCCGCCGCCATCATCAGCCGCGCCAGCGCCGAAGCGATCTTTACCGCAGCCGGTTTATCACTGGGCGATGCGGAGAAACGCGCAAAAGACAATCCTGCTGCGCTGTCGCTGGCGAGCGTTGCCATCGAGTTTCAAGCCGATGTCGTCAAGGTCGAAGGCCAGAGCGCCAACGTGGTCGGCATACTACGGGGCAGCGACCCGCAACTGGCCAATGAATACGTCATCCTCGGCGCGCATTACGACCACCTCGGACTGGGCGGCGCGGAATCGCTTGCACAAAAACCGGAAGGCGATATTCATCACGGCGCAGATGATAACGCTTCCGGCACCTCTGCCTTATTGGAGCTGGCGCGGGTGCTGGCACAACAGCGCGCCAGCGTCAAACGCAGCCTCGTGTTTATGGCCTTCAGTGCCGAAGAACTGGGGCTGCTCGGTTCGGCGGCCTATACCAAGAACCCGCTCATCCCGCTGGCTTCGACTGTTGCGATGCTGAACATGGATATGGTCGGGCGGTTGCGCGATGGCGCGTTGACGGTGGGCGGCGTGGGTACGTCGCCGGTGTGGAAGCCGCTGCTTGAAAAGCTCAACGCCGTAAACGGAGAGTCGGGCAATGGCGCGATGCGCTTCAAACTCGGCTTTTCGCAGGATGGTTACGGCCCGAGCGATCATCAATCTTTTTATGTGCGCGATATACCGGTGCTATTCTTCTTCACCGGCACGCACGCCGATTACCACAAACCGTCGGACACGGCTGATAAGATCAACGCCGAAGGGATTCGCCAAATTGCCGAATTCGTGCGCGAAATCGCCGTCACGGTTGCCAATGAACCGCAGCGCATCGCCTTCACCAAAGTGAAGGCGGAAACGCGTAACACGGGTCGCGGCTTTCGCGTCTCGCTTGGAACCGTGCCGAACTATGCCGATCAGGGCGAGGGCATGAAGTTGGATGGCGTGCGCGCCGGATCACCCGCCGAACGCGCGGGTCTCAAAGCCGGTGACATCATCCTCAAGCTTGCTAGTATCCCGATTAAAAATGTCTACGATTACACCTACGCGCTTGGCGAACTCACCCCCGGCGAAGAGATCGAAGTCCTCATCCGCCGCGACGGAAAAGAGATGAAACTGAAACTCACGCCCGACAAACGGCAATGAGGATAACCCGCAACTGACGTATTCAATCCGCGAATCACGCTCATACTGACGACGATTCAGGTGATTTGCGGATCGCAGTTTCTGAGTCAAGAAACGGAGAAGAGACATGTTATTAGAAGGCAAGACCGGCATCGTCTTTGGCGTTGCCAACAAACGCAGCCTCGCCTGGGCGATTGCGCGGCGGGCGGCAGAAGCGGGAGCGCGCATCGCGCTCACCTATCAAGGGGAACGCTTGGAAGAGAATGCCCGCGAACTGGCGGCTTCGCTCACCGATCCGCTCGTGCTGCCCTGTGATGTGACCAAAGACGAAGACATTCAAACTGTCTTCGCGCAGGTCAAAGAGGGATTTGGCCACCTCGATTTCGTCGTTCACGCCGTCGCCTTCGCACAGAAAGAGGAGTTGGAAGGCGATTATGTTGAAACCTCGCGCACCGGATTTGGCATTGCGCAAGACATCAGCGTCTACTCTTTTACGGCCATCGCCAAACACGCCGCCCCGTTGATGGAAGGGCGCAACGGCGCAATGCTGACGCTCACTTACCTCGGCGGCGAGCGCGTCATTCCGCACTACAACGTGATGGGGGTTGCCAAAGCGGCGCTCGATATGAGCGTGCGCTATCTGGCCTCTGACCTCGGCCCGCGCGGCATACGCGTCAATGGCATCTCCGCCGGACCGATCCGCACATTGGCTTCGGCAGGCATCGGCGGGTTCATTAAAATCCTCGATCACATGCGCAATCACGCGCCGTTGCGCCGTAACGTAGATCAAGATCAAGTCGCCGATGCTGCGCTCTTTTTGCTTTCGGATATGTCGCGCGGCGTGACCGGCGAAATTCTGCACGTAGACAGCGGCTACAACATTATGGGAATGTAAAGCGAACGGCATAGCAGGGGATGAAGCCAGAAGGCTCGGCTCGTAATTTGGTTTGCGGAGTAGGAGTTTATGAAGGTCTTTTTCGCTCTCTTGATCGTGGCTCTATCCGCGAGCCATCTGCCGGGGCAATCGCTTCCGCAGGCGCACCCTTATGAAAACCAACTCCGCAAACTGGTCGCCGAGTTCGGCGAGGCCTTTGTGAAGGCCGATGTGACAAGTCTGGAACGGTTGTTGACCGACGATTATATTCACACCAATACGAGCGGCACGGTTCTCAACAAACAACAATGGCTGGCGTATATCCAATCGAGAAAAGCCGAATTGGAGACTGGCAAACTGACGATTGATTCCTATGTCAATGAAGATTTGAAGGTGCAATTGCATGGCAATACGGCCATCGTGACCGGACGCAGCGTGACCGCAGGAAAGCGCGACGGTCAGCCTTTTGTCACTCGCCTGCGCTTCACCCATTTATGGGTCAAAAGCGGCAAGCAATGGCGGCGTGCCGCTTTTCATGATTCGACGATTCCCCAATGATAATCTCTCGTTCGTCGTCAAACGGCACCGAACTTCTCCCACTCTGAAACCGTTTAACCGGATCATAGGTAATCCGCAATCGTGATGAAAGGAATCGTTCGATGAATCGCAAACTTCGATGGTTGATGCTCACCCTGTTGGTCGGTGCGTTGTTGTCGCAAAGCGTTTTCGCGCAAGCCGACAAAGTAGATGACTATGTTGCTGCCGAGATGCAGAAGCGCAAGATTCCCGGCCTCTCCGTCGCCATCATCAAAGATGGTCAAGTGGTAAAAGCCAAAGGCTACGGTTTTGCCAACCTCGAACATCAGGTTCCCGCGGCTGCCGAAACCATCTATCAATCCGGCTCGGTCGGCAAACAGTTCACCGCAACCGCCGTGATGATGTTGGTCGAAGACGGCAAACTCGCGCTCGATGACAAGATCAACAAGTATTTCAAAGATGCGCCGGAGAGTTGGAAAGAGATCACTGTTCGCCATCTGCTCACTCACACGGCGGGCACAACCGATTATCCGAACGATTTCGACTTCCGCAAAGATTACACTGAAGACGAACTGCTCAAACGCGCCGCGCAAATCCCGCTCGCCTTTCAACCGGGCGAGAAGTGGAGCTACAGCAATCTGGGGTATGTGATGCTCGGCATCTTGATCGGCAAAGTTACGGGCAATTTTTATGGCGACTTTTTACAGGAACGCATCTTCAAACCGCTCGGCATGACCTCAACGCGCATCATCAACGAAGCCGACATCATCCCCCATCGCGCCGCCGGGTATCGCTTGGTCAAAGGCGAATGGAAAAATCATGTGTGGGTATCGCCGACATTGAATACGACGGCGGACGGCAGCCTCTATTTCACTGTACTCGATTTGGTGAAGTGGGATGCGGCGCTTTACGGCGAGAAGTTGCTCAAGCAATCCAGCCTCGAACAGATGTGGACGCCGGTGAAACTCAACAGCGGCAAGACGCAGAATTACGGCTTCGGCTGGGGAATGGGCGAGATTCGCGGCCACCGCATCATTGAACACGGCGGCGCATGGCAGGGCTTTACGACGCACATCGCGCGCTACGTCAATGACAAACTTACGGTCATCGTGTTGACCAATCTGGCAGGAGCTGACCCGACCTCCATCGCGCATCACATCGCCGGATTCTATAACTCCGAACTGCGCCCCGCCGAGCGTAAAACGGTTGCGGTCAACCCGCAGATACTCGATGCCTACGTCGGCGAATATGAACTCGCGCCCGGCTTCACGATCACCATCACCCGCGAAGGCGACAAGCTGATGGGGCAAGCGACCGGGCAGCCTAAATTTGAACTCTTTGCCGAATCGGAAACCCGATTCTTTCTCAAAGTCGTAGATGTACAACTCACTTTTGTGAAAGCCGAAAACGGCAAGGTGACGCACTTGATTTTGCATCAAGGCGGCGACCGCGAAGCCAAGAAGATCAAATGAGGAGAAGCGTCTGGTAAGGACACTCATCCTTTACGTGCTTTCCGTTGCAGGTGATGTTGCCGTACTTGCTCGGCGCTCCCTCTTTGTACTCTGCGCCTCGGCAGTGAATCAGCTTTCAGTCACAACCAACTGAAAACAGCTATAAGAGATGCGTTGATTGGTTCTCAACTCTAACAGTTGGCCATTCGGTATCAGACTTTGCGGGCGTTAGGCGGCCAGATGTATTTATGCAGTTGCAGTTGAAAGCGCGCCCGCAGTCTATCGGCCAGCATCCATTCGACAACTTGTTCGGGAGCGACTGCGCCGAAGGCGGTCGAAAGCAACAGCTTTACGCGCCCTTCTAATCCATGCTCGCGGATGGTCTTCACCGTCCAGTCATAATCCGCGCGGTCGGCAATCACGAACTTCACTTCATCCATTGGGCGCAGGTGGTCAAGGTTTGACCAGAGATTCTTTTCGCATTCGCCCGATGCCGGACACTTCAAATCCATGATGCGAATCACCCGCTCGTCCAGCTTCGAGATGTCACGATGGCCGCCGGTTTCAATCAATACCGTGTGGCCTAAGTCCGCAAGCCGCGTTGCTAATTCATAAATCTCCGCTTGCAACAACGGCTCGCCGCCCGTCAGTTCGACCAGATGGCAATCGTAGCGTTCGACCTCTTCGATGATCTCGTCAAGTGACATGCGCGTGCCGCCTGTGAAAGTAAACTCGGAGTCACACCACTGACAACGCAAGTCGCATCCGGTCGTGCGAACGAACACGCAGGGCAAGCCCGCATAGCTCGATTCGCCCTGAATGCTTTGATAAATCTCTGTGATTCTCATGTCCGTCGTTGGTCATCCGTTGTCTGTTGCGATAACCTGCCTTGTTAGAGGTCAATCACAACGGACAAGGAACAACGGGTCACTCTCCAAAATAGTCGCAACGCGAGGCGCAGGTTTCACGAATCGTGACGCGCTGCAAGCCTGGTAATCGGCCTGCCAACCGCTGCCAAATCCAACGCGCCAGATTTTCGCTCGTCGCATTCTCCAACCCCTCAATCTCGTTGAGGTAGTAATGATCGAGTTGTTCCCGAATCGGTGCGAAGGCTTCAGCAATCTCGCCGTAATCTATGAACCAACCCGTGTGCGGGTCAACTTCGCCGCGCACCGCAACTTCACAACGAAACGAATGGCCATGCAGCCGCGCACACTTGTGTCCGGCGGGCACGTTCGGCAACCGATGTGCCGATTCGAAAGAGAACTCTTTGACTAACTCGACGATCATCAGCCGCATAGTATCGGTTCAGCGAAACAATTCGCAAATGACAAGCAACGAGGGATTTCGGTAAACTGCCGGTGTCAACAAGCAAACGCGACATCAGCCCATGGCAAAGCAATCGGCAGCTACAACCAAACACAAGCAACTTCTCGCAGCGCCTTCCGAATCTTCTCCCTCTGCAACGCATCGCTTGCCGGTTGTGACGGTGAAGTATGCGCAGACGCTTGATGGCCGCATCGCAACAGCGACCGGCCATTCGCAATGGATCAGTTGCCCGCAGACCTTGCGACTGGCGCACCGCCTGCGCCGCGAGCACGACGCCATACTGGTTGGCATCGGCACGCTGCTGCACGATGACCCGCGCTTGACGGTGCGGCTTGTTGGTGGCCGCAGCCCGGTTCGCATTATCGTTGACGCACAGTTGCAAACCCCGATCACGGCGCGCGTGCTGCGAGAAAGAACTTCCCAGTCAACCCTCATCGTAACAAGTCAGGCGGCAGACCCCGCGCGCGCGCGACAACTACAAGAGAGCGGAGCCGAAATTATCTTCACCTCGTCCGCAAAGAGTTCAAAGAGTTCGTCGCACATTGACCTCAAAAAGATGCTGCGCCTGTTGGCTAAACGCGGCATCGAGTCGGTGCTCGTTGAAGGCGGGTCGGGCATCATCACGGCATTGTTGCGGGCAAAGTTGGTTGATCGAATGGTCATCGTCACCGCGCCGAAACTGATTGGGCGCGGCATCGAAGCCGTCGGCGAGTTAGGCATCAGAGAGTTGCACGACGCCATCACCTTTTCATCTTATCGCACACGTCGGCTAGGCGAGGATTGGGTGTTCGACGGATGGATTGACAAATCGTAGCCTTGATAGGGGAGGCGCACTCTGCTGATGTTCGTGCGCGGGTGATGATGGGGCAATTCCTCTGCGCTATCTTTGCGTCCTCTGCGCCTTTGCGGTGAAAACGATTTCGACGACAGCGAATCGAGAGCCAGTAGAACTATCCCTATTTTCCCCCTGCTGTTTGCTAATCACGCACGCAAGCGTAGATAAATTCGTCAACCGTCTGCCCGTCTTTGGTGACGGCCTTTTTCATGCGGCCTTCGAATTGATAGCCTGCTTTTTCAAGCACGCGCATCGAAGCGGGATTCCACTCAAACACACCCGCATAAATGCGGCAGAGATCAAAAGTTTGAAAGGCATACTCGGTCAGCCCGCGCACCGCTTCGCTGACGATGCCGCGTCCCCAATGCGCTTCGCCCAACCAATAGCCGATCTCCGCCGACCGCCGAAAGATGTCCTCGCGCAGCACCAAGCCGATAGCGCCGACCGCTTCGCCGTCAACCTCGATGGCAAAGTTAGTTACGGGATTGGTCGAACTGGCATAGCGCACCCACCACTCGGCATCGGCGCGGGTGTACGGATGCGGGAACGAATCGCGCATATTGCGCCAGAGTTTGCGATTGTTGGCGTGGCGGACAATCGCGTCTTCGTCGCCGACTCGCCAATCCCGAATCGTGCAGCGCGTCAGTCTGATCTCCATAGTGCCTTTCCAAGCTAACAGTCTTGAAAATCTTTTATCGCAAAGGCGCAAAGACCGCAAAGATAGAATAGAGGCCGCCCAACCAAGCTGCTCGGCTTCGTAAGAGCAAGGCCAAGAGAGCGTCGGCGCATTTTGTCCCAATCTTCTCGATATTGCGCCTCATTACGCGCCGCGAAAGGGCTTTGCTCTGCCATCATTACGAACCCTTGGCTACAACCTTGAAGCCGCAAGCGAAAGATCAAGAAACCGCACGCGATCATCTTCAAGGCTCTTTGAGCGCCGGATACTTCGCTTCCTCCTCCGGCGTAAACTTCAGCG
>CAYXVU010000129.1:0-17020 GCA_964468725.1 uncultured Clostridia bacterium
TACGGGAAGGTGGGAGGACGGTGGGAGCCGGAACAATCACCGAGATTATCGAATAACCTATGGTTATCATAGAGGATTGGAATTATGCCGCGAGATAATATTATTCTTCAGTGCACGGAGTGCAAAGAACGCAACTACGTCACGACGAAAAACAAAAAGAAGACGCCGGATCGGCTTGAGTTCAAAAAGTATTGTCGGCGTTGTCGCTGTCACAAGCCGCATAAGGAAACCAAGTAATCGTGTTGCGAGGCGCAGAAAGGAGTTCCTTTCTGATCGGTGCGTCGCAATCGGGATAGGGGTATGGTGTTAACGGCTAGCATGGCGGTCTCCAAAACCGTAGGTCCGGGTTCGAATCCTGGTACCCCTGTTTTGCAGCACAAGGGTAACGGCTGAGTTCCATGCAGAATTTCGGTCATTCCTTGAGGTAAGACAATGAGCAGAGTTACAGAGTATACAGAAGACGATGAGAGACCTTCGCGCGGCGAAGAGAGCAGTGAGAAAGAGGAAGGCCGTTCTTTACACCTGCCAAAGCTATCGCCAATCGAGAGGTTGCGACAGTTTTATCACGACGTAAAGCTGGAGATGCGAAAGACGTCTTGGCCGACACGCAATGAGGTCTGGAGTACAACGCTGGTGGTCTTAATTGCGGTCGTCTTTTTCGGATTTTATTTGTGGGGAATTGATTTGCTCATCACTCTCGGTTTTGACTCGTTGGAAAAGACCGTGAGATAACGGAGCGGCAACATGCCGAAGAACTGGTTCATCATTCATACATATTCGGGTTATGAGAAGAAGGTGCGCGAATCGCTGCAATCGCGCATTCAGGCCTATAGCATGGACGATCAGATCGCTGAGGTTTTGGTGCCGACCGAAACAGTCGTCGAGATGCGCGGTTCGAAGCGCGTAGAGACCTCGCGTATGTTCTTTCCCGGCTATGTGTTGGTTCAGATTGAAACGGATGAAAAGGGGGAAGTCAGCGAAAAGGTCTGGCACTTGATTAAATCAACTCCCAAAGTGACCGGCTTTGTGGGCGGGCAAAAACCCACTCCCTTGACGCCTGAGGAAGTAGACCAAATCGTCCACCATGTTACCGAAGCCCAAGAGAAGCCCAAACCGAAGAATACCTTCACGCACGGCGAGCACGTGCGGATTTTATCAGGCCCGTTTAATGGCTTCACCGGGCAAGTCGAAGAGATCAACGCCGATAAAGGCGTACTGAAGGTTATGGTTACGATCTTCGGGCGCTCGACGCCCGTAGAACTGAACTTTTTGGATGTCGAGAAATTGACGTTTACAGAGGAAGAGTAACGGTTCTTTCATAACTTTATTGAGAAAGGGGAGAGTGCGGCCTGCTTCAGACCGACTCGCCAATTACCCACAGTATGGCAAAGAAAATCACTGCATATATCAAACTGCAAGTCCCGGCAGGTAAAGCCAACCCTGCTCCTCCAATCGGCCCTGCGCTCGGTCAACACGGCGTCAATATCATGGAGTTCTGCAAGGCCTTTAACGCCAAGACGGCTACCATGGGAGATTTGAAAATCCCGGTTGTTATTACCGTCTATGCGGATCGGTCTTTCACCTTCATCACCAAGACGCCACCGGCAGCCGACTTGATTAAAAAGGCTGTCGGAATTGAAAAAGGTTCGGCGCGGCCGAACCGCGATAAGATCGGGCACATCACGCGCAAGCAGATCGAAGATATCGCTCGCACGAAGTTGCCGGATTTGAATACCACATCGGTCGAATCGGCGATGCGAACGATTGAAGGTACAGCCTTGAATATGGGGCTAGAGGTCGTTGATTGATTTTCTGCTTGCGGTGTCGCTTTTCACCCTCTCCATTTCGTCGCACGCGATAGGCTCGCCGTTATTTGGATGGGCTGGAGAGACGCGCCGTCGCAGGCTAACTGCTTACCCTCAAGGGAGTGGGCAAGAGGTCGAACCTCTCCACGCTAACTACCTAGGAGATAAAGAAAATGGCTGGTAAGAAATATGCAGCAGCGGCAGCGCAGATAGATCGCAGCCGTGTCTATACCCTCGCCGAAGCCGTTGAGTTGGCAAAGAAGATCGCCTACGCCAAGTTCGATGAGACCGTCGAAGTGGATATGCACCTTGGCGTAGACCCGCGCAAAGCAGATCAAATGGTTCGCGGCACGGTCGTACTGCCGCACGGACTGGGCAAGTCGAAACGCGTAGCCGTGATCGCTTCTGGCGAGAAGATTGCAGAAGCCGAAGAGGCGGGCGCGGAAGTGGTTGGCGGCGAAGAGATCGCCAAGCGGATCGAAGAAGGCTGGTTGGAGTTTGACGCCTTGATTGCCACTCCCGATATGATGCGTGCGGTTGGTCGGCTCGGTAAGATTCTCGGTCCGCGCGGGCTGATGCCCAACCCGAAGACGGGTACTGTGACTCCTGATGTTGCGCGCGCCGTGAAAGAGATTAAAGCCGGTAAAGTTGAGTTTCGCGTAGATAAGACGGGCGTAATTCACGCTCCGGTCGGCAAGATCAGCTTTGAACTGACGCACTTGGCGGAAAACGCCAAGTCGTTGATTGACGCCGTGATGCGCGCCAAACCGGCAACCGCCAAAGGGAAGTATGTGAAGAATGCCACCCTCTCTTCGACGATGGGGCCGGGCATCAAATTGAATACGGCGGATTTTTAGGATTGAAAGTTCAGCTACCGGATGTCGCAGGGTAGAACGTGCGATATCCCCAATCGTTTAGGGATGGAATCATGAAAACTAGGCTGCAAAAAGATCAAGACATCGAAAACCTGACAAAGGATTTTCAAGAATCCCCTAACGCCCTGATCGTCGGGTTTCAAGGCCTCAAAGTCGCGGACGATGAACGGTTGCGACGCGAATTGCGGCAAGCCAATTTGACCTATCGAGTGATCAAGAACACCTTGGCCATTCGGGCTGCCGAGGGCACTCCGATGGCGCAACTGAAAGAGAAATTCATCGGCTCAACGGCTGTGGCTCTGTCGCCAAATGACCCGGTTACGCTGGCTAAAGTTTTATCGAAATGGGCGAAAGACCTGCCCGCAATCTCCTTGAAGGCTGGCATCGTCGAAGGGCGCGTCATCGAAGTCCAGGATGTAGATGCCCTCGCCAACCTGCCTTCGAAGGAAGAGTTAATTTCGAAGGTCATGTTCCTGATTAACAGCGGGGCGCAGCGAATGGCAGTCGCCACTGCGGGTGTTGCTCGCAACTTGGCTGTCGTCTTAGAACAGGTGCGCGCCCAAAAAGAAGCGCAAGGCGCATAGATTTTTTGACTTTCGGTTGACGCTTTTCAGCTTACCGAGTCGAAAAGCGATGCCGAATCTTTTTTGATCGAATCCGATTTTGTGGGAAATTCGATTCGATTGCCTGTCGGTTGAAATCAGTCGCTTTGCTTTCTTGTCAGTGGAGCGGCGAGACCGGTTATCGCAGATCGGAGATGCACCGAGACGCGGTGACGGACCGATGTAGGAGCGGGCCTTTCAGAGATGCCGAATTGGCCACCCGCTCTCTTGCATGCGAAGAATATAGGAGGATAGAGAAAATCATGTCTGAGAAACTTCAGGGTATCGTAGATCAAATCAAAGACCTTTCCTTATTGGAAGCCTCAACGTTGGTGAAGATGATGGAAGAGACCTTCGGCGTATCGGCGGCGGCGGCAGCCGTAGCGGCTGCTCCTGCGCAAGGCGCAGTTGCCGCAGTTGCTGAACCCGAAAAAGATGAATTTGATGTCATCCTCACAGGCGTCAGCGACCCGGGCAAGAAGATCGGCGTCATTAAGGTAGTTCGTGAGATCACCGGCTTAGGGTTGAAAGAAGCGAAAGACCTGGTTGACAGTGCTCCCAAACCGGTTAAAGAGGCGGCACAAAAAGAAGAAGCCGAAACGATCAAGAAAAAACTCACAGAAGCTGGTGGCACGGTTGATCTCAAGTAGAGAGCGGCGAGCGGGAGCTGAATCAAGGGGAACAGGGGATGGACGGTTGGTTACCAGTTGCTTGGCAACTGATAACGTCTTACGTTCTTTTACCCTGTCCCCCTAAAGATGAGTTCGAGCTTGACCTGCTCAAAAGCTTCTTAGTAAACTGAGGGCGTATTTACAAGTTTTGGGGCGGCAACGATAAACAAAACTTATTGGGATATGAACAACACGCGAAGATCGCGGCTAGAGGACATGTGTCTAGCCGTGCTTCGCTTTTCTGCGTTTAATCTCTGGTAATCGAGGCACAGGTTTTACCCGCTCGTGCCTCTCTGATTTATTGAGGAGAAACATGTCAACGAAAACGAACACCTACATTGCCCGCGAGCGCTACGATTTTTCACGCATTAAAACGGCTGTTCGAATCCCGAACCTGATTGAGGTTCAACGACAATCTTATAACCGTTTCCTGCAAATGGATTTGTTGCCTGCTGAACGCGAAAACATTGGCTTGCAAGCGGTGTTTCGCTCGGTTTTTCCGATCACCGATTTTCGTGAGACGTCGCAGCTCGAGTTTGTTGAATATGCCATTGGGAACTGGCAATGCAAATGCGGACAGTTGGAGGGACTCTATCATCTGCGCACCAATTGCCGTTCCTGCGGTGCCATCTTAAGAGTCAATCCCTATGCAGCGGAGGATGTCACCTGTTTGCAGTGCGGCACAACCAACACCGTTACACCGGCGCTGTGTGATACCTGCGGCGACCCGGTGACGCTGCAACATAAGCACTTCGAGAAAGAGTGCCTCGAAAAATCTATGACCTATGCCGTGCCGCTGAAGGTCAAAATTCGCCTCACCGTTTGGGATACGGATGAAGACACCGGACAGAAGTCTATCCGCGATATTAAAGAAGAAGAGGTCTTCTTCGGCGAACTACCGCTGATGACCGAAAATGGAACCTTCATAATCAACGGAACCGAGCGCGTCATCGTGTCGCAACTCCACCGTTCGCCGGGGGTCTTCTTTGAGAAAGCCAATAACAACACCTACTTTCTCGCCAAGGTCATCCCCTATCGCGGCTCGTGGGTCGAGTTCGAATACGATACGAAGAATCTGCTCTACGTTCGCATTGATCGGAAGCGCAAGTTCTACGGCACCGTCTTTTTGCGCGCTCTCGGTTTGGTTGACAAGATTGATCTGGAGCGTATCGGGACGGATTCGCAACTTGAAGATGAAATCAAGCGTGCTAGCTATACCGATGCCGAGATTCTGCGAACCTTTTACACTTCGCTGAAGGCCGAAGTGAAAGCCGGGTTGCTGGAGTTCGAAATCAACTCTGCCTTGCTCGGATTGAAACTGGCCGAAACCGTCGAAGACCGCTCCGGCGAAGTCCTTGTCAAAGGCGGCCCCAATGGCAAGAAACTCTCGCGCCGCGACATTGATAACCTCATCAAAGCCAAAATCAAATCTGTGACCGTTGACCCGCAGGAGATCGAGGGCGCCTGGCTGATTGATGATGTGGTGGATACGGAAACCGGCGAAGTCCTCGGCGAAACCAACAGCGAATTGACGGCGAGAGATTGGCAACTGATTGTTGAATCGGGCGTCACGTCGCTAGAAATCTTCTTCCCTGAAAAGGATGATGTTGGTACGGTCATCTGTCAGACGCTCAAAAAAGACAGCGTGAAAACGCCGCGCGATGCCATCTTGGAAATCTATCGCAAAATGCGTCCCGGCGACCCGCCGACCATCTTGACGGCGTGGAACCTGTTTCGCGGCATGTTTTTTGATGAACGCAAATTCGATTTCTCACGCGTCGGACGGTTGAAGTTCAATATCAAACTGGGTCGCCCGGAACGGGACCGCATTGATCATCAGACGCTTTCGACAAAAGACTTCGTCGGCGTCATTGATTACGTTCTCAAGATGCGCAAGGGCATTGGCGAGCCGGATGATATTGACCACCTCGGCAACCGTCGCGTGCGCGCCGTCGGCGAATTGCTCGAAAATCAGTTTCGCATCGGATTGGTGAGGATGGAACGCGCCATTAAAGAGAAGATGTCCATCCATCAAGAGATGCAAACGGCGATGCCGCGCGACCTCATTAACGCCAAGCCGGTCACGGCTGCGGTGCGCGAATTCTTCGGCTCGTCGCAACTCTCGCAGTTTATGGATCAGACCAATCCGCTGTCGGAGATTACCCACAAACGCCGGTTGTCGGCACTCGGGCCGGGCGGTCTCTCACGTGAGCGCGCGGGCTTCGAAGTGCGCGACGTTCACCCGACTCACTACGGGCGCATCTGTCCGATTGAAACGCCGGAAGGCCCGAACATTGGTTTGATTTCAAGCCTCTCATGTTTCGCGCGCATCAATGAGTTCGGCTTTATCGAATCGCCCTATCGCAAAGTCGAAAACGGACGCGTTGTGGATTATGTGCGCGTCTTGAGTGCCGGGGACACCGACTTCAAAGTCAACGACCACGTGCCGGAAGATCAAGTCAGCCGCGCCAATAAAAAACTGGAAGGGAAGCAAAAGCTTGCCGAGTTCGAGCCCTATCCTTTTTACCTGTCGGCTTGGGAAGAAGATCGCTATACCATCGGACAAGCGTCCGTCGAAGTAGACAGGCAAGGCCGCATCGTTACCGAACGCACGGCGGCTCGCAAAGCGGGCGAATTCAAATTCACAGACCGCGAAGAACTGGAATTTCTTGATGTCAGCCCGAAGCAACTCGTTTCGGTTGCTGCCTCGCTCATTCCATTCCTCGAAAATGATGACGCCAACCGCGCCCTGATGGGTTCGAACATGCAACGGCAAGCAGTTCCTTTGCTGCGAGCTGAAGCGCCGCTCGTCGGCACGGGAATGGAACGCGTGACGGCGCAGGATTCGGGAGCGGTCGTGTTGGCCAAACGGGATGGCATCGTTGACTCGGTGGACTCCGAGCGCATCATCATTCGCGCCGAACACGGTATTGCCGGTGCGACGACTTCGCGCGAGATCAACGCCGATATTTATCAGCTCACGAAGTTCAAACGTTCGAATCAAAATACCTGCATCAGCCAGAAGCCCATCGTGCGCGAAGGGCAGGTCGTTAAGAAAGGGGATGTGATTGCCGATGGCCCCTGCACGCAAGGCGGAGAACTGGCGCTCGGTCGCAATGTGTTGGTCGCCTTTATGCCGTGGCGCGGTTATAACTTTGAAGATGCGATTTTGGTATCGGAAAAGCTGGTGAAGGAAGACTCATTTACTTCGATTCACATCGAAGAGCTTGAAGTCGAAGCCCGAGACACCAAGCTCGGACCCGAAGAGATTACCCGCGACATCCCGAACGTGAGCGAATCGGCGCTGCGCGATCTGGACGACTCCGGCATCATTCGCATCGGGGCGCGCGTCAAGCCCGGCTCGATTCTGGTCGGTAAAGTCACTCCCAAAGGCGAGACGCAACTGACAGCGGAAGAGAAGTTATTACGAGCCATCTTCGGCGAAAAGGCCGGAGATGTGCGCGATGCTTCGCTCACCTGCCCGCCCGGCATCGAAGGCACGGTGGTGGATGTCAAAGTCTTCACTCGCAAAGGTGCGGAGAAGGATGAGCGCTCGCTCTCCATCGAGCGCGGCGAAGAGGATAAGCTGCTCAAGAATCTCAATGACGAGATCCGCATTCTCGAAGATGAACGCAATAAGCGTATCTTCGAGTATTTGGAAGGTCAGCGTCTTGCCGATGATTTGACTTACAAGAATCGTAAGCTGCATGCCAAAGGCACGAAGTTGACCCGTGAGATTCTCGAAGAGTTGGAGATGGGCGCGATTCGGAAGATCGAAGTCGCCAATGATCGCGTCAATGTTCAAGACGAGATTGCCGACATTGAACGCCGAACCGAGCGACAGATCAGCGTCCAGCGTCAGCTTCATCAGGAGCAAGTTGACAAACTCAAGAAGGGTGATGAGTTGCCGCCCGGCGTCATCAAGATGGTCAAGGTCTTCGTTGCCATGAAGCGCAAGCTATCGGTCGGCGACAAGATGGCTGGTCGTCACGGTAACAAAGGCGTGATTGCACGCATCCTACCGCAAGAGGATATGCCGTACTTGCCGGATGGTACGCCTGTCGAAATCGTTCTCAACCCGCTCGGCGTGCCGTCGCGCATGAACGTCGGCCAGATTCTTGAAACTCATTTGGGATGGGCGTCAAAAGAGATCGGGCGACAAATCAGCGAGATGCTCGAACAGATCGAGCGACAAGCCCAAAGCGCCGCGCAGATTCGGAAAATTTATAAAGAGGTCTTCCCGGCTGCGGAAGCACAAGAACGTTTTAGCGAAATGAGCGATGATGCCATTCTCGATCACGCTCACAATTACCTCGAAGGGATACCCTTTGCGACACCGGTCTTCGACGGGGCGCGCGAAGAAGAGATCAAACGTCTGTTGGAGTACGCTGGTCTGCCGACGATGGGCAAAACGACCCTATACGACGGGATGACGGGCGACCCCTTCGAGCAGAAAGTCACGGTAGGATATATCTACATAATGAAACTGTCACACTTGGTTGATGACAAGATACACGCGCGCTCGATTGGGCCGTATTCACTCATTACCCAACAACCGCTGGGCGGCAAGGCGCAGTTCGGCGGGCAACGCTTCGGAGAGATGGAGGTGTGGGCGCTCGAAGCCTATGGTGCGGCGCACATCCTTCAGGAACTTCTGACGGCGAAATCAGATGACGTTGCGGGACGGTCGAAGATTTACGAAGCCATCGTCAAAGGCGAAGCCGACTTTGATCCGGGTGTCCCCGAATCGTTCAACGTCTTGATCCGCGAATTGCAATCGCTCTGTCTCGACGTGGAATTGATGCGCCGCAGCGAAGAGGAAGTGACCGAATAGATGGTTCTCGGTTATCGGGTATCGCTTGTTGAGATGGATGCCAAACATCCAAACCGTGAAGGGCTACCTGGCAACTGATAACGGAGGGAAAATGTTTAAGACACACGAACAGAAGACCAACCTTGCGCCTGATTTTGAAGCGATTCGCATCAGCTTGGCATCACCTGAAAAGATTTTGTCGTGGTCACATGGGGAGGTCACCAAGCCGGAGACGATCAATTATCGCACCTTCAAACCGGAGCGTGACGGATTGTTCTGCGCCAAAATCTTCGGCCCGGTCACCGATTGGGAGTGCCTGTGCGGAAAATATAAACGCATGAAGCATCGCGGCGTCGTCTGCGATAAGTGCGGCGTCGAAGTGACCCAATCGAAAGTGCGCCGCGAGCGATTAGGCCATATTAAACTGGCAAGCCCTTGCTCTCACGTCTGGTTCTTCAAAGGGTTGCCGTCGCGCATCGGTCACTTGCTTGATATTCCGCTACGCGAATTGGAAAAGGTTCTCTACTTTGAATCCTACATCGTCGTTGATCCCGGCGATGTGCCCGACTTGAAAGAGCGCGAACTGATTCAAGAAGACCGTTACCGCCAGTTGATGCAGGAGTACCCCGGTCGCTTCAAAGCGAAGATGGGGGCCGAAGCCATCAAAGAGTTGTTGCACCGAGTTGATCCGGATGATTTGGCGGGCGAACTGCGGGTTCGAATGAAGGAAGAGACTTCGCAGCAGAAGAAACTGAAATTTTCGAAACGGCTCAAAGTCGTTGACGCCTTCCGACGTTCCGGCAATCGCCCAGAGTGGATGATCCTCGATGTCATTCCGGTTATTCCGCCTGAACTGCGCCCCCTTGTGCCGCTCGATGGCGGACGATTTGCGACGAGCGATTTGAATGATCTGTATCGTCGCGTTATCAATCGCAACAACCGGCTTTCGAAACTGATTGAGTTGAAAGCGCCGGAAGTTATCGTGCGAAACGAAAAACGCATGTTGCAAGAGGCGGTTGACGCGCTCTTTGACAACGGGCGTCGCGGTCGCGTCTTGCGCGGCGCAAACAATCGCCCGCTCAAATCGCTCTCCGATACGCTCAAAGGTAAGCAGGGGCGCTTTCGGCAAAACCTGCTCGGCAAGCGCGTCGATTACTCAGGCCGTTCGGTGATCGTCGTCGGCCCTGATCTGAAACTTCATCAATGCGGCTTGCCCAAAAAGATGGCGCTAGAACTCTTCAAACCTTTCATCTACAACCTGCTGGAAAAGAAGGGCTACGCTGCAACGATCAAACAAGCCAAAGAGATGGTCGAGCGCCAGGAGTCGGTCGTATGGGACATTCTCGAAGAAGTGATTCGGGAACATCCCGTGCTCCTCAATCGCGCGCCGACGCTGCACCGACTTGGCATTCAGGCATTCGAGCCGGTGTTGGTCGAAGGCAAGGCCATCAAGATTCACCCGCTCGTCTGCACGGCTTTCAACGCAGACTTTGACGGCGACCAGATGGCCGTACACATTCCGCTGTCACCCGAAGCGCAGGTCGAAGCGAGCGTGTTGATGCTCGCTTCCAATAACATTCTTTCGCCTGCCAACGGACAACCCATCGCCGTGCCGACGCAAGACATTGTTTTGGGCTGTTATTACTTGACGAAAGACAAACTCGATGACCCGTTTGCGGGACGTAAATTCTCGTCGCCGGAAGAAGTTTTGATCGCGCTCGATGCCGCGCAAGTGAACACGCAAACGCCGATCAAGCTGATGTTTTCAGGCGACATTATGGATTTGACGCACGAACGCGACGACCAAGATGTAATGCGCGCGACGCCGCGCAAATTGCAAGGCCGCATCATTGATACGACAGTTGGACGAGTGATTTTTAACGAACACCTGCCCGCTGATATGCCCTTTGTCAATGGCACGCTCAAAAAGAAAGGCTTGCAATCGCTCGTCAACTATTGCCACTTGCGATTGGGGCACGCGACGACTGTGAAAATGCTCGACCGCGTCAAAGAGTTGGGCTTCCTTTACGCTACGAAAGCCGGAATCTCTATCGGCATTGATGATTTGGTTACGCCGCCGAAGAAGGTCGAATTGGTGCAGCAAGCCAATGATGAGGTGATCGAAGTCGAAAATCAGTACAAGGAAGGCATCATCACCAACGGGGAACGCTACAACAAGATCATCGCCATCTGGTCGGATGTGACCGAAAAAGTCGCCGAAGCGATGTTCAAAGAAATGACCTCACGCGAGAAGAACTCCGGCGAACTCAACCCGATTCTCGTTATGGCCGATTCCGGCGCGCGCGGTTCGAAGCAACAGATTCGCCAACTCGCAGGGATGCGCGGCCTGATGGCCAAACCTTCCGGCGAAATCATTGAAACCCCGATTCGCGCCAACTTCCGCGAAGGCCTCAACGTCGTGCAGTACTTTATCTCGACGCACGGCGCGCGCAAAGGGTTGGCCGACACGGCGCTCAAGACCGCTGACTCCGGCTACCTGACGCGCCGCTTGGTTGACGTTGCTCAGGATGTAATCGTCAGCGAACCGGATTGCGGAACCGTCAAAGGCATCTGGGCGACGGCAATCATCGAAGGTGGCGAAGAGATCGAATCGCTGCGGGATCGGATCATCGGTCGGGTTTCGCTCGAAGACGTTCTCGACCCGGTGACCGGAGAGACGATTGTCAAAGCCAACCATGAAATCACCGAAGACCTCGCAGCCGAGATTCAAGACGCAGGAGGTATCGAGCGCGTCCGCATTCGTTCGGTGTTGACTTGTGAATCACGTCGCGGAGTCTGCGTCATGTGTTACGGACGCAATCTGGCGACCGGGCAACTGGTCGAACTTGGGGAAGCGACCGGCGTCATTGCGGCGCAGTCTATCGGTGAACCGGGCACGCAATTAACCATGAGAACGTTTCACATCGGCGGCGTCGCCGGTGGAGTCAGTGAAATCACCAAACACGAAGCGCGCACGTCGGGCACGGTCAAGTTCGAAGACCTCAAGACAGTTCGCAATCGGGAAAGCGATTTGGTGGCCATGAATCGCAACGGCTCGATTGTGCTGATTGATGAACGCGGACGCGAAACCAGCCGCTATCAAATCGTCTATGGCGCAACCCTCAAAGTTACAGACGGCCAGCATGTCGAAGAGGGTCAGGAACTGGCCGAATGGGATCCTTTCACTTTCGCCATTTTGACGGAGTATGCCGGTACGGTGAACTTCAAAGACATGGTCGAAGGTGTGACTGTGCGCGAAGAAGTGGACGAAGTGACGGGCTTGTCGCACCTCGTTGTTATGGATTCGCCGGACGAAAAACGCCAGCCGCAGATCGAAATCAAAGATGAAAAAGGCAAAGTGCTCAAGAGCTATTCGATGCCCTTGCGCGCCAACCTGCTCGTCGCTGATTACGATGAATGGAAGAAGAAACGTGGCGGGCAAGCCGGTACGAAAGCGCAGGAAGAGAAAGACCGTGCGCGCGTCGCCCCCGGCGACATCATCGCAAAGATTCCGCGCGAGACGACGAAGACCAAAGACATCACCGGCGGTTTGCCGCGTGTCGTCGAACTCTTTGAAGCACGCAAGCCACGCGAGACGGCGGTCATGACCGAGATTGATGGAACCGTGACCTTCGGCCCCATTGTCAAAGGTCAACGGCGCATCATCATCGAAGCTGGCGACGGCGAGAAGCGCGAATACTCGATTCCACGCGGCGTCAATGTGCTCGCGCAGGAAGGTGACCGTGTGAAAGCGGGAGAACCGCTGATGGACGGCCCGCTCAATCCGCACGATATTTTGGCGGTTCGCGGTATCGAAGAGTTGCAACGCTATCTGGTCAACGAGATTCAAGAGGTCTATCGGCTGCAAGGCGTCAACATCAATGACAAACACATCGAAGTTATCGTTCGGCAGATGCTTCGTTGGGTGCGGGTCAAAGAGGTGGGCGATACCGAGTTCCTCTTGGAAGACATGGTTGATCGTTTCCGCTTTCAGGACGAGAACGAACGCGTGCTCGAAGAGGGCGGCCAGCCTGCGGAAGCCGAACCCATGTTGCTCGGCATCACGAAAGCATCGCTGTCAACTGAGTCGTTCATTTCGGCTGCGTCATTTCAGGAGACCACACGCGTGCTGACCGAAGCTGCCATCAGCGGCAAAGTGGACTACCTGCGCGGCTTGAAAGAGAACGTCATTATGGGGCGCTTGATTCCTGCCGGAACCGGCATGGATTACTACCGCGCGATCAAATTGGAGCCGGATCGCACAGTCGAAAGCGATGAGTACGATGAATACTCAGATGAGGTAGACATCGAAGCTCTGTCAAATGAAGCGGAGGCCAAAAAGGCGAGCGATTAAGCTATCCGCTTTTGCTCGTACAACCGTTTGGAGCCGCCGCTAACAAAAGGCGTTACACGATAATCGAAAAAGGATGGAGAAACGATAAGGTTCTCCATCCTTTTCTTTTTTCGGGTAGGGAGGTAATGCTGCTTGACATTAATTTTACTCGGAATGTATACATGGACGCGCTGTAAGCGACCTTGAACGTGTCGGCGCTCTTTCTGAAACCTTTTGGCTGGGTTTCTTGAAAAATGCTCAATCCGATTATGCAGAAAACTCTTTGGAGCTATCGCGGATTTTTGTTTGATAGCCGTCTCCTTGGGGGAGATGCCTCTCCGGAAAACGCATCAGAACGGTACCCGTGATTCTTTTTTGGGGGCCTGATGAGAAATCAATCTTGGGAAAGTCGTTTGCTCGAGATCTTCGCCGATCTGAGCAGCGTCCCTTTTGCGTATTCGAATCGCGACGAGGCCTTGAGGCGGATTGTGAATTACTGAGAAAAATAGACAAGCAGATCATCAATGAGAGAGACTACGGCGAAACCATAAAAATCGTCATGAATGGCATCAAGGACGTGTTGGGTTTCGAGTACGTCAACCTTTCGCTTGTTGAACTGGGTCTGAATCAAATCAAGACCGAATACGTAATTGGGTTGAAGTCGGCAGAAGAGATTGAGCGATTTAAGAGACAAGCCATCCACTCCCTCGACAGCAATGACATCCAAGCCGATATTGTCCGCTCTCGGGAAATTGAAGTTCCGGCCATAAACGATTCGCGGTTCGACCAGCCGATGTACAGGGAGTTTCGGCATGATCGTTTGGTGCGGGTTTTTGTGCCCATGATCGAATCTTTTAACAAGCGGGTCATCGGAACCATTGAAGCCGGATATCGAAGAACCTACAGAAAACATATCTACGAACGCGACGTGCAGATATTGGAGAGTTTTGTAGATTATGCTACGCAGGCGCTTGAGCAGAGGCAGTCGGGGTTGTTAGAGAAAATTTCTCATGAATTTAAGACTCCCATTGTCGGGATTCGCAGTAATGCCAGTTTTCTCAAAAAGAGAATTGACAGCCTGCCCCCTGATTTTATTAATCGAAAATTCGATGACATCGTTACGGACTGTGCTATCTTGCTTTATCAAGTTGGCGAGTTGGAATACTTCTTGGGCCGTCCTCCGCGCAAGCCAAAAATGGAACGCATATCCTACCGGGATATATTTATTAAGACGGTAAAACAACTGACGCCGGTACTCTTTGAGTACGGATTTTCGGATTCAAAAATTGACTACAACTCGGCAGATCGCAACCGGATATTGTATACGGACAAGGCAATGCTGAATCAGGTGGTTTATAACCTGCTGATGAACTCGATCAAATATGCGGAGAAAGACCCGGCGCTGTTCAGCGTTAGATTGGAGATTGAGGAAACTAGACGAACGATTGTCATCAAGTTTAAAGATTGGGGAATCGGCGTTGAGGAAATGTATCGAGATAAAATCTTTGAGTATGGATTTCGCACTCCTGATGCGAAGTCAAAAAATGTTAGCGGCTCAGGCCTAGGGCTGACGATTTCCAGAAGCATCATGCGTCAACTCGGTGGAGATTTGCGGCTGGAAAATTGCCGGAAGCCGACGGCATTTCACTTGATCTTGCCAAAAGATGAAAAGGAGAATCGAAAACGATTCTTTTCGTTGATGACGATAAACGGGACATGGAGAGTTTTTATGAAGAACTCAAATTGTCTGGCTACAATGTGGACTTTCACTCTGACGTAGATGCCGCTTTTGCTGCATATCAAAAGAACCAGGATCTTATTGAACTCTTGATTCTGGATGTGATGATGCCGCCAGGGAAAGAGTTCGAGCAGGAAAAGTAAACGGAGGGCTGAGGACAGGGCTCCGTTTTTATGAGCGAGTCAGATCGCTGGATGCTGAACTCCAAATTATTATCTTCACCAATCTTTCCGATGAACCCTTTATGGAAAGTTTTGCAAACGATGAGCGGTGCTGTGTCCTTCAAAAGGAAGACTATCTGCCGTTTGAGTTGGCCAATTTTATTACAGAGACATTGAGCAGGTATGAGGGGTAATTGCAATGACAATGCTAAGCCCATTCTCTGCTAGCATGTTGAAGATATTCTCTGATTTGTCAGCTAACCTTGACCCGGAAATACAGGAAGATATTAAGCAAAGGCTAATTTTGGCACAGGCGGTTATCAGCGTGTTAAGCACTGCCTTTCCTTCTCTGTTCCACTCAATCAAAGACCTGATCGAAGACAGTAGCTCTTATGTTCCATCAACTAAGCGAGAAGAATATTCTCATCACGCTCAATCTGTGTTGAGCGAAATCAAAGATGCTTTTCAATCACTCCTCAATCAGTCGGCAAAATCAATAACAGAAGCAGGCGGGATTGTTGATACCAACCTTCGACGAACCCTTTCTGATATTGAGAGAGCGATAAAAAAGTATCAGCTTATCTATCCGCATACCCCTGAAGAATTTGAGCTAGCTTTACGTTGGGTCGGAGCAAAAGGGCAAAAAGAAGAGTTGAGTTTATTGCAACAGATCATAGCCAATCCGCCTTTTGATTCAGAAAAACTTCAGCAGCTAGCTCGCATTGTGGAAAGCGAAGTCGCTGATAGGTTACGACTAGTTGATACGACACCAACATTTCATAGAATCTTCTGCCGTCCTGAAGAAATCTAAGGCTTCTCGAAGGCGGTAGAAATCGTTCGAACTTACCCTGCTTTCTCTTTGGTAAGGGCATCAGTAAGAGACCTTGCCGAAATCCAAACGCGATATCCTATTGAGCCGCTAGCCAAACGGGACGTTTTGCGAGAAACTAAGACCGAAAATGGAGCCCCCCCACTGGCAGGAGGTTCGGAACCGATAGGAGGGGCAGGGATGATAAAGGATGTGGAGTCAATAGAGCAGAATCTTACCCCCGGCCTCGGCTGGCCGGTCGTTGTCAGCTTTCGCTACCCGTTAACAGATGAATGGCAGCCACAAATTGAAAATGCCGGAGGGCAAGTTTTACGTCTGTTGGGAGATTTAGACTTCATTGTTCTCATCCCTAATGATACGGCTCTTGCGCGGCTTGTGAATCTCCCGGAGGTCGAAGCCGTGCGGCGATTTGAACCGAGAGTCAGCGTCAGAATCAACTATCTGGAGCGCTTGGCAGCGGCTACGGCAGAACCGCCGGAGGCGAACTCGGAATTACCGGCTGCGCTCGATTGGGATGATGACGCGCCGATGATTCCGGGCTTGCTCGTCGCCTTCTTCTTCACCCCGGAAGCTTGTGAGGCAGCCGAGAAAGAGCTCACCCGGCAAGATGTTCGCATTGTCAATAAGCCGGAAGATGTGCGCCTGGTGCTGGAGATATTATCTCACCCGGATCCTCTTCGCGCTTTTGATCTCATCCGGCAACAGCCGGGACTGGAAAGTCTTGAAGAGAAAGCATTCGTGACCCCCTTCAACGATGTTGCTTGTCCGATCATCGGCGGCGAGGCGGTTACCAATGAAGCAATCGGTTTAACCGGCAAGGACGAAGTGATTTGTATCGCCGATTCCGGGCTTGATACCGGCGATAAAGATACGCTGCACCCAGACCTTCGAGGTCGCGTAAGAGAGATTAAAAGTTACCCAATAGACCGTAGCGTGTACGGGATATTGAACCCTCAGGATGATGATGGTGCGATGGATTTGTATTCCGGGCATGGGACGCACGTTGCAGGCAGCGCAATAGGGAACGGCGCCGCTGCCGTCGCTCTTGGATTGCCGCCAATTAAGGGAATGGCACCCGATGCCGAGTTGATCTTTCAAGCGGTAGAACAAATGCCGCGCTGGACGGACTTCGTTAAAAGCCAATGTAAAAAAGCTGGGATACGGCAACCGCCGCGCGGGCTGTATGGCATTCC
>CAYXVU010000130.1:0-1859 GCA_964468725.1 uncultured Clostridia bacterium
GTCAGTGCAGTTCTGGCAATCTGTGCCATCGTTTATGCCTTTTATTCGGTCATTCGATTTGCCAATCGCCTTTGATATTCCCCTCGCTAGGCTTGAGATTTAGCCTGCACCTCTCGCCTTCACAAAAAACTCCTCATAAAATGGTTACGGCAGGCCACGCGCAGGCAAAACTCCGACATCCAACCCTCGCGTTTCGCAAGATGGGTCGGCGTGTGTAAGATGCGAGCGACTTCGACGCCGGATTGAGCGAGTCCGTTTACGCAAATTTGTCTATGGAGTATTGGCGATGTCGAAAAGAATTTCCCGCGCACTTCTGTCTATCAGTTTGATAGCTGTGATGGTTGCTTTTCTACTGCCCCCCGCCACTGCGACAGCGAATTCAGGGGAACCCGGCCAGACCTCTTCGCGCACTTCGCAGAGTACAGATAAAACGAAACGCCGCGAGCCGCCTCCTTTTGATCGTCCTCCCTTGAGCAGCGGCGATTCCAATTCGACGAACGAGACTGCGACCTCACCGCCAAAAACTTCGCCAACGACAACCAGTCGCCGAGGCAACTCTACGAGTCAACCGGGCAGCACCTCTTCTTCCACTCGACCGAACGATTCTCGTACACGTCCAACCGACCCGGATGAGGATTCGGTTAATGGCACCGATATTGATAACCCCAATGCGGCGCGCACCAATCAGCCACCTGTAATGCGCCGTCCGACGGATTCGCGTTCCGGAAATCCCGAACCGCAGCCGCGTACAAAGCCCGTCCTCCGAAGACCCGGTGACCCCGATCCGGCAACCGACCCCCGTCCGGCAGAGGACGAGCGCCCGCGCCGTCAAAGCGGCGGGCAAGCAGGCGATGACGAGATCATCCGGCTTGATTCGACCCTCGTCAACATTCCGGTTTTGGTCAGTGATCGGAGCGGACGCTACGTGCCACGTCTGCGCGCCAACGATTTTTATGTTTATGAAGATGGCGAGCAGCAGGAGGTCGCTTTCTTTGGCGATGAGATGGTTCCATTCAATGTCGTGCTGTTGCTTGATGTCAGTCCGAGTGTCAACGATAGTCAGACAGAGATTCGCAATGCGGCGCTTGAATTCATTCGGCAAATGCGCGCTAATGACCGCGTGATGATTGTCTCTTTTGATCGGACAGTTCACTACCTGACCGATTTCACGAGCAACCGCCGGGACTTGGAGGCGGCGATTCAAAACGTTCGCATCGGCGATGGTACGAGCGTTTATGATGCGGTTTATGATGTCGTTGCGCGGCGTTTGAATAGCCTTGATGGGCGCAAAGCCTTGATTCTCCTCTCAGATGGCGAAGACACAACCAGCCGTCGCGCCAGCTATGATAGTGCAGTGGATTTGGTCGAAGAGTCCGATGTTTTGGTCTATGGCATCCGTTATCCGGGTACGAACGTCAATATGCGGCGCACGCCGAATCGAGATCGGGATTGGGACATTCCGCAGATTCGATTGCCCTTTCCCTGGCCGCGCCGCCGGGGTGGAAACTTCGCCGACTCGCAAAGCAATCTATCAGGGGGTGGGAAGACTTATGCGACCCCTGCGCCGCAGTGGTCGCGGCGCGGCGGGCAGGGCGATTTTATGGCCGACATTACTACTGCGGGCGGCGGCCCGGTTTATGATGCGGAAAAGATCGCCGATCTATCGCGCTTGACTTCACGCATTGCCGAAGAGTTGCGCCACGTTTATGTGTTGAGCTATTACCCGACAAATTCGCTGACCAATGGCGGTTACCGTTCGATTCGCATTCGCGTCAGAGGGCGCGATGATATTGCGGTTCGCCACCGTCGCGGCTATAACGCGCGCGACTTCAATGCGCGACCGGGAAATTGAGAATCAG
>CAYXVU010000130.1:1959-16988 GCA_964468725.1 uncultured Clostridia bacterium
GCCCGTCGCGCACCACTTCCCGCCGGTCATTGACGCCTTCGCCACATTCATCACAAGCAATACGCGAGATCGGTCTGCCGGGTTGGTCTTGCTCGGTGAGGTTGATCTTAACGCGCTCGATTTTGAAGAGCGCCTCTTCGGGTAGGAATTTGTAGGCTTGCAGTTGGCGTTCGTACTTGCTTTCAATTTCAGGAAAGGTCAGGTCGGCGATAGCGCGCGATGAATCGAGCGCGACGATGCGCACAGCATCGCCGGTCTTCGCATTGAAAAATGTCGCAGCGAGTTTGCCGTAGTCGTGATACTTGAGCGTGCGCTTGCCCAACCGGCAGCCGGTTACGGTGTTGATGGCGTCGGCGGCGCAGCGATCAATTTCAACGTAGACGATAATGCTCTTGTAATCCGCGCCGCGCGGGTCACGGATGCCGATCTTTTCACAACCGAGCATCGCCATGCGCACGCCCAACACTTGCCCCGCACACATATGCCCGTGCGCTTCTTCCGCGCGTTTCAATAGTGCTTCGAATGTTTCCATAACGCAGTAAAGCTTAATCGCAATGCAGCCACGCCGCAAAGCGGCAATAGACTGTGGCCGAATCTCGGCGCGTTCGCTAGCCATATAGCAGATACCGGCTTCTGAGTTCGGCAAAGTCATCGAGCAGAGGTTGCCAGCCGGATTCGATCTCCTCTGCTGATAAGCCGCTTTCAATTTGTCCGCGCAGTTGTGCGCTGCCGTTTATGACATCGAAAGGCAGTTTGTCATGAACATATTCGTATGGCGGCATCTGCCATGCGAATTTGCTCGGGTAGAGCCGACGAGTTGCGCTGATGATGGCTACGCCGGTGATGACCGGTTTGAAGGCGCTGCGGTCGGTGACGTGCAATTGCAAACCGCCGCACGTTTTGCCTGTGAATTTGTGGAAGGTTGGCTGGAAAAACAACGGGCGAAAGATGACGCCGGGCAATTGATCTTTTCCTAGTTCGGCAATCAAATCATACGGCTCAATGTAGGGTGCGCCGATGATTTCAAAAGGGCGAGTCGTCCCGCGACCTTCGGAGATTTGCGTCCCTTCGAACATCACACTGCCAGGATAGACGACAGCCGTTTCCGGAGTTGGGATGTTTGGTGAGGGCATCACCCATGGTAGCCCTGTGACTCCAAAATAATGTTCTCGCCGCCAGCCTTGCATCTCGACAACTTGTAGATCACACCCGATGCCGAACTCTTGATTGAACATCACGGCCAATTCGCCGACCGTCATCGCATGGCGCATAGGAATCGGAAACATCCCGACGAAGGAATGAAACTCCGATTCAAGCAAGTTGCCTTCGATTTGCTTCCCGCCAATAGGGTTCGGGCGATCCAAGACGATGAAGCGTCTGCCGCATTCGCGCGCCGCTTCCATCGCCAACGCCATCGTGTAGATGAAGGTGTAAACGCGCGTACCGACGTCTTGCACATCGAACACGAGGGCATCAACCTCCGCGAGCATCTCCGGCAGCGGTTTGCGTGTCTCGCCGTAGAGTGAATAACAAGGCCGCCCGGTTCGGCGATCCTGAAACGATTGCCACTCGATCATATTGTCTTGAGTCTCGGCGCGAATGCCGTGCTGCGGTCCGAAGAGAGTAGTGAGTCGGATTTGCGGATGCTGATGGAAGAGATCAGCCGCGTGTTCGAAGCGCGAATTGATCGAGGCCGGATTGACGATCAAGCCAACGCGCGCATCGGTGACAAGATCAAGATGCGATTCAAGAAAAACTTCTAAACCGAGCTTCATAACTCTTTTATCCGGCTACAGGAATCGTCAGCCGCAAAGCACAGAGCCGCCGTTGACGTTCAAAATCTCGCCGGTAACGTGGCTGGCCAAACTCGACGCGAGGAAGAGAATTGGCCCGGCAATCTCCTCTGCCGTTGCAACGCGGCCAAGCGGAATGAGCGAGCGAACCTTACGCCGCACTTTCACATCGTTTAATGCTTCGGTCGTCATGTCGGTAATGACCCAACCGGGAGCGACGCAGTTGACGGTGATGCCTTGCGGGCCAAGCTCTGCGGCTAGCGATTTCGTTATGGAGATGGTCGCGCCTTTGGTTGCCGCGTAGTGGGAGTGAAAGGCTTCTCCTCGTTGCCCTGCCGTCGAAGCGATCAGAATCATCGTGCCTTGCTTGCGCGGCAGCATGACGCGCGCCGCTTCGTGACAACAGGCGTAGATGGATTTCAAATTCACATCAAGCGTCTCATCCCACTGATATTCGGTCATCTCCGCAATCGCTGCTTCTTTCCAGATACCTGCATTGGCGACGAGGATATCGAGTTGCCCGAATCGCTTGATGGTTGCCTCGAACATCTTTTTGACCGCTGCGGGACGGGCTACGTCTGCGCGAATGACGAGCGGTTCTGCGCCGAGTTCGCGGCATTGAGCGGCGACTTGCTCAGCAGCGTCGCGGTCGCTGCGACAGTTGATGACGATGCCTTTGACTCCGGCTTTGGCAAATAGGATGGCCGCCGCCGCGCCGATGCCGCGCGAGGCTCCGGTGATGAGTGCGATTTTGTTGGTCAAGCTAATCATGGTGATGATGGTCAGTCCGGGTTATTCGTTTCCCGGTGAAAAAACAGACAAGGGCGGGGCAGAATCGGTCTTACGGAAGAGGCACGAAGAACAAAGAGCAAGCGAAGCCTTCGGCCTCTCTCTTTTGGCCCGAATTTGTCAGGGCATCTTCTGCTTCTCGGCCATGACAAATTCATTGATTGCATCTCTGCGGTGAAAAGATTTCTGCCTAGCCGACGGGTGAATAAAAAGGGATAGAGTGTGGCCTGTGCCATTCGAAGGCTAGTGAGCAATCATCCGGTGATGACGGCGCTGTGTTCGCGTTGGCGCGCATATTCCCGTGCCACAGCGATGAAATGTTCGAAGATGGTTTGCGAAAATTCGTCCATACGCCAGTTGACTTCCGGGTGCCATTGTACGCCGAGCACGAACTGTTCGGGGTCGGTGCTGACGACGGCTTCGATAATTCCGTCAGCCGCCCACGCGATGGGCTCAAGCCCCCGACCGACGACATCAATGGCTTGGTGATGATGGCTGTTGACGCCGATCTTCGTTGTGCCTGCGAGTTTGGCAAGCAGGGTATCTTCAGTGATGTTGATCGAATGTGAGCGTCGCCAAAATACATCGCCCTGCATGTGTTTAAGCGAGTCTTTTACTTCCGAGTGAATGTCTTGAATCAGGGTGCCGCCGCGATAGACATTGAGCGATTGAATGCCGAAGCAGATGGCCATAATCGGCATGCGGCGTTCTTCTGCGGCTGCCAAGAGCAAGGCGTCGGTTTCATCGCGTTTGGGAACGACGGGGCCGAGACCGGGTTTCGGTTCATGCCCGTAGCGCATCGGGTCTACATCATTGACTGCGCCCGACAAACAGATAGCATCGAGTTTATCAACGATGGCATCAATAAATTGTGGTTCGGGGATCAGCGGCAGAAGAATCGGGGTTCCGCCCGCGGCGTAGATTGCCTCCGCATAGGTTTCGCGCAATTCAAAGTAATTCGTTTCCCAATTATATCGGCACGGGATGCCAACCGATGGCCTGAACATATCGCTCAACTTTCTCACCTCACGAACCTGGGATAGCCGTAGAAAACAGGGACTCTCGGCGCGACTCTGATGGTATTTCAGAAGCCGTAGCATAGCCCTCAGCGATTGTGATTGTCAATCGAAGCGACTGGTCAGGTGAGAGTGGCCTCGGTGTTGGGAAGATGGCGAAAAGTTTGCTGAGAAAACTCTATAAGAGCGCCCAGTCTATCATTATCCACCGTCACTGATGGCCGACTCTTTAGCAGCGCCCTGTTGCTTTGACCTCTATATAAGGTTGGGAGTCATCAGAGAGACCGGCGAAAGTCGGTACGGCTTGTCTCTTTTGCAACGGTAAGTGTTCCGCCGGTCTCTCTGAAGCTGTGATGCAGATTAGAACGGGCTTTCATCGGCTGAGGGCCCGTAGATCGAAGGTACGGGCACATCGTTGAGTCGTAAATAGACGCTCAGTTGACCGCGATGGTGAATGATGTGATTCATCACAAAAGAGCGCAACACAGCGATGCGCGGCATCGTAAAGAGCGTGTTGCCGCCCAACAAAAGCGACCAGTTGCCAAAGAGTTGTTCATCGCTGGCTCCGGCGATGGCGTCGCGCGCAGCAGCGGCATTCTTGTCAAAGAGTTCTAACAACTCTGCTTGTGAAGCGGCGGTTGGCGCTTTCGGCGCCGGTGCATCGGGCGGATTCATATCGAAAGAATCGCCATTGACTGTCAACACGCTCCAGGTCAGCATATGGGCAATATGAGAGGCCAGATTGCCCATCAGCATAGATTTTTCGTGTGGTTTCCAACCGAACTTATCATCCGGGACGCGTGCTAAAACCTTGCGTGTTGTTTCGACTTCGTGATCGAATTCCGGTAGCAATGATTGACTAAGTGCCATGATTTTTTCTCCTCTTCCACTTGAAGTGATTTTGCGTGTTTGGGGTATCGCCCATCAGCTTTCAATCCCAAACGGTTTCGAGTGTCAGTCGCACAGGCACATGCTTATGATGAGGAGTGCCTGCAATCGGATCGCGGTCGGCGGCACTGGTCAACTCGTTGATGTGAGCGCCAGTGCGAATGCGCTTGCCGCTCGCATCCGGGTGTTCGAGTCCGTACCCATGCGGCAAAGTGACCATGCCGCGTTGCAGTCTGTTGTTGACCTCCGCACGCACAACGGCGGAGCCGCGTTTCGATTGGCAACGCACCCAATCGCCGTTGGCAATGCCATATTGTTGCGCATCATCAGGATGAATTTTCAACGCGCCCTCCGCATCGGTTTTACGCCATTCGGGGTCGCGGTAAATGGTATTGGCGTTATATGAACGACGCTCACCGGCAACGAGGATCAACGGATATTCTTCCGAAACCTGTGGCTCAGACGGGTCGAGCGCGCGTAAGGCTTCGAGCAGCTCCGGGATTTCCAGATGAATCAACCCGTCTGGATGGCGAATAAATTTCCATGACTCTTCATATTCGTTGACGCTGAAAACGGTTCCTGAACGCGAGGCGATGATGGCTTCGAACAAGGTTTCGCCGAGCACTGCCCCGTCACCGGTATGGCCTGCACGGCGTACTTCATCGGGATGCTTCGCCGCAAACTGATGCGCGGTTCCCCACAAATAGGCGGCGGCAGCAGCGCCTTCGGGCAGAGTCTCGCCAAGCGTTTCATAAAGAATGATCGAAGCGTAGTCAGCCAGTTCAGGGTGTTCGGCCAGATAGGCCTTGAATGCGCGTGCGAAGGCGAGTCGTCCAAGTTGAGCTGCGGCTTTCAATTCGGAAAAGTCCGCTGGGATTTCTCCCATTGCGCGAATGAGGCGCGTGTAAATCTCCGGTTCGGTCAGCGTGCCTTCGAGCGGTTCGAACAGTGGCTTGCGAAGGTGAAAAGCATTCTTCGGAAACTCCATAGTGAAGAAGGTCGCTTCCCACTTTTCGAATTGTGATGCGGCAGGCAAAACGTAGTGCGCTAGTCGCGCCGATTCGGTTAATGCGACATCTATGACGACCAACAAGTCGAGTTTGGCAAAGGCATCGCGATATGCCTGTGTGTCCGCCGCGCTGACCACCGGATTGGCGCTATCAATCACTAACCCGCGCGTGCGGTTCGCATGATCGTTGTCAATCTCTTCCGGCAAGATATTCGGCGGCAGCAGATTGGTAATGAAGGGAAAGCCAGTCACCGCCGAGCGTTTCTGCCGCGTGCCTTCCTCTGAATGTCCCATCAGCGGTATGAGAGCCGTGTGTAAATTGTTGCCGCCCGGCTTGGCGAAATTGCCGGTTAGCAGATAGAGGAGGGAGCGCAGATAAGCGTTGAGCGTGCTGTTGAGCGTCTGCTCAATACCTAAATCCGTGCGCACAGCGCAGCTCTCGGCGTCAGCGATCCACTGCGCCGCTTGATGAACCTCTTCGAGTGACACACCGGCTCGTCGCGCAAATTCTGCAACGGGAATGTTGAGCAGCGCCTCCTTCACCGCTTCGAATCCGCTGGTGTGTTGGGTTAGAAAGCTTCGATCTTCGCGCCCGCCTTGCAAGATGACGGCGAGCATGGCGGCCATCAAAAAGGCATCGGTGCCGGGTTTGAGTTGCAAATGCAAATCGGCCATCTCTGCGGTTTCGGTTCGCCGGGGGTCAACCACGATCATCTTCCGATGCGGGTCTTTCTGAATATCGCGCACAACAAAGCGGGCATTGCGGATGCCATGCGATTGCCAAGGATTGGTGCCGATGAAGAGGACGACCTGAGCGTTTTCGACATCTTCTGTCGGATGGCAGTTCTGCCTGCCAAACAGACGACCATCAACCCAAAATCCGCCGGTCTTTTCCTGCGCTAGCGCCGAGTAGTAATTCGTCGTCCGCATGGCGGTTCGCAATGCTTTGCCATACGGTCCGCCCAGATGATTGCCCTGCCCGCCACCGCCATAATAGGCTAGACACTCACCTCCGTAGCTGTCGCGCAGGTGGACCAGCTTGGCGGCAATCTCGGCAATCGCCGTGCCCCATGAAATTGCTTCGAAGCTGCCATCCGCGCGCCGACGTAGGGGGGTGGTCAACCGATCCCGATGATTTTGATAATAATTGAGGCGTTGCGCTTTTTGACACAGATAGCCTTCCGAAATGGGATGCTGCTTATCACCACGAATTTTGCTGATCTCGCGACCCCGCACTTCAACTTCGATACCGCAATTGCGGCTGCACAGAATGCAGGCCGTTGGCTGCCAACTGGTTTGGGCTTCCGCGTTCTGCATGAGTCCTCCTTCTCAGCGGTTGTTCGAATGAGTTGTGTTCCGAGCGCCATTGCGTCGGCGTTTCGTAGCGGGTGGCAGAGCGCGCTTTTCGGTGTTCTCTGCCAATGCTTTGAGTTCTTCGGGCGGCCTCTTTACGCGCACCTGCATGCGGATGCTGCGCGGCGTGAGTTGCGTTTGGCAATGCGGACAACTCATAACCGGCGTGATGCTCTGGCCGCAATCAAGATGCACGACTTCGACGGCGTTCTTCTTGCCAGTATTGAGCCAGCGGTCGCCCCACGCCATAAGGGAAAGCAAGACCGAAAAGAGGTCGCGTCCGCGTTCGGTCAACCCGTACTCATAACGCGGCGGGTTTTGCTGATACAGCCGCTTCTCTAAAATTTGATTCTCGACCAAGGTGCGCAAGCGGTCGGTTAAGATGTTGCGCGACACGCCGAGGTGATTGAGCAATCCGTCGAAGCGCCGAATGCCCCAAAAGATGTCGCGCAAGATCAGCGGCGTCCACCACTCGCCGATCAAGTCCAGCGTCTGCGCGATCAGGCAGGTATTCTCACTGAAACTGGTTCTCTTCATGGCCGCGAGATTTTATCAGTTGCTTTATGCAACCGACTAGGGTATAACATAGTCAGTCTCTTTATGCAACTAACTTTTATCGAAACGACCGGAAATCCCTGTCCGGCGAGGTAGAGGGGGTTAGCTGTATGCGGCAAAAGGCCAGCATCGTTTCATTCAGCTTCGTGTTACTCTCGGTTTTTCTCTCGGTCCCGGATAGCCGAGCACAATCGGCTCCGTCACCCTCGGCAAAGGCCTATCACGACCGCGCGAATGCCTTTCTCGCGCGCGGCGAGTGGGCAAAGGCCATTGCGGATTACGATATTGCCATTACCTTTGCTCCCGACTATGCGTTGGCCTATTACAATCGCGGCAATGCGCATAAAGAAAGAGGGGAGAATGCCGAAGCCCTTGCAGACTATGACAAGGCCATCGAATTAGACCCGGCGTTTGTCGAAGCCTGGAACAATCGCGGCAACACGCGAAAGGAGCTTGGCGACATCGAAGGAGCGATTGCCGATTATTCGACTGCCCTTAACCTGAAGCCGCGCTTTGCCCTGGCCTGGAATAATCGCGGCACCGCGTGGTGTGCCAAAGGCGAATTAGCAAGAGCGATTGCCGATTATACGCAGGCGATCAAACTGAAGCCTGAGTACGCGCTCGCATATGCCAATCGCGGACTGGCGAACTTTCGACGGGGACAGAAAGATGAAGCCGAGCGCGATTTCGACCGCTATTTACGCTTGCTCGGCAATTCAAAGCAGGCGCGGGCTGAAGCAATCAAACTATGGATGAGCCGGTTGGAAGCAAAACAGGATGGCCGATTGCCATCGGGAGAGCGAGCCCGATGATGGCCGCAAGCGAGAGGCGTCCGGCGCACCGATAAGTAAGCGTGCTTTCGGCAGGTTCACTCGCATACCTCTTGGTTGAAAGAGCCGGTGGTCAACTCGCTTTGGCTACGACGCTTTCAACCAGCGGCCTTCGTAAATAATTTCGGCAGAACCGGTGAGCGCCACTGTGTCGTCGTCACGCCACTCTACGCGCAGCACACCGCCGGGCGCATTGATACGCACGGTGCGGCCTGTGTAGCCGTTCAGAGCAGCGGCGACGGCGGCTCCGCACGACCCTGTGCCGGAGGACTTGGTGCGCCCGACGCCGCGTTCCCAAAAGACCACCTCGATTTCATCCGGCGCAATGACCCGCACGAATTCAACATTGGTTCGATTGGTGAAGATCGGATGGTCTTCAATGAGCGGGCCGAGTTCTTCAAGGTTTACGGCTTCGACATCGGACAAGAAGAGGGTGCAGTGCGGATTGCCCATCGAGGTACAGGTGACTTCGAGCACATCGCCGCCGATTCGCAAATGGTAGCCGATGACGCGCTCCAACGGTTGGGCAAGTGCCATGCCGATCTCTTCGCTGGTCAATCGGGGTTTGCCCATATCGAATTCGAAATAGTAGTTGAGTTGGTCGCGCTCGACGAAGCGACCGGTCTTCACTCCGGCGACGGTATGGATTCGCACTTCGGCTTGCGACCACAACCCTGAATAGTAGACATAAGCAGCAACACAGCGAGTGCCGTTGCCGGAGACTTCCGCCTCGCTGCCATCGGCGTTAAAGATGCGTGAGTCGAAATCCGCTTGCGGATGATGAGCGGGCGCGATGAAGATGATGCCATCGGCTCCAGCCCCGTAGTTGCGTTCGCACAGTTGTCGCGCCAATTCGGGGGCTGCGGCCAACTGCATCACTTGGTCAACCGGAAGGATAAGAAAATCGTTGCCAACGGCCTGTATCTTGGTGAACCGGATTGCAGTCAAAGGGCCTCCCTTCAGGGGCAATTTACCGCCTTGATCGGCTTGGAATCGCAGCTTGACTGCCCCGTACGGCTATGGTAACTTTCGGGCTTCCCGAACAGGTTTTTAACTGCAATCGAAAGGAGCGTAACCTGTGGCAAGCCTCCAAGCTCGCAGTCCATTACGCAGTTCTCATCCTATTTTGTTTCTCAATCGCCTGATCTCTTTTACGATTTTCGCTTCGCTCCTATGTTTCGGGTGGGTGACGCTTTCCTACATCAAAAATCAACTGGTCGCTCAACCGAATCCCCCGGCAACGACGGCAGCGCCTCCGACAGCAGCGTCGCCGCTTACCGACTCAACCGTGCGGATTGACCAGCAAAAAGCTCTGGATGTTCAACGTCTCTCCTCGCCAGTCAAACTGGTTTATTCGTGCGCCAATGACCAGGAGTTTTATCATCTGTCAACGCATCTGCCCTCCCAAACCGAGCGTAGTGCGTTGAGCGAAGAGGCGGCGCTTAAGCGTAACCTCAAACCCTGTTCCGTTTGTATTCCCCAATGAAAATTGCCAGACCGACAATCCACCTGCTTTAACGACGCGGCAGTTCCGCCTCTTCGAAATGGGTAATGGCGCGAAACTCGCGGAAGCGCGCCGCGATCTCTTCATAGGTGAGCCGCTGTGTTCTCTCGCAACCGAACTCTTCCACTTGAAAGGAAGCCATCACCGAGCCGTAAATAATCGCGCGCCGCATCGCCGCTTCATCCGTCGAATTGATCGCTGCCAGATAGCCCATGAACCCGCCCGCAAAACTATCGCCCGCCCCAGTCGGGTCAAATACCTCTTCAAGCGGATAGGCTGGTGTAGCGAAGTAAGATGCCCCGCTAAACATCGCCGCGCCGTATTCTCCACGTTTGACCACGATGTGCTTCGGCCCCATGCCCAGAATCTTGCGAGCCGCGCGCGCCAGGTTCGCTTCTTTGGCAATGGCGCGTGCCTCCGAATCATTGACGATGAGCACATCAATGTTACGAATCATCTCTTGCAACTCGTTCGGGGCGCTGTCAATCCAGTAATTCATCGTATCGGCGGCTACCAATTGCGCGTTCGACTGTTTCCGAACTTCGACTTGTAATGATGGCTGGATATTTCCCAAAAAGAGGAAAGGCGTGTTGCGCGCGGTTTCGGAAAGTTGCGGATTGAAGTCGGCAAAGACATTGAGCTGCGTATCGAGAGTCTTTGCCACATTGAGGTCATAGCCATATTCACCCTTCCAGAAGAAACATTTGCCGCCCGCGATGCGCTCGACATCCGTCAGATCAATCTCGCGCTCACGAAAGACTCGCTCTTCAACGCCGGTGAAATCATCACCAACCACTGCAACCACACGCACGTCCGTAAAAAAGGAAGCGGCGATGCTGAAGTGGGTCGCCGCGCCGCCGAGAATTTTTTCGCGTTCCCCGAAGGGACTTTTCAACGCATCGAATGCAATCGAACCAACGACCAGAACCGACATTTACGATTTCACCTCTTTATTTTCAGGTTTGAGCTTCTCAAGCTGCTCTTTGGCTTTCTTACTGAACTGGCTGTCGGGAAAGTCTTTGAGCATCTTGTTGTAATAATCTGCCGCTTCACTTAGCTTGTTGAGCTTGACGTGAATTTCGCCCAACAGAAACAGCACCTCATCCATTTTGGAAAAGTCGGGATGAATATCCATGATCTCTTGCAACCGGTCGCGTGCGCCCTCATAGGCTTTGCGCCGCTCGAAGTAGTATCGCGCAACCGTCAGGTTATGTTTGGCTTTGATCTCTAGCGTCTCATCGCGCACGCCTTCAATTCGCCCGCGCGCCGCGCCTTGTGCCGCCGCCGACACGCAAGCGAGAGCCAAGACAACCGTGCAAAAGCAGATTCGGGCAATCAACCTCTTGTCCATCATTGCACCTCACCTCAACTGACGTATTTACCGATGATCGCGTGCAGCCGCTCTTTGGCCGCTGGCGTAATTTTATCCGGCGACGTGATGATAGCATGCTGAAGCGCGCGCCCACACTTGCAAGCTCTTTCTTGTCGGGCGAGTTGGGCAATCGTTCCGGCAATCAAGGCTTTCGCGTTTGCCGAATTGCGATTCAAATACTCAATCACCATTTCGATAGTCACCGAATCATGCTCAGGATGCCAGCAATCGTAATCGGTCACCAACGCCATAGTCGCGTAGCAGATTTCCGCTTCGCGCGCGAGTTTGGCTTCTTGCAGATTGGTCATGCCGATGACCGACATGCCGAGCGAGCGATACACTTCCGATTCGGCTTTAGTCGAAAACGCCGGGCCTTCCATGCAGAGATAGGTGCCGCCGCGATGTAGCCGAACGCCTTCGAGTTCGGCGCGCGCCGTCGCTTCAAGCGTATCGCATAGATCGTCGCAGATCGGGTGTGCAAAGGTGACGTGCGCGACAACGCCATCGCCAAAGAAGGTCGAAACGCGCTGCCGAGTGCGATCAAAAAACTGATCGGGCAGCACAATGTCCATCGGTTGGAGCTCTTCTTTGAGCGAACCGACGGCGCTCGCCGAGATGATGCGTTCGACGCCCAGCAGCTTCATACCGTAGATGTTGGCGCGAAAGGGAAGTTCGGTGGGCGACAGCCTGTGGCCGCGCCCGTGTCGCGGCAAAAAGGCGACCCGCACGTCGCCGAGTGTGCCGATGATAAAGGCATCGGACGGCTTGCCAAACGGGGTGTCAAGGTTGACTTCTTCTATATCAGTGAGCGCCTCCATTTGATAAAGGCCGCTGCCGCCGATGACGCCGATCTTTATGTCTGCCAATGTCGCCTCCTATGGAAATGAATGACTGCCATCTCTATTGTTGCTAATCGCTTCGATGCTGATCCGCCCTGCGGTTTCGCGGATTCTGCCGAAAACCGTGTGCGGGTCATGATAAAAGACGCATCCTCAATCTTCACGAATCGCCTGCGGCACGAGGCCGACAACCGCGCCGCCATCGAACGCATCGGTTCCATCAGAAATAGTTTCGATTTGGGACGCCCTGAGCTTCATACAATCTGCGGGCGGCCTCCGCTAGGCCGCCCTATCATTTTTGGAGTGAAGAAACCCGATGCCGTCAACGGTTCAGGAATTGCGATTGCGCCCCGATAACAACTGAACGCATCGCCTCCTGTTTGATCGTGAAGTTGACCTCATTTTGTATCCGGTCTTCCCTATCACCTCTCCCCAACGGCAATACCGCTCGGATTACCGCCCGCCGTCTACTTTCCGGCAGGCTTTTTCGCTGATGGCGGTGGGGGGGGCGGCGTGTTGCCTTGCGGCATCGGAATCACCGGCGCGTCTTGCGGCGGTATCGGGTCGGGAGTGATGGTGAAATCTTCTGCTACCTCGACACCGCTGCTAACGACCAACTCTTCAAAGTGTTGTTCGAGTTTTTCCTCCTGAAGTTTCTGCCTGATCTTCTGTTTGGTCTGCGGGTCATCCACCGCGGCAACGCGGCGTTCTTCGACTTTAATAATGTGATAACCAAACTGTGTTTCGACCAGGTCGCTCACTTCGCCGGGTTTGATCGTAAAGAGCGCATCCTCGAAGGGCTTCACAAAACCGCCGCCTTTGGCATAGAAATCCAAATCGCCGCCGTTGGTCTTCGATCCGGGGTCATCGGAGAATTCTCCCGCGAGTTTGGCAAAGTCTTCCCCTTTGCGAATGCGCTCCAGAATAGCTTGCGCTTTGCTGCGCGCTTCGTCTTTGCTCAAGGCCTTCGGTTTGTCCGCCTTTTTCCCTTTGTCACCTTCGGCAGCGGGTTCTTCGGGCGCTTCGGTGCTGATGAGGATGTGGCGGGCGTGCACTTCGTCAAACTCTTCCGGGTGTTCGCTGTAATACTTTTCTACGTCTGCATCGGTGACCAACTTTTCAGGATTCTTTTGCAGATTGGAGACATACGCACTGGCTAACACTTGCGAGCGCCCAATCAAGACGCGGAGTTGAGTTGCTCGTTCGTTGAGCAGGCCACTTTGGCGTCCGCGTTCGGCCAGAACCTTGATTTGCCCGAACCTCTTTTTAATGTTTTCCAGTTGTGCAGGGGCAGACTGCGCCTGCTGGGTAAGTTGCGGGTTTAACTCAAGGAAGTTATCCCAAACCTTCGGATTGGCTTGGTAGTAAGCGTTGATATCGGCATCGCTCGGGGTGGAGCCGGGATTTTTTTTCTCGTAGGCATCGCGCAGAGCAATGTCAGTTTGCAATTCGATTTGCGAGAGCCCCTCTTTATCTTGTCCCAATCCATCACGCTCGGCGGCATTGGCAAGCGCCAATAATTCTTTAATGCGTTTGACAAACATCTTCTTCTCTTCCGGTTTGTCTGCCAATTGTTGTTGTGCGGTCGGCGGCAACATCTCTTTGACGAGCATCTCCATGTCCTGCGTCGAGAGTTTTACCGTTCCCGGTTTCGAGGTTGACCGTTGAGCAAACAACAACGCGCCGGCCAGTAGAAGCACGACGACAATGGCTGCGATGACTTTTCCAGATGTGTTCATGAAATCTCCTTCGTGATAGTTGGGCTTTCCGACAGTTCGATCAGGACACCGTTGGCGCTCGCCGGATGGAGGAAGGCGACCAGTTTGTCGCCTGCGCCGCGCCGCGGATAGCCGTCCAGCACTCTGACGCCGCGCGCTTTTAGGTCTTCGACTTTGGCTGCGAGATTCTCGACCTCGTAGCAGATGTGGTGTAACCCCTCGCCGCGTTTGGCGAGGAAACGACCGACCGCCGTCGCTTCCGAAAGCGGTTCGAGGAGTTCGATGCGAGACTCGCCAACCGGCAGCATCGCAACCTGCACGCCTTCGGCTGCTACCGTCTCGGTGTGATCCAATTCCAATCCGAGCGCGTCGCGGTAGAACGCCAGCGCATCAGACAATGAATGAACGGCAATTCCGAGGTGATCAATCTTCATAATGGTTTGTCTTCGATAATCAGCGGTCGCGATTCGATGCGAGCGATACGCCTGCTGCCCGACCTCCCGTCACTGGTTTCCGATGTTGAGTCGCGCCATGATCTCTTCGACGACCGAATAGGGGTCGCGGCGGCGTTGGGCTACCGCTTCTGACAACGCGCGCAACTCGTCTTCTGATAATCCTCTCTGCAATGCCGCTCTCAATAATCGGTCACGCAACAATTCGATGATGCGCGTGCGCGCGATGCCTGTGCGGCGGTCGTACCCCTCCTCTTGATGGGTTGCAATAAAGTCGGCATAGGCTTGAATGGCTTGTGCCAAACCGTCAATGCCTTGATCTTCCGTGGCTACGGTTTTGATAATCGGAGGATGCCAACCATCCTTGCGTTCGGTAATGGAGAGCAGCATCTCCAACTCTTTTTCCGTCCGTAACACGCCATCGCGATCCGCTTTGTTGATGGCGAAGACATCGCCGATCTCCATAATGCCTGCTTTGATGGCTTGAATATCGTCGCCCATGCCCGGAACCAACACCACCACAGTTACATCGGCAGCCTTCACGATGTCCACTTCATCTTGTCCGACGCCTACGGTTTCAACGATGACCTTATTATATCCGGCAGCATCCAGTATCGCTACGGCATCCACAGTGGCGCGCGCCAAACCGCCGAGATTGCCGCGCGATGCCATGCTGCGAATGAAGATTCCGGCATCGAGCGCCATATTCTGCATGCGAATCCGGTCGCCCAGTATCGCGCCGCCAGTGAACGGGCTTGAGGGGTCAACGGCAATGATACCGACCTTCTCTCCGCCTTTACGATAATGCGCGGCAAGACGATCAACCAGCGTACTTTTGCCCGCCCCCGGCGACCCGGTGATGCCGATGACCAGGGCGTGCCCGGTGTGTGGAAAGAGTTGCTTGAGCAATT
>CAYXVU010000131.1:0-16833 GCA_964468725.1 uncultured Clostridia bacterium
CGAGAAGTCATCGGTTCCTCCTTGAGGTTGGGTGAGGTGAAAGCGGAGACGCGCAACGAGCGAAGCGGCGCGCAGGTGAGAGCAAGATTGTTTGAAGTGAAAGCCCGCGCAGGTGCAGGCGCGCGAGTCCAGGCGGGCGAGGTAGCTCTGATCGGCAACGGTTGCCGAGGGCACGAGCCAGAGCTGCGGGTCATCACCGGCGACGGCAGGGCGCGAGTTGAGGGCTTGCCAGAGCGTGCGCAGAGGTGTGTCGCAGCCAGCGAGCGAAGAAAGCAGGGAATAGAAGTGCGCTTCTTCGCGGGTCAAGTGTGGTAGTGTGCGTTTTGGTACTCCCATGATCATGAATTACCGAAAGGAAAAAAGTGTCCCCCTATATACATGTTCCCTAGATAAGATATATAGGTGGACACTTTTGCCCCCCTGCCGGTTGACTGAGCGCAGATCAGGCTCCGGCGCGAGAGTCCCGTACTGTGCACAGCCTACTCGTTGAAGCGCTCTTTGATATCGCTTCAAGGCTTGTGACATTTTTTTGACGGGAATATAACGAAACCGAGCGTATTGTAGCGTACTGTAGGGGTGATGCTGACGGCTGCAACCGCGTGAAAGTGTAGGGTTTTGCGATGAGAACGTAATGGACGTAAGCATCATCTGGCAGACCCAAAATGATGCTTCGCTTTCATACTCTTCTACGGCAACTGGCTCTGCGTCTGCGATGCCGATGGAGAAGAGTTTCGCCTTCCGGGAAACGAACCTCAAACCAGCCAGCGGCAAAGCGTTGCCTCGGCGTTGTCAGGTGGGCAGAGGCAATACCTCGCTCAGCGAGCCAGTCCTTTTCCCGCTTACGCTTCGCTCGGTTCGTCCAAAACGGCGCGCACCTTTCTAGCCAAAGCCTCGGGCATAAACGGTTTTTCCAGAAAGGCTGTGCCTTTCTCCAACATCCCGTGATGGATAATCGCATCATCCGTATAGCCGGAGATGTAGAGGACCTTCATTTCGGGATGCAGTTGGAGCAGCATCTCAGCAACTTCTCGCCCGCCCATCTGCGGCATGACGACATCAGTGAGCAGCAGATGGATATCTCCCTCATGGTGCAGGCAGGCCGTCTTCGCTTCGTTACCGCTGGCAACTTCGATCACGTTGTAGCCGCATCTTTCCAGCACAACCCGCGTCATTTTTCTGACCGCCACTTCATCTTCGACCAATAGCACCGTCTCTGTACCGCGCGGTAATTCTGCGGAGACAGCGCTCAAGCTCCGAGTTGTCACTTGCCCTTGAATACGGGGAAGATAAATTTTAAAGGTCGTCCCCTGCCCCATCTCACTGTAGACCCAAACGTAACCGCCCGATTGCTTAACGATGCCATAAACCGTAGACAAACCCAGTCCGGTTCCTCTCCCGAGGGCTTTGGTCGTAAAGAAAGGCTCAAAGATTCTCTCTTGGGTTTGCCGATCCATGCCCGTGCCGGTATCCGAAACGGCTAACCTCACATAATGTCCGGGCAGAACGACGGCACGCTGTAGAGTGTATTCCTCCGAGAGTTCGACATTATTCGTTTCAATGATCAGCTTGCCGCCGCGTGGCATCGCGTCGCGGGCGTTGACCGCCAGGTTGATAATCACCTGCTCAATCTGACCCGGATCGGCTTTGATCTTTTCCAACGCCGGTTTCAGGTTTAACGATAGTTCAATGTTTTCACCGATCAGTCGCTGCAACATCTTGCTGGTGTCCGCTACCACCGTGTTGAGGTCGAGCACTTCCGGTTTCATGACCTGTTTGCGGCTGAAGGCGAGGAGTTGGCGAGTCAGCGTCGCAGCCCGTTCGCCCGCCTTGCGAACTTCTTCAATCTTCGCATGCAGCGCTTGGTTCTGCTTCAGTTCTCTGAGAGCCAGGTCTGTATATCCGTTGATGACCACCAAGAGGTTATTGAAGTCGTGAGCGATCCCCCCGGCCAATAGCCCGATGCTCTCCAACTTCTGCGTCTGTCGCAAATGCTCCTCGCTCTTTTTCAAGGCCTCTTCCGCAAGCTTCTGATCATGGACATCCGAGTTGGTGCCATACCACTTATCAACCTCACCCTCCGCGTTGCGTCCGGCGATTGCCCCCCCGCTATGCCAGCGGTAGGTTCCGTCCGCGCGCCGCAAGCGAAACTCCATATGGTAGGGATTCCCGCTTTGCAGGGAACGCGTCCAACGCTCCAAGCAGGCGGGGAGGTCGTCGGGGTGAACCAATCTTTGCCAGCCGTCTTCCAGTATTTCCGACTCCGCACACCCGAAGTAATCGAGGGTTCGTTGATTGACATAATCGACTTTGCCATCAGGCTGCGCCATCCACACTTGGTGGGCGATGCCTTCACTGAGAACGCGATAGCGTTGTTCGCTGTCTTGCAGCGCCCTTTCCGTCTCTTTGCGCTCGGTGATGTCGCGGACTGCCGTCATGATGTAGGGCTTCCCTCCGATGACCGAGGTCGAGACGGAAGCTTCCACTTCGATCAAAGTTCCGTCCCTCTTTTTGGCTTTGAAAGAGTAGCTCGTCGGCGGGTGTTCGCCGCGCAGCCGTTGCTTGCCATAAGCGGTCATTCGTCGGGCTTCGTCCTCTGGCAGAACATCGGAGATATTCTTGCCAATCAGCTCTTCCGGCGCATCATACTCGAGAAGTTGGATATGAGCCTGATTGATAAAGACAATCACCCCGTCATCCTCGACGACGATCCCATCGCGGGTGGCGTTGAGGATAGCCCTCAACCACTCCTCGCTCTCCTTCAACGCGGCTTCCGATCTTTTGCGTTCGGCAATCTCGCGCGCTAACTCCCGGTTGGCGCTCATCAGGGTGGCGACTTGACGCCGGATTTCCAAATGCGTCATAACCTGCCGACTCAATATCTGTAGAGCAGCGCGTTGCACTTCAGTCAGATCACGGGGCACGCGATCAAGCACGCAGAGCGTGCCGAGCGCCTCTCCTTCCGCCGTAATCAACGGCGCGCCCGCATAGAATCGGATGCACGGGTCTGAGGTCACCAGCGGGTTTTTGGCAAACCGCTTGTCGGCTAACGCATCCGGCACTACTAAGAGGTCAGGCTGTAAGATGGCGTACGCGCAAAAAGCCACATCGCGCGCCGTCTCGCTCAGGGTCAGCCCCACAGTAGACTTGATCCACTGCCGGTCAGCGTCAATGAGACTGACGAGGGCAATCGGGGTTTGGCAAATCTGCGACGCCAGGTGCGTCAGATTGTCAAACGCCTCCTCAGCTTCGGTATCGAGAATGTCATAGCGGCGTAGAGCGGCAAGCCGGGACGCCTCACCTTCCGGGAGTGGTGGTTTCATATTGTCAACGTCATTGACCCTATCAACATCTTCCCTTCCAGCCTCAAATACCGGATCAGGCTCTACCCTCCCCGGCCACCTTGTCACCTTCAACCCGGAAGATGCTAACCGGGCTATCGCTTTCTTAAACCCCATTTTCCCCAATGAACCATAACCATGGGGCAGGTAAAGTAAAGCGGTAGCCGACGCGCTCAGTTTGCCTTTTTTCCCTATCTACTGCAACCGTAATTTCTGTAAACCCGAAGCTTGCGAACGGCTCGCACCAGAACGGTCACTGATTGAAGCCAAGCAACAGAGGGGCGCGGCTATGACCAATTGATTCAGGAATATCTTTCGCAACCCGGTTCGATTCTTCACCTGTCAGCCCTGCTTCATAAAGGCCGGAAAGCCCAGTCGGCAGCGCGGGTTTTTGATCGCGAGCAATTTGCCCGGATCGGCTTGATAAACCCTGCTCGTTTGGATTACACCTTTGCCTGCCGAAGGCGTGCCGGTTACCGAGAGGCCATTAGCCGGAAGCCCAAAGGAGAAGAAGAGAGGCTAGCTCTGTACAACATTTCAATCAGGGAGGAAGCCATGAAACCGATTCTCTTTCTCGCCCTCGCCGTGCTGGTCTTGCACGGTTGCACCAAGCCACCGGCATCCCCGCCGTCGGCTACGAATTCGTATCTCGACTATTCAAGCCGCGATGATCGCCTGAGCGGCGGCGTCACGATGATTCCCATCACTACCGCCAAAGGAACCTTCCGCGTCTGGACGAAACGCATCGGGAATAACCCGACGATCAAAGTCTTGCTGCTACACGGCGGGCCGGGACTGACGCATGAATATCTGGAACCGTTCGATAGTTACTTTCCTGCCGCTGGAATCGAGTACTACTACTACGATCAACTCGGCTCGGCCTACAGCGACCAACCCAACGAACCGGAGTTGTGGGAGTTGCCGCGCTTTGTTGAAGAGGTCGAACAGGTGCGGCAAGCTCTCAAACTGGATAACACCAATTTCTATCTCTTCGGGCAATCGTGGGGCGGCGTTCTGGCGATGGAGTACGCGCTCAAATATCAGCAGCACCTCAAAGGTCTCATCATCTCGAATATGATGGCCAGCATTCCGGCCTATAACCGGTACGCGGAAGAAGTGCTGATGCCCGCTATGGATCAGAAAGTGCTGGCCGAAGTCAAACAGTTAGAGGCTAAGAAAGATTATCAAAATCCACGTTACATGGAGTTGCTGATTCCGCATCACTACGTCCATCACATTCTGCGGATGCCGCCGGATAAGTGGCCTGACCCGGCTACGCGCGCCTTCAAACATATCAATCCGGCCATCTATATCCCTCTGCAAGGGCCGAGCGAATTAGGAGCCAGCGGCAAACTGGTCAATTGGGATCGCACCAATGACCTATCAAAGATTGCGCCGCCGACGCTGGTCATCGGAGCGAAATACGACACCATGGACCCGGCACACATGGAGATGATGGCAGGAAAGGTTCAAAAAGGGCGCTACCTCTTTTGCCCTAATGGCAGCCATCTGGCGATCTTCGACGATCAGAAGACCTATGTCGAAGGCATCATCCAATTCCTGCGGGATGTGGACGGCGGGCGCTTATAGGGAGGGCGTGCTTGCTTCTTCAGAAAGGCCGGAGAAGATGAGGTAAAGCATCTGAAAATCGGTGGTGCGCAACCGGAAACTCTGTTAGAAATGATGCGTCTTTGATCGGCCAACCAAGAGAGTAGACATGACCAAACTCAACACCGCAAAATCATCCCAACTCTTTCAACGCGCTCAACAGGTGATTCCCGGCGGCGTCAATTCGCCGGTGCGCGCCTTCCGCGCCGTCGGGCGCGACCCCCTCTTCATTGCTGAGGCTGCCGGGTGTTATCTCACTGATGCGGACGGCAACTCCTACATTGATTATGTCGGCTCGTGGGGGCCGATGATTCTCGGTCACGCGCACCCGCAGGTCATCGCCGCCGTGCGCGCGGCAGCCGAGCGCGGCACCAGTTACGGCGCGCCGACCGAACTCGAAGTCGAACTCGCGGAACTCATCGCCAACGCCTATCCGTCTATCGAAAAGGTGCGGCTCACCAGTTCCGGCACGGAAGCGACGATGAGCGCCATCCGTTTGGCGCGCGGCTTTACAGGTAGAAGCGAGATCGTCAAGTTCGAAGGTTGCTATCACGGACATGGCGATAGCCTGCTGGTGAAGGCCGGTTCCGGACTGGCGACCTTTGCGACGCCTGATAGCGACGGCGTGCCCGACGACTTCGCGCGTCACACTTTGGTTTTGCCCTTTAATGATGCTGATGCGCTCGCTCAACTCTTTGCAGAAAAGGGCGACCAAATCGCCTGCGTCATCATCGAACCTGTCGCCGGAAACATGGGTTGTGTGCCGCCAGCATCCGACTATCTTGAAACCCTGCGCCGCATCACCGCCGCGCAGGGTGCGTTGCTCATCTTCGATGAAGTGATGACCGGCTTTCGGGTGGCCTACGGTGGCGCTCAACAACGCTATGCCATCAAACCGGATTTGACCTGCCTCGGCAAAATCGTCGGCGGCGGCATGCCGTTGGCGGCATTCGGCGGGCGCGCGGAGGTGATGGAGAGGTTGTCGCCGCTTGGCGCGGTCTATCAAGCGGGCACTCTGTCGGGCAACCCGTTGGCCGTGACCGCAGGGCTGACGACCTTGCGATTGCTAAAAGAGTTGAACCCGTATGATGAACTCGAACGACGCTCGGCGCGGCTCGAGGCCGGACTGCGAGAGGCGGCGAGCGAAGCGGGCATTGCGGCGACGCTCAATCGCGTCGGTTCGATGTTTACGGTCTTCTTCACCGGCGCGGCGGTTCGGGATTGGCCGAGCGCCAAAGAGTCCGATACAGCAGCCTACGGGCGCTATTTCCGCGCTATGCTCGAAGCGGGCGTCTATCTCGCGCCTTCGCAATTCGAAGCGGCGTTTGTCAGTTTGCAACATACGGACGGGGTGATCGAACAGACCCTCGAAGCTGCGCGGCAAGCCCTGCGCCAACTGGTTCAGTGAAGCGCACGCGATTCTCAAAAGCGGCCTTGCAACCTCAACTTTCGGTTTAGTGGTGGGCGGTTTCATTCGGCCTCTCAACGGCGATGCCCCCCTCTTTTTGTTCGCTCCGAACTGGCCGTCCATTCGGCTTTGACTCTGCCTGAGAAGAGGTCTACCATTGCCTCCACACGGGGATGGAGTTTCAACAGCGATTGGTAGAGAGCAGCACCGTCAGGTAGAGAGTCAGGTCAACTACGATGAATAAGCGTCCATCCGTTTCGGCTTCTGTAATGTGAGAGCTGCGGGCTGGAGAGGTTTGCCAAGCGCCTTGCGTCCGTCACCGACGCATTCGTGGGTGAAAGGAGAAGCAGTATGAACACGCGCATTAAATCTGTGCTCGGCGGGTTGGGGTTCGCCTTTGGACTACAGATCATCATTTCGCTGATCTTTACCGGCATCGCCTTCAGTGCGGCTCGCAGCGAGACCGGCATTCAGCAAAACACCATTACCCTGCTCATCTTCGGTCTGACGCTCGGCGCGTTTTTAATCGGCGGCTTCGTCATCGGTCGAATGGGAGATCAATTTCGCATTGTAGATGCCATCATCGTCGCCTTGTTGACTTTGATCCTCAGCGCCTTGATCTTTCTCTTGCTGCCGGATATGAATCGCGACCAATTTGTCACCGGTTTGTGGCTGAGCGGCGGCAGTCACAGCCTGAATCTGACGCTGCGCAGTCTGCTCTTTGTCGGCTGCTCGGTGGTCGCTTCGGTGATCGGCGCGTATATCGGCAGCCGCGTCAGCGCTCCGCGCGAGAGTATGTTGGATCGCACAGCCCTGATTTTAGGGCTGATCGGCGCGGTCATCGGTCCTTTCATTTTGCTGGCCATTAGCGGCGGCGACCCGACCAACCCCAATCAACCAAATCTGCCCTGGTATTTCCTGCTCATTGTCTTCATTCTCTTGCTGGTCATCGTCGGCGCAGGGTTCATCATGTTCACCCGCGTATCGCATTACGAAGAAGAAATATCCATTAACCCTGATGTGCGTAAAGAAGCCGAAAATTGACTTTGCCGGAAGCGCCAGAGGGCTATCATCATCTGATAACCTCGGCTGGCAAGCCGCGCCGAGCAAGACGCCCTCGGCAGCGGCCAATTTTGGCTATTGATTCGATCATAGTGTGGAGGTGAAATGAAGAAGACTGCTCTGTTGATTTGCACCGCCTTGTTGTTGATGACAACGGGGAGAGCAAGCCGCGTGGAGAGGGTGACCGATCCTGCAATTCAGGTGTCGCCGGAGACTGCTTTGATGGATGAAGCAGTTGCTCTCCGGCTCTCCGGCTTCGCGCCGCGCGCGCGCATCACCATCAAAGCCACACAAAATAGTTGGCGCTCGCAGGCGACCTTTATCGCGGATGACAACGGGCGCGTCGAAGTGGGCAAACAAGCGCCCGTCGCTGGGAGCTATTCGGGCATTGATGCGATGGGGCTGTTTTGGTCAATGACGCGCGAAACAGCAACCTCTGCGCCGGGCAGCCTGCCCGACATCACGGTTGCCGCCCTCACTCAACTGGATGCCGAAGTGGATGGCAAGGTCGTTGCGACGGCAAAGCTTACACGCTGGTGGATGAAACCCGGCGTGCGATTGACCGAAGTGCGCGAAGAAGGGTTGGTCGCAAAGTTGTTCGAACCGGAAGGCGACGGCAAACATCCCGCGCTACTTGTGCTTTCCGGCTCTGAAGGCGGCTTTAGCGACCGCGAAGCGGCGCTCTTGGCGTCGCACGGCTATGTCACCTTCGCACTCGCCTATTTCGGCGTCGAAGGCGTGCCCAAAGAGTTGATTAACATTCCCCTAGAATACTTCAAAAAAGGGCTAGATTGGTTAAGCCGCAGAGCCTCGGTTGACGCCCAGCGATTGGGCGCAATAGGCGGGTCAAAAGGCGGCGAGTTGTCGCTGCTGTTGGCTTCGCGGTTTCCCGAACTCAAAGCTGTCGTGGCCATCGTCCCCAGCCATGTCGTCTGGATGGGCATCGGTCAACGAACGGGCAGCGATATCTCTTCGTGGTCGGTTGGCGGCAAACCCTTGCCCTTCGTCCCCGGCAAATCAACCTCGGCTTTCACCTCTCAATTTGGCAAGGGCAAGCCCGTGCGTCTGCTTGATCTCTATCTGCCCAGCCTCGAAGACCAAGAGGCGGTGCAACAAGCCGTGATACCGGTCGAAAAGATCAACGGCGCGGTGCTGCTGGTCACCGGCAAAGACGATCAGATGTGGCCATCTTCGTTGATGGCCGATCAGGTCATCGCCCGACTGCAAGCGCATGGTCACAAATTCCCCTTTCAACATCTGTCATATGAAGGCGCGGGGCATGCCGTGCGCAGCGCCTACACTTCGGCGATGTATTCGACCGGCGGCGGGATGTGGGCGCTCGGCGGCACGCCGGAAGCTAATGCCAAAGCGCAGGCCGATGCGCGCCCCAAAGTGCTCACCTTCTTACAGAAGAATCTGGCCGCAAGAAAAAGCCGATAAGGGTCAGGGACTACAACCGAATCTGCGCGAAATCGCGCGCCATCTCGGAGGCGGCGGAGTAACGGTCGGCAGGCGATTTTTTGAGGGCGCGTTCGATGATGGCGACCAGAGCATCGGGCACACCTTTGCGGAGTTTTTTTACGGCGACAGGCGTGCGTTTGCTGATGGCTTCGATGGTCTGAAAATAGGTGTCGCCCTCAAAAGGCAGACGCCCGGTGGTGATTTCATAGAGAACGACGCCGAAAGAAAAGAGATCCGATAGATGAGTCACTTCGTTGCGCCCAGTTGCTTGCTCCGGCGACATATAGCTAACCGTGCCTAGCAAGACGCCGGATTCGGTCAATCGCGTTTTGCTCACAGCGCGACTGACGGCGGGCGCAGGTTTGGCCAACCCGAAATCCAATACCTTCACTTTGCCGCGATGGGTAATCATGATGTTTGCGGTCTTCACATCCCGATGCACGACGCCGTGTTCGTGGGCTTCGTTGAGGGCGTCGGCCACCTGCTTGCCGATTTCGATGATCTCTTTGAAATCGAGCGCCCCTAAATTCAAGCGCTCGGCCAGCGTGTGGCCTTTCACATACTCCATCACAATATAGGGATTGCCTGCCGCTTCACCGATCTCGTAGATCATGGCGATGTTGGGATGATTGAGTTGCGAGGCCATGCGCGCCTCGCGGAAGAAGCGGGCTTTCATGGTCTCTTCTTCGACATACTTCGAAGCCAACGCCTTGATGGCAACGGTGCGATGTAGTTCGGTGTCATAGCCTTCGAAGATTTCGCCCATGCCGCCGGAACCGAGCGAACGCCCGATGGTGAAGCGACCGATATGGCCATCAGGTTCGATCAGCGGCGGCGCTATCACTTTTTCGGTCTTGCCGTCGTGAATGGCGGCGCGGTCTCCTTCGCGCATCTCGGTGGTCACCCGTCGCGGGCGCGAGATGACCGACGCAAAGAGCGTCGAAAAGACGCGCGCCCCGCGATCATCTTCAATGAAGTAACCGGCACGTTTCAAATCTTCGTACAGGTGCTCTTGCTCTTTTTCGACGCGCCCGTTTTCGATGAAGTCGCGCATCACCCGACGTTGCCCTTCGCTCAGATGATCCCAGATGAAACGAAATTGCCCTTTGGCCTCATCCAGAAACGTCGCTTCGACCTCTTCGCGGTCGAGCCTGCCATCGGCCTCGGCAAGGTGGTCGAAGTAGACCGCGCAGGCAATCTGTAAAAAGTACGGGAAGTAGCCCGCAATCTCCGTTATGCGGCGCACATATCCGGCGAGCGGCAGACCGGCAGCCTCCGACGGTTGGGTAATCAAGGCCGTCGCTTCTCTGGCCGTGAAGGCGCGCAGAAAAACATTGGTGAAGATATTGAAGAAGGGCGAATCGGCAATCAGTTGCGTATAGCACAACTCCTGAAGGTCACGCGCCGAACTGGTGACATAGGCAACATCATAATTGTTAGCAATCGAGCGCAGAAAAGAATAGAACTCCAGATCGAAGGCTTGATTGGTGGTAATAGCATCGAATTCGTCGAACAGAACGATGAGCTTGCGGCGGGCGCGTCCGAACTCTTCGAGAAGGGCGCGCACCGAATCAAAGGTGGGCGCGAGTTTGGTGATCGCTTTGTCGCCCGTCTCTTTGGCAATGAGGGCGAAGAGTTCTTTGAAAAACTCGGTGAGCGTCAGCTTGCGTTTCTGTTGCAGGTCAATGAAGACGAAGATGTAGGATTGCGCGCGATCCAGATGGCGGGCGCGCACATCGGGATGATGAATGTAGTGCAACAGGGAGGATTTGCCGATGCGCCGCTCACCGACGACCGAAAGCGATTGCGGACGCGAAGCGCCGAGTCGGGAAAAGATTTTCGAAACCTCGCGGCTGCGCCCAAAAAACTGCGCCGGGTCTTGTATGGCGACGCGATTGAGATATGGGTTCGATTGCACGCTTACGATTACTCCGCTCCAGGATGGTGTTGGATGAAGAAGGATTGTAGCGGCAATTCGCGCCGCTCTCAATTTGGCAACGGGCTACGCGCGCAACGCAAAGATGCAGAGGGGCAAAGGCGCAGAGGCGTCGCCCTTCGCCGCATCGTTGGCGTCTTTGTATCTTTGCGGCTCTGCGTTAAAAACGTTGCCGGGCGTCTCGATTCGAGAGCCATTTGTTGCTCTCCTTAAATCTGGCGTCCGGTTTCTTCCCAATACGGAGCGCGCAGTTTGCGTTTGAATATCTTTCCCGAATCTTCACGCGGCAAGGCGTCACGAAATTCGATCACCTTCGGCACTTTGTAACGCGCCAGATGTTGCGCCAAATAGTCGCGCGCCGCGTCGCCGTCGAGTTTGGACTGCGATTCGGGTTCGATGTAGGCGCACAGGGCTTCGCCGAACTCGTCATCCGGGATGCCAAAGACGGCGCAATCTTTCACGCCGGGGCAAGCAACCAATACAGCTTCGATCTCTGCCGGATAGATATTCACTCCGCCCGAAATCACCATATCGCGTTTGCGGTCACATAAGAACAGGTAGCCGTCTTCGTCCACATAGCCGACATCGCCCACTGTCACTAAACCTTCGCGTTCGATCTCACGCCGTTTATCATCCGCGCCGTTATAAGTGAAGTTGCTCAAGCCTTCGATGCGCACATAGACTTCGCCGACCCGATTCGCGCCGAGCGCGTTTCCCTCTTCGTCATAAATTCGCACGATGCCGCCTTTGATGGGGCGACCGACCGTGCCGGGTTTTCTGAGCGCCTCTTCGCTAGTATGAAAGACCACGCCGCCGGTTTCGGTCGAGCCGTAGTACTCATTAATGACCGGCCCCCACCATTCGATCATCCCGCGTTTGACATCCGCCGGACAGGGAGCCGCCGCATGGACAACGAAGCGCAGCGAAGCGAGATCATATTGTCTCTTGATAGCATCGGGAAGTTTCAACAGCCGTACGAACATCGTCGGAACCATATGCAAATGCGTTAAGCGGTAGCGTTCGATCAATTGCAATAACTCTTCGGGGTCGAAGCGCGGTTGCAAAACGCAAAAGCCGCCGTTTTTCGCGGCATACAGACCATAGACATTCGGCGCAGCGTGATACATCGGGCCGGTGATGGCGGTGCGAAAGTCGCCGTCCGCCGAAAAGCCGAAGATCGTCGCCACCATTTCGGCGAATATCTGCGCCGTCTCCGGCGTGACCGGATCGCGGCGCACACCTTTGGGATTTCCTGTTGTCCCCGATGTGTAAATCATGCTGGCAGGCTGCGGCGGCGCGCTTAGTGGTTGCGGCGTCTGCTGGCTGAGCCAATCGCCCCACACCGTTGCATCGGCGGGCGGCAGGCTCTGCGCCGCTGATAGATCATAAGCCGATTGAATCTCCGGCGGCGTCGGCACAACAAAAGTCTGTACGCTTGCGGGGATGCCCGCTCGGATTTGCGGCAACAGGTCTGCGTGTACGACCAATGCTTTCGCGCGGCTATCGTTGATGATGTATCCGGCCTCTTCGGCTTGAAAGTGCCAGTTGATCGGCACCGCGTGCGCGCCGAGAACATTGGCCGCCATCGCCGCTTCGAAGAACGGAAAATCATTGCGTAGCATGATGGCCACAGTGTCTTCGAAACCGATGCCGAGAGCGGCAAAGCCTGCGGCAGCGCGCGCCGCATTGCCGAGCAGTTGCGCCTGACCCAATTCGCGCTCGCCGCTCATGATTTTGCCTCTGAGCGATTCTATCGTTGCTGACATCGCGTCCTCCTTTCACTGCGGTGCAGGTAAGAGACGATCAAGCGCATACGCTTTCCCGTTTTTGATCGTCAGCACAACGTTCAAGGCGTCTTCGATTCTCTTCAGCGGGTCGCCGTCAACGATGACCAAATCGGCAAGTTTTCCGGCTTCGAGGCTGCCCAGTTCGTCGCTCACTCCTAACGCCTCGGCAGGCCATAGGGTCGCCGAACGTAGCGCTTCGAAAGGGGTGAATCCGGCGCGCACCAACATCTGAATTTCGAGCTGCGTGGTAAAGGCAAACGGCACAAGCGGCGAATCCGTCCCGGTCGTTACCCGACCTCCGGCTTTGAGGACAGCCAGTACGGTCTTCCCCTGTGCGGCGACGCTTTCCTGAAAAGCAAGCTGTCGCGCTCCGGCGGCGCGTGCGCTGAGACTTTGCGCCATCGCTTCCCCGTAAAAGGCGAGGAACTGTTTATTGCGCAGCAGCGCCGGTTGATCGCTGATGATCTGTGCCAGCCCGGTCAGAATCAAGGTCGGCGTGTAGTTCATCCGCGAGGCAGCGAGCAGTTGAATCACATCCTGATAGCTGCGACTGAGCGCCGTGGCCTTCGGAGAATACCCGCGCCGACTCGTTGCGCTGACGTGCTCCATCGCATCCATCCCATAGGCGGCTGCCGGATAGAGTTCGTGCGATGAGGTGGGAATGCCCATCCGGTGTGCGGCGGCGGCGGCTTTGCGCTGCATCACATCCGATAGCCGCACATACGTTTTAATGAAGTCGTATTCCAATCGTCGGGCGCGCTCCAATGCCAGATCAACATGCGCTTCGCTCGCCGTTCCTTCGGCGATGCCGTAAAAGACGCGACTGCCATCGAGCAACCGCCCGCTGAAAAATTCACGCGGCCCCGCTCGTCGCCCGCTCGCCCACGCCTCTTTGCGTTCGAGCGCATCGTAGGCATCCGCGCCCGGCTCGCGCACCGAGGTAACGCCGAATGCGAGCCAGGTGCGCCCTTGCTTTTCGCCGAGCATCAGCGACTGATGGGTGTGCATTTCGATCAGTCCCGGGATAACGGTCTTGTCGCTGGCATCAATCATTCTGCCGATGTGCAACGAGTCAAGGTGCGGGCGAATCTCGCGGATTCGATTGCCTTCGATGATGATGTCAACATCGGTTTGATACTGCGGCGAGCGGCCATCAAAGACACGCCCCGCATGCACAATGAGGGTGCCGGTCGGCTTCTCCGGCTGCCAGTCGAGTTGTAGGGCAATCACCTCGCTGCGCCCACTCTCGATGTTGATCTTCTGCAAACGCCCCATCGAAAGGTAGACGAGCGACTTCGAATCGCCCGTCCAACTCGGCGCGTCTGCGAGATCATTGCTCAAACGGCGCGGCGTGCCGCTCATCTCGCCCTGCTCGGTTAGCGCAACAAGCGAGAGTCTGCCATCTTCGACAAAGGCGAGGTGGCGGCCATCGGGCGACCATGCGACATAGGCGAGCGTGCGCTGTGCAATGGGAACGATGCGGCGCGGCGGGCGGCCATCGAGCGGCACGATCAAGGCTTCGAAGACGCCTTCACGAAAGCGCGTCGAGTGGGGATTGAGCAGCGTGACGAGGAGGGCATCGCCGCGCGGCGACCAGCTTATCTGGGTCGGCGGAATCGCGCGGTCAAAGACAGACTTCGAAGTTGCCGTTTCGAGATCGAAGACTTGCAACCGCATATTGAGTGGGGTGCCGCCTTCGGCTGTGAAGTAGGCAATCCGTTTGCCATCAGGCGAGAAGGTCGGAAAGCTGCCGCCGCTCGGCAGTTTGATGAGCAGACGCTCTTGGCCGGTCGCCAACTCTCGCAACCACATGTCCATCGAGCCTTGCTTGTCCGATAGATAAACCAGACGCTTGCCGTCGGGCGACCAACGCGCATGGGCTTCAACGAAGGAATCGTCGGTGATGCGCTCGGCGCGTTTGCCGCTCTCCTGAATCCACAAATCGCCGAGCGCCGTGAAGACGATGCGTCGTCCGTCGGGCGATACCACAGGCGCGACGATGCCAAGCGCAGGGCGCGGCGCAATCGAGTTGAAATCGCGCCTCTTGCGCGCATAGGTGGGACGCTTCAGTTTGACCGTCGCTTCGAAGGCCATCGCTTTGCGCTCGCCCGTTGCGAGGCTCAATCTCTTAATCGCGCCATCCGCCGTGTAAAAGAGTTCCGTAGTCGAAGCCCACCCGACGCGAAACGGAAACACATCTTCGCCGCTCGCGCTGATGGCTCGCGCCCCTTGATCGCCGGTCTCTGCTTTTGCCCATAGCTCGGTTGCGCCCCGATCACGCGCAAAGGTCTGAAAGATGATCTGCTGGCCATCAGGCGACCACGAGGGCGCGGCGACGATGGCGGTTGAAGGGCTGACGACAACTTCATTGCGCGTGCTTGCATTCGCAAGGTTGGTGATTGCCCAGATGCCGCGCGCCGCGCTGCGTTCAGAGACGAAAGCGAGGCGTTGGCCATCGGGCGAGTAGGCAGGGTTGAAATCGTTGGCTGGGTCATGGGTGAGTTGTTCGAGCTTTTGTGTTGCGAGATCAAGTTGCCAGATGTCGTAATTGCCGCTGCGGTCGGAGGCGAAAGCAAGACGCTTACTATCAGGCGAGAAGTGCGGCTCGCGGTCATCGAATGCGCCGCGAGTCAGTTGCGCGAGTTGCGACCCATCCGGCGCAACTGTCCAAATGTGCCAGTTGCCATCGCGATAGGATTGAAAGGCGATGCGTTTGCCATCGGGCGAAAACGCCGGTTGGCGTGCATCGCCTACTTCATCCGTAATGGCTTTCGCTTTGCCGCCCGTTGTTGGCATCGCCCAGAGCGTGCCTTGCAAGTCGAAGACAATGGTTTTGCCGTCGGGCGAGAGCGCCAGCGCGATGTTGGTGCCTTCGGTGAGTTTGACTTCGAGCGCGGTGGGTCTCTGCGCCAGTGAAGTCCCCGAACTTGCCGAAACCGCGACCGCGAGCGCAAGGATGAAGAGGATCAGGGGTTGCGCCTTGCGCCCTCGGTTGCAGGGTCTTATCGGTTTCGTTGCGAGCGCAGCTTGCATAGCAGGGTTCCTCCGAGATAGCCGGGTTGGGTAATCGTGCGTATGGGGCGCGACAACCTGATCGCCCGCATCAAGCCGTTCAAAAGCGTTTTTTTCACTCTGCAAAGATCGGTACGCTTAACCCAAAGAGTCTCGGAGTATGGCTTCAAGACCGATTCTCATTGAGTTTGAATGTGACTCTTGAAGATCGGCTCATTTGCCGCGCCGGATCGAATAGAGCCGCTTCTCTGTGCGTACCAGCAATCGCTCGCCTACGATGGCGGGCGTTGCTTGTGCCATATCGTCCAGTTCATTCACATGCAGCAACTTGAACTCTTCGCCGGTTGCGATGACGAAGGTTTGGCCTTCTTCGCTCAAGCAGAAGAGTTTGCCATTGTAAGCCCAGGGCGAAGTGGTAAACGCCGTTGCCCTCGGATCAATGCGCGTCTTATAGGTCAGCTTTCCCGTCTTGGCATCATAGCGGCTCAGGATGCCCGTCTCGGTCAGCGCATAGATCGCTCCCTCATAGGCGACCGGCGTCGGCAGATAGGTTCCGGCGCGCGCTTGCGACCAAACGACATACTGGTTAGAAGTCTGTTCTTTTTCGAGAGAGATGTCGCCCGTCGCTCCCGGTCGGAGCGCAACGAGCAGAGCGCCGCGCCCGCCATTGATATACAACAACCCGTCATACGCGAAGGGCGTCGGAATGGGCGCTGCTGACATTCCCGACATGCGCCACAATTCTTTCCCTGTCAGGTCGTAGCTCACCACCATCATCGGCCCCACGGCCACAACCTCTGTGCGTAGCGGGTTGCGCCAAATATACGGCGTCGCCCATCCGGACTGCCGCCCTTTCGGCCCAATATCCCGACTCGTGCGCCAGACCTGCTTGCCCGTCCGCTTGTCAAAAGCTGCGATAAACTGCTGCTTCTCGTTGTCATTGACAATGATGAGCAGGTTTCCTTCCAATACCGGTGAACTTCCGGTTCCAAAATCGAGGTAGATCGGATTCGCTTCAAGCGGTGTCTTCCACACCATCTTTCCGGTCAAGTCAAAAGCCCACAGCCCCAAATTTGCCGCGTAGACGTAGATGTATTTTCCATCCGTGATGGGACTCTCTGAGGCAAAACTATTCTTGCGATGCCGTCCGCCAGGTGGTTGTCCGGCAAAAAACTCTTTCTGCCATTCCACCTTGCCGCTCTTCAGATTCAAGCAATAGAC
>CAYXVU010000132.1:0-16644 GCA_964468725.1 uncultured Clostridia bacterium
TGCAATGCCTGCGGGCTGTTGAACGTCTGCGGCATGTGTCCGGCCAACGGAGAGTTGGAGAATCAGGATAAAGAAGCGCCGGTTGATTTCCTCTGTCAAACCTCGCATTTGCGCGCCTACACGCTCGGGTTCGACGTTCCCGCTCACGGGGAATGTGAGTATTGCCCCGAGGGATCGGGATATGAAGAGTTGATGCAATCGGCTGCCTATCTGCGCTCGCAGTTTGCCGACCGGCAAGCGCCTGCCTATCGCCCGATACGTTATCTGCCCATCCTTGGCGACGGGCTAGCGGGCGCGTCAAGCGGTTGCATAAGCGGCGGCTGCGCCTCTTGCGCCGGAGAGTAGCGGCGTGAAGATCAAATGTCGAGTTGATGGAAAAGAGAGTGTTGCCCAACATTGACCGAATCAGGAGATGAAACGATGAAAGAGTTGTTACAGCAAACAGAATCACAAAAGAAGCAATACACGAAACCTTGGTTGAAGCGCGTAAACCTCAGAGCCGAAGAGGCGGTGTTGGGTAACTGCAAAATTTCCGGCTCTGCGGGCCCCGCCAGCGTCACGAACAACTGCGTATCCGTATCGGCCTGTGTGCAGATCGGTTCATAACCTCGAAGAGTGTTTGATCGCACGCCGCCTCTCTGCCCTTGGCAGTGGGGTAACTTCCGCAGGCAAGCTAAACATTTCGACGCGTTGCTGATCTAAACAGATTTGAAAATGTAGATGGCTAGCTCTTTTGGCGCAAACGATTCGGCAGTCGGCATCAAAATTAAGATTGCCGATATTGGACTTGTCGCCACTACGGTTGATCCGAGCATAGATTTCCGCGCAGTCGGCGCGATGGAGCGCTTCGTTGTTGAAGATGTTGAACCCACCGTCCGCTTACAAGCCCGGCGGTGCGCGCTAGATGAAGCCGAAAGCGGAACGCTCGTCTTTGATTCTGGTTCGCTTTGGCGCTTATTCCGTGAAGACCGCGATTACCTTTTTCGTTTTGTCTCTCCGGTTTGTGGCCGCGCGCCCTACCAGATTGCCCGTCTCAATGAAGACTTCACTTTTGGAGAGATCCTTCTTAATTCTCAGTACGTCAGCGAGAACATCGCGTTAGACCCCATCGGTTACCCACTTGATGAGATCATCTATGTGAATCTGCTGGCCAGAGGTCGCGGCGTCGAAATGCATTCGTGCAGTCTGGTCACTCCCTCCGGCAAAGGCTACATCTTTGCGGGTCACTCCGGTATCGGCAAAACGACGACGGCAAGGTTGTGGGAGCCCCGGTCAGGGGTTCAGATTCTTACTGATGACCGCACGATCATTCGCCAATCGGCAGACGGATTTTGGTTATACGGCACACCCTGGCATGGAGAAGGACGCTATGCGCTGCCGCAAAAAGCTAAACTCAACGCCATCTTTCTGTTATCTCAAGCGACACACAACGAACTGGTCGAGATCGCCCCTGCCGACGCCGTCGCTAAACTCTTTACTTGCCAGTTTCCCACCTTCTACTACCCCGAAGGGCTTGCCTTCACCTTAGCATTCAACGAAGAGATGGTTCAGTCTGTCCCCTGTTATGAGTATCGCTTCGTCGCGGACGATTCGGCAGTGCAGTTCTTGATGGATCGGTTAGGGTAGCAGGTGAACGAGAATCCGCACATTTTTGCTGAAGTCAGCGCCGACCTGTTGCGGCGCGGGCAGACGGTGCGCTTTCGCCCGCAAGGGTATAGCATGTACCCGATGATTCGTGATGGAGATATTATCGAGGTGGCTCCGATTCAAGCGACAAGTGTGAAGACGGGAGAGGTAATTCTCTATGCCGTCGGCAGCCGCGTGCTCGCGCATCGCGTATTGGCGATCAAGGGGAGCGAGGCGGAAGAGACGATCTTTCGTTTGCAGGGAGATGCCCATCATGTGGGAGACGAGACGGTACGCGCCGATCAAATACTTGGTCATGTGGTTGCCGTCGAACGCGGCGGGCGACGAATATCGCTCATCGGTAGACGACCCGGCGTGATCGAAAGGCTCGGCCTCTGGTGGCTACGCGGCAAACGCGCCCTGCAAGCCCGTTGGCGCACTCTGACCCGTAAAGCGTGACGGGCTTGCCATACGACTTCGAGTTTGAGAAGGATGAAAAGACCACCCGCCAATGTGAACGATATGCCGTTGGCGAAGCCGCCGGTGGAGAGCGGAGCCTTGACCGATGGCTTCAGCGCTTTGTTACGACGCCTCTTTTATCATCATCCCGCACCGTGGCCGCAGGAATTCAGCCGCGAAGAGGAGAGGCAATGGTTGGCGCTGGTCGCGCATCACGGCATCCAGCCTTTGCTTTATCATCTGCTTCGTGACCGTGTATGGTTCAGCGATTGGCCGGAAGCGGTGCGCGAAACCTTGATGCGGCAAAGCTTCGCGCAGACGGCGCTCAAGATCAAATTCGAAGGCGAAGTGCAACGTGTCTTGGCTGGCGTAACGGCTGCCGGGGTTGATGCCTTGTTGATGAAGGGGTTGCCGCTTGCCTACACGCTCTACGAATATCCCGCTTTGCGTCCGCATGGCGATGTAGACCTCTTGATTCGACGAGGCGATGTCGAGCAGGTCGGCGTGGTGATGCGGTCGCTCGGGTATATGCCATTCACCGCCGTACCCGGCGAATTGGTCAACAAACAGACGCTCTACATTCTTCAAGCCGGAGAGCGCAGCCAATTTCAATTCGATATTCATTGGCGACTGAGCAATCGCAATCTCTTTGCCGACCTCTTCACTTTCGATGAGTTGGCAAAGACCGGCATCCCGGTTCCGGCGCTCGGCGAGTCGGCGCGCACTATTGGCTGGCAAGAAGCCTTGTTGTTGGCCTGCGTCCATCGTTTGGCGCATCACCACAATGATGATCGGTTGATTTGGTTATATGATATTCATCTGTTGGTAGAAAGATTGAGCGCCGATGAGTTGACAGAGTTTTTACAGGTTGCCTCTGTCAAACAGGTGCGCTCCGTATGTCTGGATGGATTGAAGCGGGCCCGACAGTGGTTTGACACGCGCTTGCCCGAAGCGTTGCAATCCGAGATCGAGAAGGTGGGGCTGTCTGCCGCCGGACCGTTGGCGGATGAATACGCGAGATCGGATTTTAGCCGAATCAAACGTTTGTGGGCGGAACTTCGACACTTGCGCGGCTGGGATCGGTTTCGCTTCTTACGCGAACTGGCCTTACCACGCGCCGATTACATGATGAAGCGCTATGGTGTGCACAGACGTTGGCAACTGCCGTGGTTCTATCTCAAACGCGCGATTTCGGGATTGAATAAATACCGAAGCAAATAAGAAAAGATGGCGAATAGCTGCACCGGACTGTGCGCTGAGTGGGCCGTGTGGCGGAGCGACCATTACAGAGTGAAAAGCCGGATAGCGGTAGACGAATGGGGAAGGATGAGAGGGTGACCAAGAGCGAAGACGAACCGTTGACAGCCGCCAGCCTGACCACTATTCTGTCACTGTGCCTGACGGTAGGCGGGCACAGATTTCGAAGAGGGTCTCTCATCAGGCTTGTTCATCAGTCGGTGATCTGACAAAAGTAGTTGAGTTACGAAATCCATGAGCAGGAATTGTTGTATCGCTTCTCCGACAGGTTGTGCAGAGTGTTCTTCAAGACTTCCCGCCCCCTGGTTTTGATCGCACATCGCAAGGAATTCCCCGGAGCCTCTATTTTTAGCTACGAATCCCCAAGAGAGCCTCTTCATTGACGACTGCAAAGCGTCGCGCCTAGCGACTTCCCCGTTCGGGGTTTAACCGTTAGCGGGCGGAGCCTACCCACATGACGGGGGCGCGATTGCCGCCAATCGAAATGCCATTTACTCTTTCCTTGACTCATTTCGCGATGCGATTGCTGGTGCTCGGACTTATGCTGGCGGTCTCTGTCGGGCTGTTCAGGGCAGTGCGTCGGCAGTATGTCATCAGCACCTTGAGCGATGGCCGCTATCGCATCAGCGCCGATGGGCTGCAAGCCGCTGTGGCCGCTTACCCGCAGTCCGACCGCTTGCACTACCGCTTGGCGCGCGAAGAGTTGCAGGCAGAAGAACGCAATCTCGACCTTGCCGAACAGGCGGCGCAAAAGGCCATTCAACTCTCCAAATATCGTTTCGATTACTATGCCGTGTTGGCGACGGCGCAAGAGGCAAAAGGTGATCGCGCGGCAGCCGAAGGCGCTTTGCGCGAAGCGGTACGCCTCTCCCCGAACGATATGGAGATGCACTGGCGGTTGGCGAATCTGCTTTTGCGCCAAGGCAAAATCAATGAATCGGTCGGCGAGTTTCAACAGACTATCGCCCTCAACCCGACGCTCTTACCGGCCAGTCTGGACGTAGTTTGGCGAGTTTCAGGCGGAGAGGTTCAGGCGGTGCGGGCAATCACCGGCGAGGGGCAACGTCCGCGCGCCATTCTGGCAGAGTTTCTGGTCGGGAAAGCGCGTCTGGACGAAGCGGCAGAGACGATCAAAGGTCTGGATAAAACAGCACGCCTCGAATTTCCCGAAACCGCGACGGTCATCGGTCGCTTGATGCAGGGGGGACGGCTCGACTTGGCTTGGGAGTTATGGAGCGAGATGGTTGGCCATTCGGCTATGCCGATGGTTTGGAATGGGAGCTTCGAGAATGACTTTTTGAAATCCTTCGACCTCTTCGATTGGAAAATTCGACGCAGCGAGTATGCGCGCATCGGGCTTGACCCGCGCCTCGGCCATTCCAGTTCGCGGTCACTGGTGATCGAATTTCTCGGTCGTGATACGACCATATTGCAAGGCGAAATTCAACAACTCACGGTCGTGCCTGCCGGTCGGCGCTATCGGTTAGAAGGATATGCGCGGACGGCCAATTTTATCTCTCCTTCCGGCCCGCGACTGGCCGTCCTGGACAGCGCGGGGCGGTTGCTTGGTCGCTCTGAACCGGTAGCTACAGGGACGGACGACTGGCAGTTGTTGACGGTTGATTTTGTCGTGCCGCCGCTTGAGAAAGCCACGGTAGCGGCGATTACCATAACGATTCAACGAAAACCAGAAGCCAGTTACGATGACCCGACGAAAGGGGTTGTCTGGTTCGATGACTTCAAACTTGTTGAACACCCCTGAATCAAATTCTCAATTCGCAACACCCTCGAAGGCGTGGCTGGATCGCGCCATTATGGTCGGCCTGCTGCTGGCCCTCGGGTTTACGGCGTTGGCGCACGGAGCCGTAGAGTCGTGGTCGGTTGCCGCCTTTCAGTTGTTGCTGCTTCTGTTGTTCATGCTGTGGGCATGCAAAGCGGTCATCGAAAAGAGGGTGCGCGTCTTCTTTCCCTTGACGGCTGTGCCACTGGCTTTACTGCTGCTCTTTGCCGTTATTCAAGGGATTGCCATTACGGATGAGCAAGGGTTTCGCGTCGGCTTGTCGAAAGATATAGAGGCGACGCGGGCGACGGCCTTGATGCTCTTTTTTCTGTTGGCGGCGATGTTGATGGCGGCGAATTTCTTTGCGACGCAGGCGCGCCTGAATGCGCTGACGAATCTGTTGGTGGGCTTCGGTCTGTTGCTCGCCGTCTTTGCCATCATTCAGCACTTCACTTGGAACGGCCACTTCTATTGGTTGCGCCCGACGGCGCGCGGCAGCGTTTTCGGCCCCTTCGCCAATCGCAATCATTATGCCGGGTATGTAGAGATGCTGCTGCCGATTGCTGTGGCGCTGGCGTTAGCGGAGCGGGTGCGGATGGAAGCACGCGGGTTTTATGCCTTCGCAGCGATGATGATCGGGCTTTCGATTGCTCTTTCCGGTTCGCGGGGCGGAATAATTAGTGTGGCAGTCGGCGCGCTGTTTGTGCTGGTGATGAGCCTGTTGCGCGCGAAAGGGAAGCTTCAAAGCTCCGGGGCAACCGTTGCGCACCCTTCAGCAGACCCCCCGACGGAGGCCAAATCTGTATCGGCCTCTCCGGTCGTAATCGCGGCTGTGATCGTCGTCGTGATGGGAGCGGTTATCTGGTGGATCGGGGCTGATCCGGTGCTGGATCGAGTGGCGCAGACGATAAGCGAAGTCAAGAGCGATCAGTCGCAACTTGCTTATCGAGACCGAACTTGGTTGTGGAAAGATACCTGGACGATCTTTCTCCACCATCCAGTATGGGGGGCGGGATTGGGCAGTTTTGCGACCGCTTATCCGTTATATGGGCATGGCGATGGAACGATTGCAGTCGCGCAAGCGCATAATGACTATCTGCAAATACTTGCCGATGCGGGACTGATTGGCGGGGTGCTGGCATTAGCTTTTCTTGTCTTGCTGTGGAAAGCGATTCTGACCGCCATCAAAGCGAGCGATGCCATCAATGCCTTTATTGCGATTGGCATCGGAGGCGGGCTATCAGCAATGTTGGTGCACAGCCTTTTCGATTTCAATCTGCAGATCCCCGCCTCATCTTTATTGTTCATTCTTTTGGTATCTATGGTATTCTGTGTGCGTCAAATTGGCTCCGAAAAGACTACCGGCACGCCGAAGCCCATGCTCCCCACACAAACTGTGCGTAGTCTCAAAGCGGCTCCCTATCTTCAGGAGGTGAAGTGATGAATAGCCCCAAAGTGGTCGGGCGAATATGCGCTATTGGATTGGTTGTCGGATTAAGCCTCAGTGCCGTCGGGTTTTCGGCTTATGGGCAGCAGTCTGACCCGCGCGCTCTGCAAGAGGCGACGAAGACTGCGAAAGGCGATACGACCTTGAAAGGGTCTACGACGAACGCCGGTACGCAAGGTGTCTACATCAATACTTCAGAAGACTATCGCATCGGGCCGCGTGATTCGTTGGAGATTACGGTCGAGCACGCGCCAGAATTGTCCGGCATCTTTGAAGTCAACGTTGCCGGTCTCATAACCCTTGCCAGCCCCGTCAATCAGATGACCGTGAAGGGCAAGACCAGCGAGGCGGTCGCGGCAGAGATTGCAGAGATTCTGCGCGGCGGCTATTTGGTCAACCCGCATGTTCGTGTCACTGTGAAGACTTCGCATCGCTACATTGCTGTGCTTGGAGAGGTGCGATCCCCCGGATTGCATCCGGTCGAAGGGTCAATCAGTCTGTTGACTCTGCTGCCGTTGGTAGGGGGCGTAAATAAAGAACGCGGCTCGATCATTTTGGTCTTCCGCCCGAAAGATATTCAAGGGGCTGCGCCGCTACCGCCGCCAGCCGTTGCGGCATCCACTTCAACTGTATCGGCCAGCGATGCCTCGAAAAACAATAGTGCCGAGTCGGAATACGAGATTTTGACGGCTAACCTTACCCTCTTGTTCAAAGGGAACCTGAGTCAGAATCTGGTCATCGAGCCGAACGATATTATCCTTGTCCCGCAAGCCGATTATTTCTACATCACCGGCGAAGTCGAAGCGCCCGGGCAATTCATTCTCAACCCCGGCACAACGTTTCGGCAGGCGATTTCGTTGGCGCAAGGCAAGAAGTTCACCGCCAAAAGCACCGGCACGATTTATCGACAGAATGAAAAGACGGGCAAGTTTGAAGACCTGAAAATTGATGTCAATGCCGTCATGTCGAATAAACAGGAAGACTTTTTGATTCAACCCAATGACATTATTTTTATCCCCGGTAGTAAAGCCAAATCAGTCGGCGCGGCAGTCCTTTCGGCCTTTGGCTTAGGCGTTGCCGGACGCGGCAGGGTTGCCTATTGAGCGAGTGGCGATGTGTAGCTCTACCGCTATGCAGAGCGATGGTAAGGAGCGGGTATGGGAGATGAGAGAGTGGAGTTAGAAAAAATCACGCCAGCCGAACCGACGCCGTTCGTGCGTCCGGGCTATCCGAGTTTGGCGGGCTACCCGGATGCAGGCGGGTACGGGTATGGCTATGGGTCTGATGATGACAAGATGCATTTGCGCGAGATTTGGCGCATCGTGCGAAAACATAAATGGCTCATCTTGTTGATTGTCTCGGTCGTGACGACGCTAGTGGCAATCGATTCCTATCGGGATAAGAATATCTATCAAGCGTCGGCCATCGTCGAAATTGGCAGAGAAAATACCAATGTCCGACTGGGCGATTTCTATTTTTCCCCAGACCTCTTCAACAGTACCGAAGTGTTGCGGACGAGCATTCTGGTCATGCGAAGTCGCCCGCTGGTTGAGGATGTCGTGGATACGCTCAACCTTGATCGAAATCCGAACTTCAAAGAGGGTCGGCGGCGCGCCTTCTCTGATGCTCTGTCCCTTCTGCTCGGCAATGAAGAGCTGAAAGAGAAAGAGAAAGAGATCGTGCCGACGATTGCACCACCGGTTTTGCAGCCTTCCGGTACGGCAACCCGTTCTGCGGAAGACACGGAGCGCTTGGCTCCGTATGTCGGCGGTGTACTCGGCGGACTCTCGGTTGAGCCAGTCAGAGATACGCGCGCCTTGAAAATCTCTTTCACGCACGTCAATCCTCATCTTACCGCCGAAGTTGCCAATGGGGTTGCCGAAACCTTTCGCCATCGCGTCTTCCGCACGCAGATTCAAAAGTATGTGGATACCACTGAATTTTTGAAAAAGATGCTGGCAGAAGCCGAAACCAATGCCACTAAGGCCGAGCAAGATTTAGCCACTTTCACCGGTGAAAAGGGCATCTTCCCGAACGCTGAGAATGCGTCGCTGGCTACCGAAAAGCTGACCGCTTTGCACAATCAGTACCTCGAAGCACAGAAAGCGCGGATCGAAAGGCAGGCGCTCTACGATACGGTTAAATCCGGCGATCTCAACAAACTGCCCGATAGCTATGTGGACCCGAAGATTGGCGAGATGAGAAAGAAACTCGAAGAACTGGAAGTCCGCATCATCAAGCTCAAAGAGATCTATGGCGCACAGCATCCGATTTGGGAGCAAATCAATCAGGAGCGGCTGACGCTGACCAAACAACTCAATACCAGCATCTCGGCCTTACAGCAGAAGCTACAAGCCGAATACAATCAGGTTGCCGACCGCGAACGCGGCTTCGCTATGGCTCTCAAACAGGCCGAAGGCGAAGCCATTCGGCAAAATCAAGATATCGCCGTCTACAACATCTATAAAGACAATGCCGCCTCGCAACGCAAACTCTATCAGGAGATGCTCAGTAAATATGAAGCGGCAAAGATTCAAGTCGCCGAACAGTACAACAGCATTCGAATCATTGAACCCGCGCAAGTGCCCGGCGGTCCCATCGGCCCCATGCGCTTTCGCTCGATCATGATCGCCTTCTTTTTGAGCTTGGCTTGCTCGGTCGGGGTCGCCTTCTTGCTCAACTACCTCGACAACACCATCAAGACCGTTGAGGATGTAAGCCGCTACGCGCAGTTGCCTGCCTTGAGCGTCATTCCGGCTCTGATCGGTAGCTCGGCACGACAGATCAAAGGCAAGAAGAGCAGCAGAAAGTCGCTGCCTGCCGCCAATCTGGAAGCGCATCGTCATTCGCCCGCCGAGTTGATGGCGCTCGATAATCGCTCATCGGCAGCCGAAGCCTATCGCGTTCTGCGAACCTCCGTTTTGCTTTCGTCTGCGGGCAGTCCGCCCAAACGCATGCTGGTGACCAGCGGACAGCCGAGCGAAGGCAAGACGACGACAGCGGTCAATATGGGAATCTCGCTGGCGCAGCTTGGCTCATCCGTTTTGGTGATTGATTGCGACTTGCGTAAGCCGTCCGTGCATAAACTCTTCGCCCTGGATCACTCGCGCGGACTGTCAACCTATCTGTCGCGTAACGTTGATCTTGATAGCCTGATTCAACACGTTTCGATCCCCAATCTATCGGTATTGCCCTGCGGCCCGATTCCGCCCAATCCCGCCGAACTCATCAGCTCCGACAAGATGAAACACATGCTGGCCGAACTGAGCGAGAAGTACGATCACATCTTAATTGATTCGCCGCCGCTCATTAACGTCACCGATCCGATGATTCTGTCAACGATGGTGGATGGCGTCATTTTGGTCGTTCACGGCGGCAAGAGTACGCGCGACGTGGTGCGACGCGTGCGGCAGGAGTTGACCGCTGTCGGCGCGAAGATTTTCGGCGTCGTCCTCAACAATGTTGACCTGCGAAAAGAGGGCTACGATTACTACTATTATCATCGCTACTACTCCGATTATTACGGCTCGGAGAAGAGCGAGAGTACAGGTGATTGATACCTGTCTCAATAACTCGACGGGATAACCTTTCGGATGCCGCGCGTGTATGTGCGGCATCCGTCTTATATTTGGATACCCATCCCTTCATGAGGAGAACGGCAAACGACTATGACCAGTAACCAAACTGCTCCGGCGCTCAGCGTGCCGCTGCTCGATTTGAAAGGCCAATATGTGACCTTGCGCGAAGAGATACGCGCGGCGATGGATCGGGTCAGCGAATCGCAACTCTTCATTCTCGGCCCCGAAGTTGAAGGCTTGGAAGCCGAGATTGCCGACTATTCGGCATGCCAATACGGGATTGGCATGTCTTCCGGCACAGACGCGCTCCTCGTCGCTTTGATGGCGATTGATCTGAAACCGGGCGATGAGGTGATTGCTCCGACCTATACCTTTTTCGCTACCGCCGGAGCGATTTGGCGACTCGGCGCGAAGCCTGTATTCGTAGATATTGACCCGCTGACCTACAACCTCGCACCCGAAGCCATCGAAGCCTGCATCACCTCGCGCACGCGCGCCATCATTCCCGTACACCTGTACGGACAGATGGCCGATATGAACCCGATTATGGAGATCGCCGCGCGTCACAACCTCATCGTTATCGAAGATGCCGCTCAAGCTATCGGCGCAGAGTACGAAGGCAAACGCGCAGGCTCTATCGGGCAGATGAGTTGCTTCAGTTTCTTTCCGTCAAAAAATCTCGGTGGATTCGGCGACGGCGGTATGGTGACGACCAACGATGCGGAGTTGGCAGACAAATTGAGATTGCTGCGCAATCACGGGTACAGCCCCAAGTATTACAACAAAGTCGTCGGCGGCAATTTCCGACTTGACGCTTTGCAAGCGGCGGTTTTGCGAGTGAAGCTCCCCTATTTGGATGGCTGGACGGCTGCCCGTCAACATAATGCTGCGCGTTATCGGGAATTGTTCGCGCAAACCCGATTGCTCAGTGAAGGGAAGGTCAGTTTGCCCGCAGAGGCGCGCAATGGGCGGCACATTTACAATCAATTTGTGATTCGTTGCGCGGATCGCAATGGCTTGATGAATCATTTGAAAGCGCGGCAGGTAGGCACAGAGATTTATTACCCGGTTCCGCTGCACTTGCAAGAGTGCTTCCTCGAATTGGGATACCACGAAGGCGATTTCCCGGAGAGCGAGCGGGCGGCGAATGAAACGCTCGCTTTGCCCATCTACCCTGAACTCACCGACGCAATGCTGGAGAAAGTTGTCAGCGACATCGCCGATTTTTATTGAGCAATTTGATGGGCTTCATGAATTTTGGAAACCTGAAGAGAAGGCTACTAGATCGGTTAATCCCTCGCCACCAGCCAGCGATCTCCTTGACCGCTGAATCGGTTCGTCACTTCAAAGAGGGTGCTTGGCAAACATCCGCAGCGGCAGCAAGGTATTTTGACGCCGTGTCGCAGGTTTCTCTGGGTATGCAGACAGAACTGGCAGCCGCGCTGCGTTTTGCACAGGGTCGGGTTCTGGATGTCGGAGCCGGGACAGGACGGTTTGCCAAGGCGTTGGTTGGTGACGGGCACCCGGTTACGGCTGTTGATCTCAGTATAGAGATGCTGCGTCGGGCGGCAGCGGGAGAGTTGGCTCCCGATTGTGTGCAAGCCTCCGCTTTTGCCTTACCCTTTGCCGATAATCAATTTGATTCGGTAGTCTCTTTCTGGTTGCTGTTGCACTTCGTTGACTGGGAAAGAATCCTTTCCGAGATGCTGCGTGTTGCCAAGCCCGGAGCGCCTGTAACATTTGAGGTGCAGAATGCTGCGAATCTCAAGCAAGCGTCTCTTCTGACCGGTGACCGACGCTTCGAACCGAAAGCGGTGAATGAGTTTCAAATCTTTACGACCACAGAAGAGATTGCCTCAAGTGCATCGCAGATGGGAGCTGTCATAGATTGGTCTCGTCACTACGATCTGTTCACGGACAATCTCGTTGCCCGCGCAACCCTTGGCCCCAGATATGAAAGTTGGCTAGCAGAGGTAGAGGATACCTTCAAGGATGATGCGTGTCGCCGGTATTGGCTCTGCTTCGAAGAGGAGGCTTTGCCGCAACTTCCTGCCTATCTTGCACGAAAAACACTTATCGTTATTCGGAAAGGCCTGCCCCAAGCTGAAGAGGTTTGCTTCAATGACCAACCCCTCTTTCCTTCCGGGCAGAGAGTTTCCAATAACGCCATCATTCATTCTCGCAACCTATTTCTTGAAGCCTTTACCCCCGCTTGCCGAGAGCTTCCCCAGCTATTTGAACAAGATGAGTGAAACCTCTCTAACGATCTATCAAGCGGAGCGCTCTTCGTCACGTTGGTCAATTATGTTTGGCGAAGTGATTCAGTCGCGTGAACTGATTTGGCGTCTCTTTGTCCGCGATTTTGCCGCGAAGTATGAGCAGTCGGTTTTAGGCTATGTTTGGGCTCTGGGCCCGCCGATTGTCACGGTTGCCATATTTACCTTTCTGACGCGAAACCGTGTGCTTTCAGTGGGCGAAACCGGCCTACCGTATCCGGCTTTCGTTCTGCTGGGTCTAACCATCTGGGGTCTTTTTTCGAGCGCCTTGATGGGAACGACCTCGTCGCTAACTAGCGCTGCGAACGTAATCAAGAAGATGAATTTTCCGCGCGAAGCATTGGTGTTTGCTGCACTCGGACAAGCGCTAGTCGAGACGCTCATTCGGACAATCCTCCTTGCCCTCCTTTTTATCTGGTACGGCATACCGCTGCGTTGGACAATGGCATTCGTCCCGTTGATTTTTGTGCCGCTGCTTCTGCTTACCATTGGTGCCGGATTTTTGCTGGCTACTCTGAATGCCATTATTCGTGATGTGAGCAACGCCTTGGGGGTGGGGTTGCAATTTGCGATGTTCCTAACGCCAATTGTGTATCCGGCGCCGAAGGAGTGGCCATTTGTGTTGGTGAACTATCTCAACCCGGTGAGCGCGTTTGTGACCGCGACGCAAGATTGGGTATCGCACGGTGAGTTGAGCATGCCGATGGCGCTTGTGTCGTCGTCCCTCTTCGCCGTTCTCTTGTTCTTTGTCGGCTGGCGAGTTTTTCGATTGGCACAGCCGATCATTGGTGAGCGGATTTAATCATGCCGAATGAAGCCAACATCATCGTCGAAGGCGTATCAAAAAAGTATTGTAAAAGCCTGCGGCGAACCATGTACTATGGCGCGCGCGATCTGCTCGCTGACAGCTTACACCTTGATAGACAGAGCGGCTCTCTCCGAGCGGGAGAATTTTGGGCGCTCAGGGATTTGAATTTTGAGCTGCGACGCGGCGAATGGCTAGGCGTTGTTGGCCCTAACGGGGCAGGCAAATCAACCCTCTTGAAATTACTCAACGGCATCATTCGCCCAGATGCCGGACGGGTCATGGTACGAGGCCGTCTCGGCGCGCTGATTGAACTCGGCGCAGGGTTTCACCCATTGCTAACAGGCCGCGAAAATATCTACGTTCAAGGCGCGATCATGGGAATGAGTCGGCGCGAAATTGATCGAAAGCTTGACGAGATGATTGAGTTTGCCGGTATCGGAGATTTCATTGATACACCGCTGAAGTTCTACAGTTCCGGCATGCATGCCCGACTCGGATTTTCGATTGCGATTCACTTTGATCCGGACAGCCTCGTTATTGATGAAGTGCTGGCCGTCGGCGATATTGCTTTTCAAGAAAAGTGTATGCGCCGAATGGCGCAATTGCGCGCCCAAGAGAAAGCGGTGCTGATGGTTCAGCAACACACCTACTGGATCGAAGCTTTGTGTGATCGCGCAATCTGGCTCGACAAAGGCGGCTGTATTCGCATCGGCAAAGCTACCGAAGTTGTGAGAGCCTACCTGGACGATCAAGATCATCGTCTGGTGGCCGACGCCCGCGAAGAATTGGCCAAGCTGTCGGGCGATATCCCTACGCCTGCGACCATAGAAGCCGTAGAGTTGGTGAATGAAGAGGGCGCGGTAGCAGACATCTTTTATTCCGGCGAGCGGATGACAGTGCGGATTCACTACCATGCGCACGAGCGCATCGCAGGGCCACTCTTCAATATCCGCATCTTTCATCGCGGGCAAGATGTTTTGGAAGCCAGTATGCTCATTGACGGACCGGTAGTCGAGTACATTGAAGGGCGGGGCATCGTGGAATGCCGTCTTGACCCTTTGCCGCTGACGCCGAAGGTATACGAGATCGTCATCTTCGCCCGCGCTCAAGAAGGGGTTTCCGACATTGTACCGATGCGAACTTACGCAATCTTTCAAGTGAGTGAAGAGAATCGTGAGCGATGGCCGATGCGCGGGCCGATGGCGATCAACCATTTGCGGCAAGGGTCGCCCGTGTATGTGCGCCGGTCATGGCATTTTCAAAACGGGAAAGGGTCGGAGCATTGAACGATTTTCAAGACAAAACCATCCTGATTACCGGCGGCACTGGGTCGTTCGGAAAGCAATTCACGGACATCCTGTTGCGCGATTATCACCCGGCAAAACTCATCATCTTCAGCCGGGATGAACTCAAACAGCATGAAATGCGAATAGGTGGCTTCGACTCCCCGAGCCTGCGCTATTTCATCGGAGATGTGCGTGACTCAGAACGCTTGCGCCGTGCCATGAAGGGCGTTGATGTCGTCGTTCATGCGGCGGCGCTCAAACAGGTTCCTGCCTGTGAATACAACCCCATCGAAGCTGTGCTGACCAATGTGATGGGCGCAAAAAACATTATTGAGGCTGCGCTGGATGTGGGGGTGAAGAAGGTTATGGCACTGAGCACCGATAAGGCGGTCAATCCGGTCAATCTGTATGGCGCGACCAAACTGGTGGCAGAAAAACTCTTCATACAGGCGAATGCCTACAGCGGTACGGGGCCGACGCGCTTCAGTTGTGTGCGCTATGGGAATGTGGTCGGCAGTCGCGGCAGCGTCATTCCGCTCTTTTTGAAACAGCGTCCTAGCGGAAAGATCACAGTAACCGATCCAAGAATGACGCGGTTTTGGATTACCCTTGAGCAAGGCGTTCGCTTTGTCATTGGCTGTATCGAACGCATGCAAGGCGGTGAAGTTTTCATCCCGAAGATTCCGAGCATGAACATCATGGATTTGGCGCGTGCGGTAGCTCCTGACTGCGAGGTGGAGGAGGTCGGCATCCGTGCCGGTGAGAAACTACACGAAGCCTTGGTTTCTGAAGATGAAGCCCGCAACACGGTTGAACTGGTTGATCGCTATGTCATCCAACCGGCTCATCCGTGGTGGAGCAAAGAGAACTGGACAGACGCCACTCCGCTCACCGAAGGGTTTCGGTATACCAGCGACGCCAATCAGGAATGGCTGAGCGTCGCCGACCTGAAGCGCCTGGCTGAGGAGTTATCGTGAACCAAAAACTTGCACTCGATGGAGGCGAACCGGTTCGCAACCGATTGTTGCCCTATGGTCGTCAGACCATCGAAGAAGATGACATCAAGGCCGTGAGCGACGTTTTGCGCTCTGACTGGCTAACGACAGGGCCAAACATCGCAGCATTCGAACGGGCTTTTGCCGACTATGTCGGTGCGCCGGATGCTGTCGCCGTCAGCAGCGGCACGGCTGCCTTACACGCAGCAATCTATGCGCTCGGTGTCTCTTCGGGCGATGAAGTCATTGTCCCGGCCATGACCTTTGCTGCCAGCGCCAACTGTGTGGTCTATCAAGGCGGAACGCCGGTCTTCGCTGATGTAGAAGCGGATACTTTGTTGCTCGACCCGCAACAGGTAGAAGCGAAAATCACTCCGCGCACCCGTGCTATCGTTGCGGTTGATTATGCGGGTCAGCCCTGTGAGTATGCAGCGCTCAGGGAATTGACCAAGCGGCGCGGCATTGCCCTTCTTAGCGATGCTTGCCACGCGATTGGCGGAACGTATAACGAGCAGAAGGTTGGCACGCTGGCGGATTTGAACGCCTTCAGTCTGCACCCGGTCAAACATTTCACAACCGGAGAGGGCGGCATGGTGACAACAGCGGATGCAGAATTAGCGCGTCGCCTGCGGATATTTCGCAATCACGGTATCACGAGCGATCACCGGCAACGCGAATCCGCAGGATCATGGTTTTATGAGATGGTTGACTTAGGGTTCAACTATCGGTTGACAGATTTTCAATGTGCCTTGGGAATGAGCCAACTGCGAAAGCTAGACGGTTGGGTTGAGCGAAGACAACAAATCGCTGCGCGCTATGACCGCGCCTTTGCCGAGACGACAGCCGTTCGCCCCTTGAGCGTTCGCGCAGAGGTTTCGCATGCCTATCACCTTTATGTGATTCGCTTGAACACCGAGCGTCTGAGAGTAGACCGGGCGCGGATTTTTGCCGCCTTGCGCGCCGAAGGCATCGGGGTCAACGTGCATTATATCCCCGTTCACTTGCATCCGTTTTACCGCCATCGCTTCGACACAGCGCCGGGGCTGTGCCCGGTTGCCGAAGCCGCCTATGAGCAGATCCTCTCTTTGCCATTGTTTCCGCAGATGACCGAATCCGATACGGATGATGTGAT
>CAYXVU010000133.1:0-16577 GCA_964468725.1 uncultured Clostridia bacterium
AGACGCCAGCCTCACTCCCGAACAAGTTGACGAAGTGGTGCTGGTCGGCGGCTCGACGCGCATTCCGTTCGTGCGCCGTAAAGTCGAAGAGTTGTTCCGCCGCAAACCGCACACCGAACTCAACCCGGATGAAGTCGTCGCCCTTGGCGCAGCGATTCAAGCCGATATTTTGGCGGGCGGGCGCAGAGATTTGTTACTGCTTGATGTGACGCCGCTCAGTCTGGGCATCGAAACGATGGGCGGCGTGGTTGCCAAAATTATCAATCGCAACTCGACGATTCCAGCTTCGGCGTCGGAGATGTTTACGACTTGGGTCGAAAATCAAACCGGCATTGATATACACGTTCTGCAAGGCGAACGCGAGATGGCCGAAGATTGTCGCAGTCTAGCGAAGTTCACTCTCAAAGGCATCGCGCCCCAACCGGCAGGCTTGCCGCGCATCGAAGTCAAATTTTTGATTGATGCCAATGGCATTCTCACCGTCAGCGCGCGCGATGTGAAGACCAATCAAGAGCAATCCATCGAAGTCAAACCCTCTTACGGGCTGAGCGACGAGCAGATTGAAAAGATGCTGCTCGATTCATTGACCTTCGCCGAAGCAGACATTCGCAAACGCCAGTTGATCGAAGCGCGCAACGAAGCCGATGTGGTGCTGCGCGCGGCGGAAAAATCGCTCGCAGAAGAGAACGGCGAGTTGATCGCCGCAGACGAGCGCACGGCTATCGCCGCTGCCATTGCGCGCCTCAAAGAGGCGGTCAGCGGCGACAATCATCGCGCGATTCGCGCGCGACTCAAAGAACTCGACGAAACGGCGCATCATCTGGCCGAATTAATGATGAATCAAGCCATGCGCGCGGCGCTCAAAGACCGCAAACTTTCAGAGGCCGCAGAAGGATAACGATGAAGATCCGTCAGAATACCGGCAGCGCACTTATGGAAGCCAACGACGCAAAAACCGAACAACAGATTTACAAAATCACCTTTCTTCGAAAGGGTGAAGACCCCATCACCGTTGACTATCAACCCGGCGTGACGCCTTACCATGAGCATGGCAAAGAAGGTTCGTTGCTCGACATCGCGATTAACCATCGTATCGAACTCCAACATGCTTGCGGCGGCAACTGCGCGTGTACAACCTGTCACATCATCGTCAAAGCCGGAGAAGAGAATCTCTCGGAGATGGAAGAAGACGAAGAAGACCGTTTGTACATGGCCGATGGATTGACCTTGCATTCGCGGCTCGGTTGTCAGGCCGTCGTGCGCGGCGATGTGACGGTCGAAATCGCAGACTGACGCGCTCGCGGTGGCGCGCAGCCTACTAAAACGCGAGGCTCTGAACCTGCGAAGAGGAGAAAATTCGATGGCTGAAATTTCATGGACAGATGTGGAAGAGATCGGCATACGACTTCTGGAAGCGCACCCGGACATGGATCCGTTGACCGTTCGCTTCACCGATCTGCATCGTTGGGTGATGGAACTCAACGGCTTTACGGGCGACGCCAAAGAGTCAAACGAGAAGAAACTCGAAGCCATTCAGATGGCCTGGTACGAAGAGTGGCAAGAAGAGAACGCCTAAGTCGAAGAGCGAAGACCGAGAGGCAACCAAGCAGAAGCGTCAGACCTTCGACCCTCGACTTTTGACCGGTATGAGAGTTTATCTCGACAACAGCGCGACGACGAAAGTGGCTGCGGAAGCCCTCGAAGCGATGTTGCCCTACTTCACCGAAGAGATTGGCAACGCGCAGTCCGTACACTCTTTCGGTCGCCGCGCCAAATCCGCAGTCGAAACCGCGCGTCGTCAGCTTGCTGCCTTGATCGGCGCAACGCCGCCTGAAATTGTCTTTCTATCCGGCGGAACAGAAGCCGATAATCTCGCCATTCGCGGCATCGCTGCTGCTCACAAAGTGCACGGCCGCCACATCATCACAACCGCTATCGAACATCCAGCAGTGCTCGCCGCAGGTGAGGCGCTGGCCAGCGAAGGGTTTCGCCTGACTGTCCTGCCCGTGAGCGCGAGCGGACAAGTCAAGGTTGACGACCTGCGCGCGGCGCTGACTGACGACACCATTTTGGTCTCCGTCATGCAAGCCAATAACGAAACCGGCACGGTGCAACCGCTCGCACAAATCGCGCAGGTCATTCAAGAGGCGCGGGCGCACGGAGCAACCCACCTCTATTTTCACACTGACGCGGTACAAGCGGTTGGCAAAATTCCGATTGCCGTCGAGCAACTCGGCGTTGATCTGCTCTCCGTTTCGGCGCACAAGTTGCACGGGCCGAAAGGCGTCGGAGCGCTCTATGTTCGGAAAGGCGTGCGGCTGGCGAAGCTGTTCTATGGCGGCCATCACGAGCGCGATAAGAGGCCGGGCACAGAGAACGTTCCCGGCATCGTTGGGCTTGGTCGCGCTGCTGAACTGGCGCGCATCGAGTTGACGAATGGCCTGACGCGGGTGCGCCAACTCAGAGATGAATTTGAGCGCGAAGTGTTGGCGCGTCTGCCGGAAACGAAAATCAATGGCGACCTCAAAAATCGCCTGCCCACCATCTCGAATTTACGTTTTGAAGGATTGGACGGAGAGAGTCTGCTCATCGCGCTTGACCTTAAAGGCATAGCTGTTTCGACCGGTTCGGCCTGTTCGTCGGGGTCACTGGAACCGAGCCATGTCCTTACGGCGCTCGGCCTGACGCGCGCACAGGTGCGCAGCAGTCTGCGTTTCAGTCTGAGCTATCTGACGACGCGCGAAGAGATTGCCTACACTATCGCGGCGCTCGAAGAGATTGTTAAACATCAGCGTGGCGCCGATTCGAAAGTCGCTTGCAACAGCGATGACCTGATAGCAAGCGGCGAATCAATTTGAGGCGCTGAGGCTCATTTAGCAACCCGGCACTCTTTTGTTGTCCTCTCGAAGGTGGCCATATAAAACCCGTTTCGTATCGCCACCCTCAAGAGATGGATGGCCTTCCCAGTCAAGCGGAGGCGCTCATGTTTGAACGCTACACGGAAAAAGCTCGCCGCGTCATTTTCTATGCCCGATACGAAGCCAGCCAATGGGGCGAATCTCATATCGAAGTCGAGCACGTCTTGCTCGGAATTTTCCGTGAAGACCAGCCGTTAATGGAAAGGTATCTTCAAAATTCGCAGGCTGTGCTCGATGACTTGCGCAATCGTCTTGAAGCGGTTAGCTATATGCGTCCCAAAGATCATCCGGCAATTGATCTGCCGCTCTCTCCCGGCGCGCATCGTGTGCTGCGACGCGCAGCGGAAGAGAGCGAACGATTGCAACAAGGCTATATCGGCACGGAGCATTTACTATTCGGTATTCTTAACGAAACCGAGTCGCTGGCCAGCAAAGTTTTGCGCGAACACGGACTGCAAGAGGTTGAATTCGTTTATAGCGCGGAGGAGCAGCAACAGCTCGTGCTTGCAAAATGGGCGACTTCATCCGCACGGGCAGTGCCGCGACCTCAGTTCCATCAGCTCATTACGATATTGGTCAACAAGGGAGTCCTCACTCTTGATGAAGCATCGCATCTGACAGACCGACAACCTTCCACAAGGCCTCTCTTTCAGGCACGATTCGCTGCTTTAGTGACCCTGCTCGTGAGCAAAGGCGTATTGACCGAAGAGGAGAAACGCGGCTTGACGGAGGACGTTCAGTCCGATTAATCAACGCGCAGAATAGCGCCGCATTCGGGGCAAAAGACTTCGTCGGCTTCGACCGCTTCGCCGCAGTCTTCGCAGACCGCTTGGGCATTGGCGGGTGCTTCTGTCGCATCGAGAAATCCGCCGCACTGAATGCAGATCAAATCCTGTTCATCCGATTCGTGACCGCAAGCCGGACAAGCGATGGCATTGGCGTTCTCTTTCAATTCTCCTGACAAATACTCTGCCAAAAATCCGGTGACTCTAAGCGGTTTGCTATCTCGGTTGGTGTCGGGGTCGGGTGGTTTGGTCATGGTCTGTTTTGTGGCTTCGGCTGGAGGCGGCGCTTTAGCTGCAACCGGCGGCTCAGCGGACAACGCGCTGTTAGCCGTCTGGTTGACCGGAGCCTGCTGGCGGAGTGGCGGCGGAGTTGGGGGTTCAAGCTTCGGTTTAATCACGTTTTCGGTTTTGGTCGCAACGGGTGATGGCGCAGATTCTTGGACTCTGGCAACGGGTCTTTCCGGTTCGCGCACGGGCGGTTCCGCAGCCGATTGGCTCGCCGATTTTACATTCACGTCCCAATCGTCGTCTCCGAGAATATCGTCTACGTTGAGCGTCATCGAGCCATGCGTTTCGACTTGTCTGACAGATATCCGCACGCCTGTTTTGCTGACGGTCTCGGTAACTGGAGTCGGAGGAGCCGTCGGTCTGGGCGGCTTCGCAGGCGGTAGGACTTTGACCTCTTTGACCACAGCCTTGACCGGGGCGATTGTCTGAAAAGAGACTGGCGGTTCAGGGATTGTCAGTTCGGCACTCGGTTCTGCCGATTTCGGTTCTGCCGATTGCGGCGCTTCTGAGATCGTGAATTCGTAAGACGAGAGATCATCAACGAGAGTGGTCAATTCGCCCACGACCTCTTGATGAGGGGCGAAAGACAATTCCGACGGCGCTTCGAACATCATCTCCGCTACTGATTTTATTGGCGGCACATCCCACGACGGCTCGATGCGCGCGGGCGGTGGCGGCGCGATCATCGCCTGCATAATCGCCAGTCGCTCATCGGGCGACAAGTGATGGAAGTGGGTCAAGTCCTCGTACAAATCTATTTCAACCACAGTATGGCCTAGTGTACTCGACATGTGCGACAACAGATTCAGCGAAGAAAAGAGTTTGATTCGGAGGGGCTTCCATCAAAAGAGCCCTCATTCTACAACACATAGTTTGGCATTTCTATACTAATTGTTCAGGGCGCGACAGAGGGTTTCCGGTTGCAAGTCAAAGATCAAAGATGAGCAGTTGATAAGTGACAAGGCCAAATTCTTCTCTCCGCATAGCGTGTGCCGCCTGCTTTATGCCGACTGCCGACGACTGTTACTATGCCGGTCATGGCGGGCGAACTCGAACTCATTTCGCGGCTCAAAGCGCGCGCCCGGGCGAGTGATCGAATTCGTGTCGGCATTGGCGACGATGCGGCGGTTATTTGCGGCGAGGGGAAAGACCTCCTCGCCTGCTGTGATTTGAGCATTGAAGGCGTTCACTTTCGCACAGCATGGGCAACGGCGCAGCAGATCGGCCATAAGGCGTTGGCAGTGAATTTGAGCGACATCGCGGCGATGGGCGGCGTGCCGCTTTTTGCACTGATCAGCATCGCCATACCGCGAGGCACGGCGACGGCTTTTGTTGACGATCTATTGACCGGCATCTTTGTTTTAGCCGAAGCCAGCGAAGTGACCATCATCGGCGGCGACACCTCCGCATCGCCCGCCGCGCTCTTTGTTGATATTAGCTTGATCGGCGAGTGTGCGAGCGGGAAAGCTATCACACGAGCAGGCGCACAAGCGGGAGATGATCTCTATGTTACAGGCCAACTCGGCGCTTCTGCCTTCGGGTTATCATTGCTTGAACAAGGCAGGCGATTCGAAGAAGAAGAGAACGACGAAGCGACGCGCTGGCGACAAGCAGCGATTCGTAAGCATTTGCTGCCCGCTCCCCGCCTACAGTTCGGTCGCGCAGTAGGGGAACTCGGTCTGGCAACCGCGATGATTGACATCAGCGATGGGCTGAGCAGCGATTTGACTCACCTTCTTGAAGCGAGTGCGGTCGGCGCGATTCTGTACGCCGAGGCTCTGCCGATTGCCGACTGCCTCTGCCTCAGCCAACAGCCTCTGCCCTTTGCCCTGCACGGCGGCGAAGAATATGAACTGCTCTTTACGGCGCGCGCTGCCGATGCGGCCTGCCTGAACGAAATCGCTGGCAACTGCGGTCTTGCAATAACCAAGATTGGCAAGATCGTCGCAGAACGAAGCTTACATCTTGAATGCGCGGGTCGCAGGGAAGTCCTCCGACCCGCGGGCTACGAGCATTCGCTATAAAATGAGCCTGGCTCCGGCTGCAACATCAGAGCAGAGTCAGAGTGCCAACAGCGGCCAGCACTTGACTCTTCTGATGCGCCCCAATCGCATTTCCAATCGCCAGCTTAACTAAAACCGCCATGGAGTTGCTGCAAGTAAGGGACGTAGGTATCGGCGCACGAGTGGTTGCCGCCAATCGAGCCGGTTTGCGCACAAAAATTCACGGCGTTGTTACTCACTTGAGCGAACTCCAATTCGATCTCCGAGCCGATGCCGACACACGAAGGCGGCAGAATCGGCACGATGTCTGCACTATGCACGATGCGAAAACTTTGCGGCACGACGCTGCCGTACGCTTGCACGAATTTGCTGGCGGTCACGCCGAATCCGTATGCTTGAAGTCCCGCAGCAACCAACGGCCCGGCCAGACTGTACACCGAGAGTTGCCCCGCCGGAAACGATGACGGCAGGTTGGTTCCCACATCCATAGCGCACAGTTCCGCAAGCGCCGAACCGAGACTGTGACCGGTGATATACAACGGCAATGATTTATCAAAGCTATCGCCGGTGAGCAGATCGAAGACCTGCGCTGCAATCGAACCCGCCGGACGCGAGTAGGCGACGTGGGTGAGCCCTTCCGAAATTTCCGTCGGCTGCGTGCCGTTGGTGCCTTGATTGTAGAAGCGATAAAACCCGCCGTGCACCATAATGAGGGCAAAAGGGTCAACGCGCGGATAGAACTTACCGTTGTTGGTGCCGACATGCCAGGGAGTCGGAAGGGCTTCGGCATCGCTGATCCATTCGACAATCGTTCTGGTTCCACGCAGAGCGATGATGTTGAACGCGTTGCGTCCGGGTATCGTGCCGGTCAACACAAAGCCGACGGGGCGGGTGACATATTCGCCGCTGGTGCCGATTTCCAGCCCTTTGCTCACCTCTTCAGAGACGCTGAAACCGGCGAGTTGTGAAAAAGTGTTGTTCGGCCATAAGGCAGCGATTTGATCGCTTGGCAGGGTCGTGACGCCGTTGGCGAGTTGGGTGTAGGTCAGATTGCAACAGTTGCCCAATAAAGCGGCTATCTCGGTGTCGAAGCCTGCGGGCAACGCGGTTGGGGAAGCGAACTGCGTAGGCTCGGTTAAGGGAGTCAGCGTTAAGGGGAAGGTTTGCGGACAGGTCATTAGGTTTCTCCTTTCGAAGGTCAACAGAAAATGGTCAGATTTGGTTCGGGAAGCGAACTTCCCAAAGCGCATTGCGAGTGAAGAGCGATGAGGAGAGAACAGCTACGAAGGACACAATGTCGGCAAAACCTGCAAACATTGGCTGCGATTCGCGCTAAAAGGCATCGGATTTTCGATAAATCAATCGAAAATCGGGTCGTGTCTTAACTAACAGCCATAGCCCAACTGCGAGGGCGGTCGTTTCTGTATGACATCAAGCATTCATATCCAACGCTCAATCAAGCGGCATGGCATCGCCGTACTTCATTGCCCGCAGCTTTTGAAAACTTTCGCCCTGATGAAAATCCGCCCAGATGGTTCGGCGTCGCGCCGCTTGCTCGGCTGACAGCGTGTTGGCTTTCAAGATGGCATCCAACTCTTTCAGTCCTTGCTCGATCTGTCCCATATGGGCATAGGTGATGGCCAGCGACAAAGCAGCGCCCAAATAAAAATCGTCCGCGCCTTCAGCGCCACTGTCAGGTTTCGAAGTTTGAACTTGCGCGCGCCGACGTTGCGCCTCCTGTTGATAAAACGCTGCGAAGTCCGCACAGGCATAGACATACTTGCCGTCTTTCCACCGGTAGACGATTACGGCTGCCGGGGCTGCCGCATGCGAGAAATCGTCGTAGCCTTCCCACCGTGCATCGGTGACGATTAGCTCGACGCGCCCGTCGCCGTCGAGGTCGGTCACTCGCTGCATAGGGCCCACAGCAATCAATTCGGCTTGATGATTTTTGACGCGGTAGATCTCCGTCGGGTTACAACTCCAGCAGTTGCCGCCGCTCGAACTCTGCACAATGACCTCTTTGATGCTGTCGCCATTGATGTCCGTGCCGCTGAGTTTCGACAACCCATCAGCAGAGTCGAATCCGAATGAGAAGGAAAACTCCGGCCTTCGAAAGATAGTCTTTGCCGCGCGCCCGTCGCTTTCAAGGATTCTCAGTTCATTCGCTTCGTTGAACTCTTTCGGCTGCGGGCGTTCGAAGATGGCGATCAGGTGTTGCCAGCCGTCTTCGAGACTGGCTTCCATAGCCTCTTTCAGCTTCAGCCCTTGCGCGGCTAAACGCGCGACCTCTGCTTGAAACGCCGTGCTCACTTTGGGCGGCGTCGGGTTTTGGCGGAGCGGGTGCGGCGGCGCAGCGCCGTACCCTGCGTCGGTCAGCAGCAAACAGATCGCCAGCGAACCAATGATAACCATTCGCATCGTATCTTCTCGCTTCGCCATAGGTCATCACCTCACAGCCCAATCCGAAATCCTATTCATTCGATGCTCGCCATTCGGCGGCCTTGATTATCAACCGTCACTTCCAACGTGCGGGTGCAAACGCCTGCGACGCGAAAGCGTTCGCTCATCTCATGAGCAATTTCGGCGCAGTGGTCTGTCGCAAACGCGATAACCGTCGAACCCGCGCCGCTGATGGCAACTCCGAGCAGACCGGGAGTCGTAGGCGTTTCGTCATTCATCTTTAAGACATAGCCTAATCCCGGCGCAAGCGGTGCGCGATAGGGTTGATGGAGGCGGTCTTTGAGAGCTTCGCACAACAGATCAAAGCGGCCTTCGGCGAGCGCGGCTTGCAACAAAGCGGCGCGTTGCAGATTGAAGATCGCATCTCCCTTCGAGATGGTCGCCGGAAGCACCGCGCGCATCTTCGCCGTCTCCATTTCGAAGTCGGGAACCGCTAAAACAATTTTGATCGGCTCCGGCCAGGCGCGTTTGAGGCAGAGGAGAGAGCGTTGATGCGCTCCATCTTCGCGCACGCAAGCAATCACCAGCCCGCCAAGCAGACTCGGCGCAAGGTTATCTCCGTGCTCTTCGAAGCGCAGGGCGTAAGAGAAGATTTCGGCTTCGCTCAACCGGTCGCCGGTCAACGCTTCATAAACCGAGATGCCCGCGATAATGGCCGAGCTGCTGCTGCCTAAACCGCGCGCCAACGGAATCTGGCTATCCACAAACAGGCGCGCGCCAGAGAGTTTCGTGCGCCGAGCGTCGGCGACGGTACGGGCAACCTGAAAGATGAGATTCGATTCATCAAAAGGCACTTGATCGGCAATCTCGCCCGTGGTTGCCACTTCGAATCCGCTGGCGCGTTTCTCCACAATGACGCGCAGATAGAGCGCCAACGCCAGCCCGCACGTATCAAAGCTCGCGCCGAGATTCGATGTGGAAGCAGGAATGATGATTTCCGTTCTCGACAATCTGCACCTCTATCAGTTCAGGGTATTCACAGATCAACGCAATTGAATTCGCTAATTTTTTTTCGCTATCACAGCGATCATCTGATCGTGAATCAAGCCGTTGCTGGCGACGATTTCAGGGCGGTACACGGAAAAGGCCGCGCCTGCAATATCGCTCACGCGACCACCGGCTTCGGTGACGATCAATGCGCCTGCTGCGACATCCCAGGCGCTCAAATTGAACTCCCAGAAGCCATCGAATCTGCCGCACGCTACATAACTCAGATCGAGCGCCGCCGCGCCATCGCGCCGCAACGCTTGCGCATGCATAGCGAAGTTTGCCCAGTGATCGAGATTGGTCAACTGCGAGGTGCGTATGTCATAGGGGAAACCGGTAGAGAGTAAACTTTTGCTCAGGTCTTTGGTCTTCGATACCTGAATCGGGCGATGATTGAGCGTTGCGCCACCGCCTTTTTCGGCGGCGAAGAGTTCATCGCGCATCGGGTCATAGACAACGCCGAGCAGGATTTCGCCTTGATGCTCAAGCGCAATCGAAACGCAAAAGATCGGATAGCCATGCGCGTAATTGGTCGTCCCATCGAGTGGGTCAATGATCCAGCGATAGTCCGAACGACTGTCGGCCAGTCCGCCTTCTTCGGCGAGAATTTGATGGCGCGGGTAGTGCGTAGTAATCGCGTCACGGATCAGTTGTTCGCTGGCCAGATCAACATCGGTAACGATGTTGATCGCGCCTTTGTGAGTGATGCCAATATTGGTTCCCAGTCGGTCGCGCAGCAAACGGCCAGCATCCTGCGCCACACGAATTGCAAAATCGAGCATGTGTCCTCTCTGAAACTTGGTGATCCTGCCAGCTTCCGATGCGAGAGCCGATGAGCAACTATATCGCGGATTTGCGCGATTGTCAGTTGATGGTCAGCCATGATCGGCAGCGGAGAAATTTTGACACTCAAGATGAGGAGTGCAATAGGGTGAAGAAGTTGACCACTTTGGTCTCCGCCCAAAAGCGATCTTCGTTCGACGTGCGCGCGGCAACGAAGCCGACGTGACCGCCGCGCGCCGGGGCGAGCAAGAGGATATTGGGGTTTGCTTTGACCTCTTCCGTCTCGAACGGCGCGAAGGGAATGAAGGGATCATCTTGCGCATGCAGGATGAGCGTCGGAAGGGTGATCTTTTGCAGGTGCGGATGGGCGCTGGCTTGTTCGTAATAATCGCTGGCATCCCGAAAGCCCCATTGCGGCGCGATGTAAAGGTCATCAAATTGGCGAATCGTTTTGATGCGCCGCAATGCCGAGACATCGTAGCGTTGCGGGTAGAGGCGCGCTTTGGCGCGCATACTCCGCTTGAGGCTAATGATAAAGCTCAGTTGATAGAGAAAATTCGAAGGCAATTCAATCGCTTCGGCGCAACTCGATAGATGCAGCGAAGGCGAAACCGCAACCAATCCTTTCAATGCCGCAGGCGGTTGCGCGCCATACTCGCCCGCCAGTTTCAACGAAACGTTGCCGCCCAATGAAAACCCTGCGAGATAAATCTCTTTCAGCCCGTCGCCTTCGCTCAGTTGCCGAACGATGGCACGCAGATCATCGGTCAGCCCTGCGTGATACAAGGTTTCGGTCAGGTGCGCAGTGCCCCCGCAGTTGCGAACGTTCAAGCGCACAACGTTGAAACCGGCGGCCAGAGCCTTTTCGGCGGTTCCGAGCATATAGGATGATTGGCTCGAACCCTCTAACCCATGAGTTAGAATCAAGGTCGGAGAGGCAGTGGGTTGCGGCTGCCACGAACAGTGCGCTAGCACGCGCACGCTGGGAGCAGGGTCGAAAAAGCGGTCTTCGGTGTTTTGACTCAACAACGGCGTGCGGCGCGGCAGCAACGAACCGGCCAGCGTCTGCGCGTGCGTATTCTTGAGCGCCGGATGCGGCACAAAGGGATGGCAATGCAGTTGTTCGACGAGGCTCGCTTTCATCCTTGCTCGTTGTCCTGTTAGATTTGCAGCGCATTGATTCTAAAGCTTCCTTCGTGACAAGAAAAGAGAGGGGATGAGCAACGAGGTCTAGGGTCAACCGTCGCAAAGGTGAATCGCAAGCCATTTTATTAGCAGACAGGAAAACCGCGCGGCTCAATCAGGGAGAGGCTGGCAAAAGTCGGCAACTGACAACCAACTATCTGACTATGGCACAAGCGCGCGACCAGCAACATCGCTACGGTGAACACTATACGCCGCTTCGCGTGGCGGAGTTGCTAGCCGCTCTCGGCATACGCGCGGCAACCGACACGGTGTTCGATCCGAGTTGTGGCGACGGGCGTTTGCTGCAAGCCGCTCACCAATGCCAAATCGCGCTGCGGCAACCTGGCTCGCCGACTTCCCTGCCCTGTCCGCAACAGCTTTTCGGACTGGATCGGTCAGCGGCGGCAGTAGCAGCGGCGCAGCAGACGAGGGCGAGCATCCGGCATGTGGACTTTTTCGACTTCGACCCGCAAGCGCCTGCCGGTAGTGCAGAGAGTTGGCCGCAGGCGTTCGATGTGATGATTGGCAACCCGCCTTACATTCGACAAGAGTTCATCGAAGTGACGGACAAAATCCGCATCCGGCAATGCCTGGCAAGAGATGCCCGCGACCTACCGGAGACTTTCTGGCCGCGCTGGTCGGGCAGATCGGATATGTATGTCTACTTCTTTGCGCACGCGATTCGTTTTCTCAAAGCCCATGGCCGACTGGTCTTTTTGACGGCGAGCAGTTGGCTTGATGCCGCCTATGGCGAATCGCTGCGACAATTTTTGTTGAACAATTTTCGCATCGTCGCGGTGATCGAATCGGTCGCTGAAAGTTTCTTTGCAGACGCTTCGATCAATACCGTCATCACCGTGCTGGAAAGGGAGACGGAGGCAGAGGCACGCACTGCAAATCCGGTTCGCTTTGTCAAAATCACGCAGCCACTGGAGCAGCTCTTTTCGCATTACCCGGACGAAGCTGCGGGGTTGGCACGCGCCCTCGAAGAGGTGCCGTCATCCATGATCTGTGAAGGGTATGCGCTCAGAGTGTTGCCACAAAGCGAACTTGCCAACCCGACTCCACAGCCGTCGAATTGGAGCCTCTACTTACGCGCTGACGATGTGTTCTTTCAAATTCTGGAACGCGGCAACACGCGGCTGCGGCGGTTGGCAGAGGTCGCCAATGTGCGTTTTGGCGTGAAGACCGGAGCGAATCACTTCTTTTATGTGCAGGGGGCGAGCCAGCAATCAAGTCGGCGCGAATGGCTGGCTTTGAAGCAACTCGCCAAGGTGCGGCGCGGCATCACAACCGGCGCAAACGAATTTTTTTATGTTACCGCCGCTGACGAGGCTTCTCCCAAACGCAATCCGTCGCAAGCTCGACCTCCGTCGCCCGCATCACTAACCGCTGTCGAAGACGCGAGCGGCGCACATCACCTCATCGAATCCAAATATCTGAGCGCCGTTGTCTTCTCCCTCAAAGAGATTTCAACCATCACTCTGCGCCGCCAACACACCCACAAGCTCTTTTTCAATTGCGCCCGCACACCTGCACAACTCACAGGCACGCACGCGCTCGCTTACATTCGAAAGGGCGAGCGCGCCGGTTTTCATCTGCGCCCGACCTGCGCAGCCCGAGAGCATTGGTATGCGGCGGCGGCTGGGCGACAACCGGCGCCGCTGCTGCTGCCCGCCAAAGTCGGCGAGCGGTGGCTGGTTGCCATCAACGAAGCAAGCGTCTTTGAAGACAAAAAACTCTATGGCATATACCCGCGCCCGATGATGGCGAAACGCTTGCTTGCGGCATTGCTCAACTCGACTTGGGCGCGCTACGTTGCCGAAGTCCGTTGCCGACAGATGACCGGCGCACAGGCGATTGCGGACATTGATGTGAAGGTTGCCGAAGAGATTCTCATTCCCGACCCACACTCTCTTTCGCCCTCGATGAAGAAGCGACTCGTTGCCGCACTAACCCAACTGTCAAAGCGACCCGTGCTTTCAGTCTTCGAAGAGGTCAATCGCAAAGATCGTCGCCAATTGGATGAGCTGACCCTAACCGCCATCGGTTTTCGCAATCGCGCCGAGCGGCAACAGGTTCTCGCACAGCTCTACACAGCCGTAACCGAACTGGTCAGCGCGCGGCTGGCGAAAGCCGATAAACGCGAGAGCGGCAAGAGAGATAAGTGGGTGAAGGGATGATGAGTGTTAAAGATCAGGAGGACGGCAAGCTGATGGGCATATAGGAATAGTGAGCCGTGACCTTCTCATCCATGCCCTTCAGCCATCACTCTTCGCCCTTCAATTTTCAACCGATAACCTTTGACCCTCAATCGGTAAATTTTGACGATCAGCCTGTAGTCTTCGACCGGTAACCGATAACCGTTCGCTTGTCACTGATCGCCGTGCGGTTTTAGAATCGCAGCAGGAGAATCATTCATGAATCCATCCACTCCCTTTCAGCGCATTGTGCTGGTTGTCTTAGACAGCGTCGGCATCGGGGAAATGCCCGATGCGGCCAACTATGGCGATGCCGGAGCCGATACGCTCGGTCACGCGCTCGGCGCGCGCACTGTGGCGATTCCGAACCTGCAAGCTATGGGATTGGCGAACATTCGCAATCTGCCGGTCGCGCCGGTCGCCCATCCGACCGGCGCATTCGGTCGCGCGGCTACGGCTTCGCACGGCAAAGACACGACGACTGGCCATTGGGAGATGGGCGGCATCATCACGGCGAATCCGTTTCCGACCTATCCAAACGGTTTCCCGCCTCGCATCATGGAAGCCTTCGAGCACGCCATCGGGCGCAAGACGCTGGGCAATAAACCGGCTTCGGGCACAGAGATCATCAAAGAGTTGGGCGAAGAACACGTCCGCACCGGCTACCCCATCGTTTACACATCTGCCGATAGCGTCTTTCAAGTTGCCGCGCACGAAGAAGTCGTCGGGTTGGAGACTCTCTATCGCTGGTGTGAAATCGCGCGCGCGCTGCTGGTTGGCGAAGATCAGGTCGGGCGCGTCATCGCGCGGCCTTTCGTCGGCGAACCGGGCAACTTTCGTCGCACCGAAGCGCGCCAAGATTACGCTATTCTACCGCCCGAAGCGACCCTGCTCGACCGCATCAAAGCGGCGGGTTTGCCAGTCGTCGCTGTCGGAAAGATTGGTTCGATCTTTTGTCACCAAGGCACGACGGAAGAATTGAAGGCAGGCAATAACCACGCCAGCGTGGATCAAACACTGCACGCGCTCAAAGACAGCGGGCGCGGCTTCATCTTCACTAACCTGGTGGACTTCGACATGCTCTATGGTCATCGCAACGATGTCGAAGGCTATGCGCGGGCGCTTGAAGAGTTCGATGTCCGCTTGCCGGAGATTCAGACCGCGATGCGCGATGACGATCTGCTCATCATCAGCGCCGATCATGGATGCGATCCGGGTGACGTTTCGACCGATCACACGCGTGAATATGTGCCGGTGTTGGTGTGGGGACGCCGCGCTAAAGCGGCGGTCAATCTGGGCACGCGCGCCTCGCTTGCCGACATCGGACAGACGATTGCCGAAAACTTTGGCCTCGAATTACAAGCTGGCCATAGCTTCCTCGGCGAGATCGTCTAAAAGTGAGGGCAATTATGCGACTGAAAATCCACCCTGCCGTATTCGGATTGTTGTTGGGGTTGGCTCTGCAAACCAGCGCGGCAACCTTGTGGCCGCCGCCTGCGGCAGCGGTTGCCGGACGAACTGACGAGCTAGCACGCTTGATTGAAAAATCGAAGAGCCAGTCGGTTGAAGAGCGCCGTGATGCGGCGGAACAACTGGGCAACCTCGAAGATACGCGCGCCGTCGAGCCGCTCTTAGCGATGTTGAAAGATCAGGATGCCAACGTGCGGGCAACGGCAATCAACGCGCTCGGTGCGTTCACAGATACCCGCGCCGTCGAGCCGCTGCTGGGCTTGCTGCTCGATAAGACCGCCTTTGTTCGCAGCGCCGCCGCGCGCGTGCTCGGTCAATTGGGCGATAAGAAGGCCGTCGAGCCTTTGATTGCCGCGCTCAAGGATGAAAGCCCCAGTGTGCGCGGCTCAGCAGCCTTAGGTCTCGGTAGCTTAAAAGATGCGCGCGCCCTGCCTGCTTTATTGCCGCAGGGACGAGACGAAGCGCCCGACGTGCGCGCTGCGGTGGCGACGGCTCTCGGCAGTTTGCAGGATAAGCAGAGTGTCGAATTGTTGATTCAGATGCTCAAGGATGAACATCGAATGGTGAAGACAGCCGCTGCCATTGCGCTGGCGGATATTGGCGACAAGCACGCGCTTCAAGCTCTGAAAGATGCCGTAGCGGGTGAATCAGATGAAGAGACGCGGGCGCATTTGCGAGAAGCATTGTTGCGCTTACAGTCCGCGCCCGACAAATGAGGTGAAGGGATGAGCAGGTGAAGAGGGAACCGGGCTAGCGGACGAGAAAGCAACCAGCAGCCTTCTCTTCTACACCGTTCAACTCTCAACCGGAAGTAAAAGACTGGCAACTGACAACCGGTAACGGATCGTTGACAACCGATTTTATTCTTCCGGGGTGCGTTTTCGCAGATTCTTTCTGGCGCGTCGTCTGGCGACTTGCGATTTGAGGCGGCGACGTTCGCCAGGTTTGAGATAAAAGGAATGTTTTTTCGTATCGGTGATGATGCCCTCGCGGGCAACGGCGCGTTTGAACCGTCGAATCGCGCTCTCGATGGACTCATTATCATGAAGAACTATCTTTGCCACTCCATACCTCCATAAGCTTTTCGCACCGCGCCACCACGATCCTTCCGCATCACGGCTTGCAGGTGAATCTTGAATTGAAGTCTCGCCGCTCGACTTGCCTGACGCGCTACAGATGGGCTTCAGGCGGCGCGCGGAAATTGACAGGGTACACAAGCCGCGCCGCCCGTGTCAATTGTCGCGGCAAGAAAATCACCTCCGAATTTCGCGCCCTTATGGTCTTTCCGTCCTCGATTCGTTAGGGTGAAGGGCAGATAGAATACGGATGGACACAGACTGGGCGAATAAACACGGATCAAGTGGCCGTAGCCGTGAACCACCGTTATATCTGCGTCCATCCGTTTCCGATTCCGGTTGAGAACTGAATGACCATGGTCGGTTTTCAACTTTCGTTATGTCGGGTCAAGTTATGCGTGCAATTGCCCGTTCGCTG
>CAYXVU010000134.1:0-16447 GCA_964468725.1 uncultured Clostridia bacterium
CGGACGGATTGCTCCGGGTCTGGCCGCCGATCTGGTCGTTTTGAACGAAGACCCGGCGCGGGACGTTCGTGCCTTTGCCGCCGTGCGCTATACGCTGCGCGACGGAAGATTGATCTACTCGTCTGCGCACAATTTGCGTTAGCAATGAAAATGGTAACGGCAGGGGTTCATTCCTCTGTTTGCGCTTCGACGGGTGGTTGGTCTCGGTCTTGCGCCAGCGCCCACTTGAGCAAAGGCGGCGCAACCAAGGTTGTGATGATGACCATAATTACCGCCGCTGCAAAGGTCGCGGAACTGACGACGGGTTCGGCAACGCCATCATCGTTGGGCAATACCAAGGTTGCGCCGATGCCTGCGAAGATGAGACCCACTTCGCCGCGCGGAATCATGCCAAAGCCGATTGCCAAGCGATTGATCTTCTTTTCGACCGTTGCTAGTGAACAAATCTGCTTACCGATGATGGCGGCAACCGTCAAGGCCGCTGCAAAACCGAGAACTTCGATCTTTCCGAAGGCGCGCAGATCAACTTTTAACCCCATCAAAACGAAAAAGACCGGCACGAGAAACGTACCAATCGGCGCGAGCAAATGAGGCAGGTGATCTTCGCCGCGCGAGAGGAAGGGTTCGAAGTGGACTTCGTCGAGTACAAGTCCGGCGGCGAATGCGCCGACGATGGGCGCCAGCCCGACCAATGCTGATGCCCATGCCAAACCAAAACAGAAGGCAATCGAAAGCGTCAGAAAGATGCCGTTGGTTGCAAAACGGCTGGCGTTGCGAAAGATGTGCGGCATCACATACTGACCGACGAGGACGGCGGCAATTAAGAAGGCGACGGATTTGGCAGCAATGATGACGACATCCATAACCGCCAGCGTCTCGCCCGCCCCCGCTGCTTTGATTGCTCCCGACACGACGGCGAGAATCAACAACCCCAGCACATCGTCAATCACGGCAGCGCCCAAAATGATGCGCGCTTCGCGCGATTGCAGCTTGTTTATATCTTTCAAGACGCGGGCGGTGATGCCGACGCTGGTGGCGCACAAAATAGCGCCGATGAAGATATGGCCGAGGCGCGCTTCGTGAGGCAAGAAGAAGGCCGCAATCCCCCATCCCAAGAAGAACGGAGCGATCACTCCGGCAATGGCTACGAGCAGCGATGACCAGCCGACTTCGAGCATCTCTTTGACATTCGACTCCAATCCGACTTCGAAGAGCAGCAGAATGACTCCGATTTCGGCCAGCGCCGTAATGACCTCGCTGGTCTTGATGGGTTCGATGAAGGTCAACCCAAAGAGCGTCAGGTTGCCGATGACGATGCCGCCGACCAACTCGCCGAGTACGGCTGGCAGTTTCAGTTTATCGAATAGCTCGCCGCCCAGCTTGGCGACAGCCAGCATCACTGCGATGCCGATCAGCACGAGGGGGTTAAGGCCATGCGCGGCTTCTGCTGTATTGCCGTGCGCGACATCGCCACTGGCTTCGATGATCGAGGGGAGAGCGAAACAGGTGAGGGCGATCAGGACATAGAAGAATCGTCTGCGCGTCAATTTCATGTAAGAGACCTGTGAATGAATTTGCTGAACCGGCTGCGGCAAGATAAACAGAAGCCGCCATCATCGGTCAAGACCGAATCGCTTGATGGCGGCTTCTGTAACTCCGATTACTTTTTGTCGTTCCCGTCTTCGGCCAGAGAGCCGCCGGGCGAAACCCCGTGTTTGGCAATCTCACGTTCGAGGTAATGCTTCATAAAGCTGTGGCGTCTGCCATAGAGGAAGTAGATCAGGAATCCGATGGCCAGCCATCCGGCTAATCGTATCCAGTTGTAAGCGGGCAGCGAGAACATCAACAACGAACAGGTCACGATGCCCAGTATCGGAACCAGCGGCACGAGGGGAGCGCGAAACGGGCGCTCTGCATTGGGGTGCGTCTTGCGCATAATCATCACCGCGCCGCAGACAATGACGAAAGCTAACAAGGTGCCGATGTTGACCAGTTCAAGCAGAATATCAATGGGAAAGAAGGCTGCCAGTGTGCCGCTGAAGATGCCGGTCAAGATGGTGGACTTGTAGGGCGTGCGGAACTTGTCGTGAATGGCGCCGAAGAAACTGGGTGGCAACAACCCATCGCGCGCCATCGCCAGCAAAACGCGCGGCTGACTGAGCAACATCACCAGCAAGACCGAGGTGATTCCGGCGACTCCGGCGATAGCAATCAAGCCGTGCGCCCATCCGAGATTGACATCATCAAAAGCTTTGGCAACGGGCGCAGCGATGTCGAGGTTTTTATAGTTCACCATGCCGGTGAGGACAGCGACGACCGCAATATAGAGCACCGTGCAGATGATCAGCGAAGCAATGATGCCGATGGGGACATCGCGTTGCGGCACTTTCGCTTCTTCGGCGTGCGTCGAAACCGAATCGAAGCCGATGTAGGCGAAGAAGGCGAGCGCCGCTCCTGCCAACATCCCGACGGGACGGCCTGCCGCGTCTACTTGTCCGGCGATGTGGTAGCCAAACAGGTTAAGTCCGGTATAGCCGAAGGGCGCGAAGTCTGACCAGTTAGCGGTGTTGACATAGAAAGCTCCGACCCCGATCACAAAGATCACGGCGGCCACTTTGATAATGACCATCGTGGCGTTGAAACCGGCGCTTTCGCGGATGCCGATAACCAGTACGACGGTGACCAGCAAGACGATCAAGAGCGCCGGTAGGTTGATGATCGAATTGGTGCCCACCATGTGAAGGAAGTTCGAACTGGTCGGATCATAAGCAATGGCGGGACCGGCAACCGCTTCGGGTACTTTGAGGCCGACCAACCCGATGACCGATTGAAAATAGCCCGACCAGCCATTAGCGACGACCGCCGAACCGACGGCGTATTCCAATACCAAATCCCAGCCGATGATCCAGGCGAAGATTTCGCCCAGCGTGGCATAGGCATAGGTGTATGCCGATCCGGCTACCGGAACCATAGAAGCAAACTCGGCATAACAGAGCGCCGCAAAGATGCAGACCAGACCGGCGACGACATACGAGAGCATCAAAGCGGGGCCTGCCGTCTGTTTGGCAATCGCTCCGGTGGTTACGAAGATGCCCGCTCCGATGATGGCTCCGACTCCCAAACTGGTCAGCGTCACCGGGCCGAGAATGCGGCGCAGGCGATGTTCGCCTTTCAGTTCTTCGAGCAACACTTCGAGCGGTTTGCGAGCAAAGAGTTGATTGGCCATGGATGAACTCCTTTAGTTGAGGTTTCCCTGTAAAAACGTGTGGTGAGCGTATCGGACAAAACCCTCGTCGGATGGGCTTGCCCCTGCCGAGACTCAGTTCAGTGGAATATAGATGCCGTCTTCGCGTTCTTCCAGTCCGGCGCGACTAGGCGGATTGAGAATAGGAAAACGCGAAGCTTCGATATGAAACCGCTTCAGCAAGGCCGAAGCGACCGGCACAATCTCACGTTGGTATTTTTGTTTTTCCTGTTCGAGTACTTTGGCACGTTTGCGATTGCCCTCGCGGTAGCGCACATTCGAGAGCGTAAACAAGAGCAAGTAATAACCGGCTGCGCCGAGAATCAAGTAGGTGACGACATCAATCCCCGCGCCGCGCGTGATAAGCGTCAGCCCCGCAGCAATCAACCCAAAGAGAATGACAACGCGCGCCATAAACCAGCCGTACTTGCTGAACCATAGAGCTTCGTTTTTCACAAATCCCTGACGCCGTTCGGCGCGATCCTTAGCCTGAATGAGCGCGGCAATCTCTTTGCCGCAGGTGGTAGAGGCGGGCAGTCGGTCGAGCAGGGATTGCAGGTCGGCGGGCGACTGTATCTCGCTGATGAGGATTTCGATCAGCGTCGTCACATCTTCCGGGATAGGCTTGCGTTCGCTGTGTTTGGCCACGTTGGTTCTGGTCTGCGCCGTCGGTCAAGGCGCACAACGAAGATGACAAACAGCCTTGTCTTGATCTGTGGTCAAGGCAGGGCTGTCATCAAACAGGCGATCAACCACACCGCCTCACTACTTGTTGCCGCCGAGAACTTTGCTGAACGTGAAGATGGTCAGCGTCAGGATGAATATCCACGCGGCAATCATAAACACCCAACCACCTGTGGTCATCGTCGGATGTTCGCCGCCGGTTTGCAGCCATATCATCATCAAAGCCGTCTTACTCATGCGTTGACCTCCCCTTTTTGTCTGTACTTCTTCCATGCGTATGAGACGAGAATCACGAAGACGAGGTAGATCGCCAGCATTTCAATGCGCGCCCCCCAGCGATACCAGAAGTTCGGCAAATCAGAGCTATTTTCGACAAGCTGCCTGCCTGCCAACCCGAATTCGTAGGCGATCTGATCCAATCCCGAAGCCGTCGCTTTGCTCCACCCCGGCAAATCCTGCCACTGTTTGAAGGTCAACCGCGGAATTAAGCCGTCAATCGCCCCTTTGATGAGGATAACGATCAGCAAGATCGGCACCACGTATTTCATGATGGGGAAGAAGAAACCGGGCAGATTGATTTGCTGCCCTTTACGAATCTCGTCCCACGCCTTCTTGGAGCCGAAGATCCAGAAGAAGAGAATCGTTTCGATCAACGAAAAGACGAGCAAGAAGAAGCCGCCCGCCCAGAAGTCGAATTCATCCAGATAGCCATACTGCAACCACAAGACGATGGGCACGGCTCCGGCAAACAAGATCGCGGCAATCAAGCCAGCGGCTTTGGCGCGCGTCAGCTTCAATTCGTCTTGTAGGAAGGCCATCGCCGGTTGCGCCAGCGCCAATGACGAGGTGATGCCAGCAAAGAAGAGCAAGGTGAAGAAGATGCCGCCGAACAGAAAGCCGCCCGGCAGTCCCGAAAAGACGGCGGGCATGGTTTGAAAGCCGAGGTTGAAGGTTCCGGCATTGGCAATCGCCGTCGCCGCGCCCGGCCCGTAAAAAGCCGCCGCTGCCGGAATGGCAATCGAACCGCCGAGAATCACTTCGCAAAACTCGTTCATCGAAGAGGTCGCCAGCCCCGTCAAAACCACATCATCACTCTCTTTCAAATAACTGGCGTAGGTCTCAATCGAGCCGGTTCCGAGTGACAGCGTAAAGAAGATTTGCCCCGCTGCGGCCAACCATACGGCGCCGTCGGTGATGCGCGAAAAATCGGGATTCCATACGAAGGCCACGCCGCCAAAGGCTCCCGGCAACGACAGGACGCGAATGCCGACGATGATGGCAAACAGAATCAACAACGGCATGGCGATTTTGGCCATCTTCTCGATGCCGCCCGCGATACCCCGTGAGAGCACAAAGACGTTCAGGAATAAGGTGACCACAAAGAAAGCCCAACTTGCCGTCGTGCCCGAAAGATGCGATGCGTTATTCGTTCCCTGATAGGTCGCCAGATGATTGCCCATCGTCTGGAAAGCCTCTTGCGGGCTTTGTCCGGCGATGCTCGGCAGTTGGTTGGTAAAGGCCTGCACCGCATAACCGAGCGTCCACGATTCGATGTAGGTGTAATAGATCACGAAAGCCAGCGGAATGAAGACGCCGAGCGCGCCGAGATACTTGGCCAGCGGGTGATTCCACAGTTTTTCGAACATCCCCGGCGAGGTCGAGTAACCGAACTTGCCGCCGTAACGCCCGATGCCCCACTCGATCCACATCAGCGGAATGCCTAACAGCAGCAGGGAGATGAAATAGGGAACCATAAAGGTGCCGCCGCCATTTTGCGCCGCCAGCGACGGAAACCGCAGAAAGTTGCCCAATCCCACAGCATTGCCAGCCATTGCTAGCACCAGTCCGATTTGCGAACCCCAGCCTTCTTTCTGTTGCCCTGCGGTGTCGAACTCTGTTGCCATAAATCCTTTTCTCCTGATGAAAGTGTGAGCGCGCGACCGGCAGTAGGCGCTCGAACGCAAAGCGTTTGTTCCGAAACTGTCAAACTTCCAGCACCGGACAGTGCGCGTGACGAATCACCCGTTCGGTTGTTGTCCCTAGTATGGCGTCGCCGAGATTGTTATGCCCTTTCCCTGACAAGGCGATGAGGTCAATGCCTTGGGCTTCGGCAAAACGGACGATCTCGCTTTCGGCGCGCCCTTCGGCTACGTGATAAGCGGTCACTGCGCTTGCGCCCGCCAAGCCGCCGACGAAGTCTTTCAGCAAGGCTTCGACGCGCGCTTGAAAATCAGCATCATCGCGGCTGATGCCGTTGCTGGCATAGTAGGCGGTGCTGTCTTCGTCCGTGACATGCAGCGCGTAGAGTTTCGCACCGAACTTTTCGGCAAAGCCAACGGCATAGGGGAAGGCTTTTGCGGAGTTTTCCGAAAAGTCGGTCGCAAAGAGCACCTCTTTGAGATTGCCCGTATAGGCCGACGCATCGGTGTCCGGTTCGATCTTGACGATGAAGACGGGAATCTCGGAGAAACGCGACACCTCTTCGGCGATGCTGCCGCCCAAAAAGAACTGCGCCAGCGCCGAACGCCCGTGCGTCGCCATCACGATCAAATCGCAGCCTTTGGCGCGCGACACGTCGAGAATGTCTTTGTAGGGCGCGTGCCCGCGAATCATGATGCGCTCGGTCTCCAACTCTCCGGCAAAGGCATCGAGCGCCGGAAAACTGTGCGCCGGGTTGGCCGGGTCGGCCTCTTCCAACTCGGAGATGTGCAGCAGGATGAGTTTGGCTCCGAAGGCTTTGGCTAAGGCTTCGGCATAGGGAAAGGATTTGTTCGCGTGTTCGGAAAAGTCCGTTGGGAAGAGGATTGATTTGATGTCCGCCATAGTCTTTTCCCTTTCTGCTCTCGCTACTTGAGCAAGAGAACGAATCAACGAAATGAATTTGCTTTACTCTGTACGAAAAGAGCGTGTCGGTTCATCTGGCGAAGACGAGGCCGAGATAAATCAGCGTTGCGATCAAGAGGACAACAGCGATCAGCAAACTCGTTGCCGTCTGATGACCGCCCTGCGCGTCGCCCCCTGCCTGCTTTGCCGTCAGCGCGCGGCGAATGACGATTGGGCACAGTACCAATGCATTGAGCGCCAGCGGCAGAATCATAAACAGAGACTTTTCAAGCCAGGCATCGGTTCGCAGCATATTGCTCCAACCGGAGCCGGAGTCTGCTTTGAGGCCTTCGAGCCACAAATCGAAACCCCGCATAAAGACGAGTAGCAAGGTTCCGATGACGCCGAGCCATGCCCCGCTGTATGCCGTCTGCGCGTTATGGGCTGCCGGATGATCGCTGGTCTTTCGGCCTGATAAGCGGCTGTGCACAGAACCGTAGGCTACGTAAATAACGAATCCGAAGTTGAGCCATGCGGCAAATCGCAGCCACGATGTCGGCGGCAAATAGTAGATCAGGTACAGACAAGAGATGATCCCCAGTATGGGAATCAGCAAGCCGCCGGGCACTTTGAAGGGGCGGGCGCGATCCGGCTCTTTGACTCGCAAAATGATGATCCCGGCGCAGACCAGAATAAACGCGAAGAGGGTGCCGATGTTGGTTAAATCCACCATCTCGTCAATGCTGGCAACAGCGGCGAAAGAGGCTACGAAAACGCCGGTAATAATCGTCGAGATATGCGGCGTGCGATATTTAGGATGGACTTTGGAAAAGGCTTTCGGCAGCAGCCCGTCGCGCGCCATCGAAAAGAAGATGCGCGGCTGGCCGAGTTGAAAGACCAGCAGCACGGCGGTATGCGCGACGACCGAACCGAAGGCGACGATCCCGACCGCCCAGCCCAGATTGGTGTTGAAGACCTGACCCGCATGGTCGAGCGCCATGGTCAACGGCTCCGCTTGCTCGGTGGCCAGTTTGGCGCTCAGATCGTTGTAAGAGATCAAGCCCGTGAAGACCGCCGCAACGACCGCATAAAAGAGCGTACAAATGATTAGCGAAGCGATGATGCCAATGGGCAGGTTCCGTTGCGGATTTTTGGTCTCTTCCGCAACCGTAGATACGGCATCGAAGCCAATATAGGCAAAGAAGACAATCGCCGCGCCCGCGCTGATGCCCGCCCATCCGTTGGGAGCCAGAGGCGACCAGTTCGCCGGTTGCACATAGGTGAAGCCGACAATGATGAAGAACAACAGCACGATGATCTTGATGCCGACCATAATGGCGTTGAAGCGCGAGCTTTCACGGATGCCCCACACTAAGAGCAGGGTGATGGCGGCGACGATCAGAACCGCCAGTAGATTGAAGATGATCGGCACGCCCATGATGTTCGGCGCATCCCGAAAGACCGTTTGGACGCCATCGGCATCGACGATCTTCGCCGCCGTGCGGTAATCCATCGAGATCCAGTCGGGGATGTGAATGCCATTGGGCGCCAGTCCGGGAATCTGCAATCCGGCAAGCAGGGTCTTAAAATAGTTTGCCCAACTGATGGCGACAGCGATGTTGCCGACGGCGTATTCGATAATCAAGTCCCAGCCAATCACCCAAGCGATCACTTCGCCCAACGTGGCATACGAATAGGTGTAGGCTGAACCGGATAGCGGAACCATAGCGGCGAACTCGGCATAGCAGAGCGCCGTGAATCCACAAACAATCGCCGTAATGACGAACGAAATCATCAAGGCGGGTCCGGCTCCGGGGCGGTTGGCATCACCGGCTGCGGCGGTGCCGACGGTGGCGAAGATGCCCGCGCCGATGATGGCGCCGACGCCGAAGAGAGTGAGGGCGACCGGGCCGAGGGTGCGATTGAGTTTATATTCCGGCTCTTCCGAGTCTTTGAGGATTAAGTCGAGCGGTTTGATGCGAAACAGACCCGCGAACGTTCCTTTGACGCTCGCTTTCTCATTCGCCGATGTTCCCATAGCGCTTCGCCACTCCTCTACGATTAGGGTATGCAACCATGCGTGTCAGACTGATGACACGCGACTCGTACTGGACAAATTGACGCTGGCAGATTGATGCTGTAAGAGCGCGGCGATTATTACTTGAGCAATCAGTGATGTCAAGGCGAATGGGGTACGGATAGCGTCGCCAATCGTTAGCGTTTGCATAGACGAGCGGCTACGGATTTATCGCTCACGCTCGCGCTTTCCCAACCCGTTGCCGTGCTGTATAGTCACCCTTTTGTAAAACCGGCGGCGTTGCTCATTATCTTACGCAACGCCAGCACTTTTATAGGGAGAAGACATGGAGAAAAAGGGATTTACCCTGTGGTTTACGGGCTTATCCGGCGCGGGCAAGACGACGCTGGCGCGCCTTGTTGAAGAAGAACTGAAAGAGCGCGGACACAAGGTTGAAGTGCTCGATGGCGACCTCATTCGCACCAACCTTTCTAAAGGGCTGGGCTTCTCTAAGGAAGACCGCGATACCAATATTCGCCGCATCGGTTTCGTTTGCAACCTGCTGGCGCGCAATGATGTCGTAGCGATTGCCGCTGCCATCTCACCCTATCGCACGGTGCGCGAAGAGGTGCGCCGCGATCTGGTAGCCTTCGTCGAAGTCTATGTGAAATGCCCGATTGATGTGCTGGCCGAACGCGATGTGAAAGGGCTCTACAAGAAAGCTCTGGCGGGCAAGATTAAAAACTTCACTGGCATTGACGATCCTTATGAAGAACCGCTCGCGCCGGAAGTTCTTATCGAAAGCGACGCCGAAACGCCAGCGCAGAGCGCCGCACGAATTCTGACCAAATTGGCAGAGTTGGGATTGGTCACCCCGTCAGCCGAAACGGGAGAGAACGCCATTCGCTTCGAGGCGCAACAAAGCGTTTAGGCCGTTATGCAATGAAGTTTTTATGAAGACTGTAATCATCGGACTCGATGGCGCAACCTTTGATCTTATTCGTCCGCTCGCGCAAGCCGGGCGCTTGCCGGTGCTGGAACGCTTGATGCGCGAAGGCGCGCACGCGCCGCTGCGTTCGACCATTCTGCCCAACAGCTTCCCCGGATGGTCGAGTTGCACGACCGGAACCAGCGAAGGCATGCATGGCGTCTTCTCGCCTTTTATCAAAAACCCGGCCAGCTATGCCGTGCGCGCCATGAGCGGACGCGACATTCAAACCCAGCACATCTGGGATTTTTTATCCGCCGAACAGGGCCGCTCGATTGTCATCAACATACCGACCACCTATCCGCCTGAACCGCTCAACGGCGTGATGGTCACAGGGATGCTGACGCCAAGCCTCGCATCCGAATTCACTTATCCGCAAAGGCTCAAATCCGACCTCCTCTCGGCCCTTCCCGATTACCTCATTGAGCCCGGTCGTCACCCCGACAAACATGCCCGCCTGCGTGAGTTTCAACGCGCAACGGAAGGGCACGAGCGCGTCGCGCACTATCTGTTAGAGCGGTACGAGTGGGACTTTTTAATGCTCGTCTTTTCGGTGTTGGATCGCGCGCAGCATGATTTTTGGGCAGATATGGACACTTCGCATCCGCGCCACGACCCGCACACGCCGCCGGAGTTTCGCCGGTTCATCGAGCAAACCTACGAGCAACTCGATGCGGCGATTGGCCGACTCCTTGAGCGGCTTCCGACAGAGGTGCGCGTTTTGATCGTTTCCGATCACGGCTTCTGTTCGGAATTATTCGAAGTGCGGGTCAACGAGTTGCTCGCATCCGCCGGGTTGCTCGCTTTCAAGTCGCCCGCTCTGCGCCGCCCGCGCGCTCGGATGAAATCGCTCAGAGAGAAGGTCTCGCGCCGCCTCTTCACAAAGGCGCAAAACGGCAATGTGCTGGATCGCAAAGTTGCTTACGGCAGCGCCTTCTTGGATGAGATTGATTGGCCGCGAACGCGCGCCTACTTCGCACAGGACAAAGGAGTGTGGGTCAATCTGGCAGGGCGCGAACCGCACGGCATCGTGCGCGAAAACGAGTTTGCCAGCGTTGCCGAAGAAGCGCGCGCCGCGTTGGTCGCGTTGGTATCCCCGCACGACGCGGAACCGGTCTTTGAGACGGTGCTGCGCCGCGAAGAGGCGTTCAACGGTTTATGGGCGCATCGCTTGCCCGATGTCGTGATGACGGTGCGCCGCGATGAATATGTCTACAATGAACGTCCGGGCTATAGCGACGTGATTGTGAGCGCCGATTCGACGACCGGCACGCATGCCAAAGACGGCATTCTGATCGCGTGGGGCAAAGGCATCCAGGCGGGCACGCCGTTTACCTCTCCGCCGCAATTGCGTGACATCGGTGCGACGGCGCTTGCTTCGCTCGGTTGCGCGCTAACGGAAGATATGGATGGACGCGCGCTCACCGAACTCTTTGCCAACGGCTGCACCCTCACGCGGCGCGGGTCTTCCTATCGCCAGACGGGCGAAGAGGCGGCGCACATGGAAGCTGTCTATCAGGCGGGCGAAGAAGAGCAGATCAAAGAGCGACTGCGCGCCCTCGGTTATATCGAATAGCGGTGGCAGGACACGCCCGAAACCGATTGGCTCTGCACAGCATCCGTAATAAAATTGGTGTCGCTTGAAAATAATCGATTTGTGATGATAGAGGCTGCGATGTCATTGCCGCGATCCTTACCGGTTTTTACTGCCGAGCAGTATTTGGCGCTCGAACGAAATTCGGAGATTCGACACGAATTTCTCGATGGGTTTGTGTATGCAATGGCCGGAGAAAGCCCTGAACACAGCACCATCTGCTTCAATCTGAGTGTGCATATCGGGTCGCAGCTAAAAGATAAGCCGTGCCGCGGGTTCTCGCCAAATATGAAGATCAGAATAGACACCAAAGGTCTATTCGCCTATCCCGACCTCGCCATCGTTTGCGGCGAACCGCCCTATCATGATGAGCGCCGAGATGTGCTGATTAATCCAACAGTAATTTTTGAAGTGCTTTCGCCGTCAACAGAAAACTATGATCGGGGAGAGAAGTTCACCCGCTACAGTACGCATATTGGAACCCTGAAAAATTATGTCTTACTTTCTCAACATGAACCGCGTATCGAAACTTTCACCCGGCAAGCGGAGGGCAGTTGGACGAGCTCGGTAGCGCACGGGTTGCCCGCCTCTGTCTACCTTCCTGCGATTGATTGTCAGATCGTTTTAGCAGAAATCTATGACCGAATGACTTTCGAAAACTGACCTTTGATGCCTGAGCAAACAACAGATAAATGACAAAAATTTTGGTAATCGGACTGGATGCGGCGACCATGAACTTAATCGAGCCCTGGTCGGCAGCTGGGCACTTGCCCGCACTCGCGCGCTTGATGGCCGAAGGCGCGTCTGCCCGCCTGCTTTCAACTCCGAATATGCACAGCGCCTCGGCGTGGACGGCGATTTTGACGGGGCTGAATCCCGGCAGGCATGGCCTGTTCGTCTTTTCGGATCGGGATTATGCCACCGGCAAGCAAGCCTTCTTCAAAGGCGGCGACCGCAGGGGCGAGATCATCAGCGCGCATCTGGCGCGACAGGGCTGGACGGCGGGTTTCTTAAATGTGCCGATGACCTACCCAGCCGCCGCCGAAGCGGGCGGGTATATGGTGAGCGGACTCGATGCGCCTGCGCTCAACGAACAGGCGTTTTCCCCTGCTGCCTTGCGCGCCGAAATCTTTGCGCGTTTCCCCGACTATCATTTCGCGCCGCCCGATCTGGGCGAACTGATGAAAGCCGGACGCCTCAACGATGCGGTGCGCCGGTGGTTGAGCTTGATCGAAGTGCAAACCGCAGTCGCAGAACACCTCATCACCTCGCGCCCGACCGATTTTTTTATGACCGTTTACACGGCAAGCGATTGGGGCGGGCACAACCTCTGGAATCAACGCGAAGCCTCCACGTCGGGCGATGTGACGCTCTCTTTGCTTGCGATTTATCGCGCCCTCGATCAAGCCATCGCCCGTCTGCTCCGCTTCGCTGATGAGCAAACGCAAATCTATGTGCTCTCCGATCATGGCATGGGCGCGCATACGGGCGCGTCGTACCATCTGGCCGCGTGGCTGGAAAGGCGCGGTTATCTGGTTCGCAACAAAGTAAAGCCCGCGCGCGCTTCACTGATTGAAACCGGCAAACGCGCGGCCAAGAGGGTGCTTCCCGAATCGGTCAAAGAGCGGGTCAAAGCCGCACTCGGCGACGAGCGCGTCAAACAACTGCAAGCGGCGGACAAGGACACCTTTTACTCTTCGATTGACTGGTCGCAAACCATTGCCTACAGCGAACCGGGTCGCCACGTCATCAATCTCAACCTCGCAGGCCGCAACCGCGACGGCATCGTAAGCGGTGCAGACTACGCGGCAACCTGCGACCGGTTGATCGCCGATCTGCGCCAATGGATGGATGAAGAGGGCACTCCCTTTGTTGAACGCGTCGTGCGCCGCGAAGAGGTGTACCACGGCGCGTTTGCCGAACGCGCCAGCGATTTGCACATCTACTGGAACCCGGCGGCACGGGTTGCGGAACCGCCCGCCGAAGTCAAAGCGCGCGGGTATTGGTGGAGCGGCGACCATCGCCCGGAAGGCATCTTAATCGCCAAAGGTCGCGGCCTTCGCAGCGGCGTGCAGGTGGCGATGCCGACCGTTTATGATCTGGTTCCGACGATTCTGCACGCGGCCGGACTCGGCGTACCTGCCGACCTTGATGGCAGAGTGATTCAGGAAATCTGTACGGACGACATTCGGCAGGCGGCAGTAAAACTCGACTCATCGGCATCAGCGGCGAACTCGCAACCCGATAAACTGAGCGCCGACGAAGAGGCGTTGATCGAAGAAAAACTCCGCGCCCTCGGCTATCTCTGAAACGATGAAGGATGAAGGATGAAGGATGAACCGGATTTTCAGAGTAGTCGCCTGACCCCGACCGATAGCTGCCATTCGCCTACGACACCCCATGATCCGAGCGCTTTGCCTGCTGCGGCTGAGCAGCATACTTCATCTGCGGCAGCGAGCGAATCAAGCGATGCGTTGATTGCGGGTGAGCCGAAGACCTCGCTTGTTGATGCGGATTTGGGCTTCCATCTTCACCCCTCCCCTTTGTCATCGCATTTAGCGAACCTCGCGCTTATCACCCTTGCATTGGTTGTGATGTTCTGGCGCGTCTTCTTTCTAGGCGAAACCTTCGTAGACGTTGACGCTCTGCATAATCAACTGCCGTGGGGCTACGCGGCAGGACAGAATGATTATCCCTACAATCGGCGCGACCTGACCGATACCTATATCACCCGCGACTATTTTGTCGTTGCAGCCTATCGTGATGGCGAGTTGCCATTGTGGAATCCGTACACGATGGCCGGACATCCGATTTACGCCGATGGGGTGACGCGGATGTTTTCGCCCTTTCTGTTGTTTTACACCTTTCTGGATGTGCCGCTTGGTTATTCGGTCGCGCGGATATTCGAATTGCTGTGCGCGGCAATCTTCTTCTACCTGTTTTTGATTGGCATCGGGCGCAGCCCGCACGGCTCGCTGATGGGCGTGTTGGTCTTCACCTTTTCGGCGCATTCGATGCTGCATTTGACCGGGCTAGGTTGGTGGAGCGGGCTGATGTGGTTGCCGCTCATCCTGCTCTTTGTAGACCGCGCAGCGCAGCGGCGCAGTTACCAACAAGCGATCTTCGCGGGCATCTTTTTGGCCGCACAATTCTTCTGTGGCTGGATGCAGAATCAAATCTATTATGTCGGCGCGATTGTTCTGTATTACCTCTTTTTCGCATGGCGATTTCGGCAGGCAAAGGGAGAAGGGAAGTGGTGGCAACCGCTCGCTTGGTTAGCCGTGACGTTGGTTGTCGGTTTCGGACTCGCGGCAACGCAGTGGTTGCCGGTGATGGAATTGCTGCGCTATTCGAATCGGAAGATCGTGCCGACGGAGATCGGCTACATCTATCTGCCGCCTTGGTATCTGCTCACCTTCATCTTTCCGAATCTCTTTGGCGAAGCCGACGACGCGCGCATGTTGACGCTCTTTACGGGACTCAATGTTTCGCGCGACCACATTTTATATATCGGCATTGCCGCCCTGCTGCCTCTGAGCTTCTGTTTATATGTCTTCAGACGCGCGCGCCGCTCACCGACGAGCGATGAAGCGAACCCAGCGATGCGCGAGGTTATGGATGATGATTCCCGATTGCGCCTGAGCTTTTTGTTGACCCTCGCCGGGTTGGCCTTCGTCGTAATGATGGCTGCGCCGATTTATGTTCACGTCACGCGATTCATTCCGGTGTTGCAAGTCATTCGCGTCATCGTGCGCGTGTGGGTGCTGTTGATCTTTGCGCTCGCGGCATTGGTGGCTTTCGGCAGCGATTGGTTGCGGGTTGCGCCGCGCGCCTTGCTCGAATCATTTTGGCGACCGGCGCATCGCTTTGCTTGGGCAATCGTCGGATTGGTGATGATTGCCATCATGGCGTCCTATGGGTTGCAGCGATCCGGTTTTGCCGCCGAGATCGAAGGGCGCGGCAAACTGGCTTTTCTGCGTCGCGCCGCCAACGCGCTGGCCGCGCAATTCACGCCGCCTAATGTTGACATCCTTCTGCCCGTCATTTTGCTCTTCGTCACTTTGTGGCTGGCGAAACGCTTCGCCGTCGGCAAACTGTCTCATCGAATCTTCTTTGCGGCGTTGGTTGTTTTGTTGCTTGCGGATCTGTTTTGGAACGACCGGCAATTTACCAAGACCTATGATCGCGCTCAGGTCTTTCCGCAGACTGCCGTTACGGATTTGCTGCGCTCGTTGCCGCCGGGTCGGGTATTGGTTGCGCCATCGGGGATGGAGTCGAATCGTCGGGCTGCGGAGATGGCGGGCGAAGAGAAGATCATCGCGCCGCCGAATACCTTGCTCGCCTATCAGATTCCAGCGGTCGCCGGAAAGAATCAACAATTCCCGCGTTGGTATCGCGACTATGCCGCGCTCATCGAGCCACAACCGTATCTGAGCCACGTCGTATTTGAACAATCGCAGTCGCGCTTTTTCGACCTGCTCAACGTGCGCTACTTGCTCACCCATGACACGCGCGTTGTGCCGCCTAATTACGAATGGCTAGCCACCGTCGAAGGGGTGTCGGTTTACGAAAACAAGACGGCTCTGCCGCGCGCCTTTTTGGTCGGCAATGAAGTTCGGGTGAGCAATGCGAAGGAAGCGGGCAACGCGCTTGCCGATGAGCAGTTCGACCCGCAGCGCAGTGTAGTTATCGAGATGCCGCTCGAAACGGTTCACGCCGTCAACATTCAAAATCTGTCTGGCAACGCCGAAATCATCGAAGACCGACGCAATCGCGTCGCCATCGCCACCGACTGCCAAACGGGAAGCCTCTTAGTGCTGAGTGACAATTACTATCCCGGCTGGCGCGCGACGATTGATGGCAAAGAGGCGGAAATTTACCGCGCCAACCTGACGATGCGCGCGGTTCGATTACCCGCCGGAGCGCATACCGTCGTCTTCGAATTTGCGCCCGCGACTTTGCGCATCGCCTTCGGCATCAGCTTAGCGACATTGGCAGGCGTGAGTGTTGCGCTGATAGGGATAGCTGCGCGCCGCCGCCGGTTGGCGAGAAACCGATGGTGATAAAGAGTCTGCGGTCGCTGACTCGATAGGCTCA
>CAYXVU010000135.1:0-16109 GCA_964468725.1 uncultured Clostridia bacterium
TCGCACGTAGCTATCGTCATCCTTGAGAGCGAGGAGCAAGGCTTCGACGGCGCGGGCATCTTTGATTTCGCCTAACGCATCAGCCGCGCGCCATCGCACGGAGCTAGCGTCATCGCTCAAAAGGCCGATGATTTGCTCAACGATGAAGCTGATAGCGGGATCTTCAGGGGCTTTGAGGCTCGATATGACTTTTTCCGCATAGGGCTGCTCGTCGCTCTTGTCGCCTCTGACGAATTCGATTACGCGGTCGGCTAGTCGCTTGAGGGTTTGCGCGTTGATCTTTGCTCCGTACATCAATCCGCGTCCGCGCAACCGCACCCCCGCGTAGGTCAGCGACTCCGGCAGGCGTTCAATCTCTTCGTATAACTCATCGGCGGTTGCAAGCAAGCCGAGCGTCATCGGCAAGACTTCGCGCTCGACTAGCGTGGCATCGAAATAGGCGCGGCAGAAAATCGCTTTGCGCTCTTCGGCGTCGCGGTCGGCCAGCGATTTCGCCGCCAGATACTCCATCATCGTCAGATGCGTAAAGGCGTAAACATCTGTGCCGACTTCGCGCAGCAGCGGCGTGGCTTTCACGTCACCGGCCAACAGGTACGCCGCAACGTGCGCTGCTAATCGCTTCTCTGTAACGTAGCCTTCGGCCTTCTGTAAAAGCTCGTCGCCGGTGAAGACCAGCTTCTCGATACGGTTCGACGCGGGCGATTCGTCAATCAGCAATCGCTCGCACGCCAACTGTCGCAGAAAACCGAGTTTGAGCAATCCGTCTTTGTCAGGAACCTCGAAGCGCGTATGCGCGACCTGCTTCTCTTTGTCCAACTGCACCGCAAGGTGATGCACCAGTTTGCGATAAAGCTCTAAGCGATTGCCGCTGATCGCTTCGCCTTTGCGATGCAGGCCGATGATGACGTTAAGTAAAAACGGCACTTGCGTAATGTCGCGCAAATCCGCGCGCTCGCGCAGCAGGGCAAGCAAACTTTCGGTCTTCTCGTCGGGGTAGTAGTGCCGCAATAACTGCTCGATCTGCGCTTGATTGAGCGGCGCAATCTCCATCTCCTTCAACCCGTCGAACGGTTCCATCGCGTAAGGTCGCGTCGAAACGATCAACAGATTGCCCCGGTAGTTCGCATTGAATTCGTTGACCGCAGGGCGCAAGACGGCGGTTACGTCTACGCCTCTGATCTCATCCAGCCCGTCGAGGAAGATTGCCGCCTCGCCCGCCTTCAGCTTCGCAAAGAAGGCTTCGCGCAGAGCTTCACGCTCCGCCGCTTCGAGTTGCGCCGAACCGATGACGGCGCGCGCCAGCAGTAACTCCGCCAGGTTGTTCTGCGCGTGATGGAAGTCTTCGGCGGCGACGGTTTTGAGTTCCAGAAAGACCGGCAAGCGGTTGTCGGTTGCGTCGCTGTTGATGCGATGCGCGAGGTAGCGCAGCAGAGTCGTTTTGCCGGAACCGGGCGCACCCGTGACGAGGGCTTGCGTGCGTTCGCCGAGCAGTTCATCCGATGCGATGGTTCGCTTGCTTGATCTGTCCGATTGATCGAAGTCATCAAAGCTCTCGTCATCATCCTGCGGGAAGAGCATCCGCCTGCGCCGCATCTCGAAGTCCATCAAGCCGAGATACTCCGAATGGATGGACGGGTGGCGGTACTCTGCGATGATGTGCAATTCGACAAAGACTTTTTCGAGCGGACGCGCATCACTCTCACCGAAGATTCGCAACGTGCCGACGCGCTGCGCCAGCCGTTGGCGATAATCGTTAATGAGAGAGTGGCGGTTTGGCTCGGAAAGCGGCAAAGATTTCTTCATACTCTCGTCCGACCAAACGGTTTTTCAGAACGCGCAGCCAGCCTAAGTTAGCGAAACCGATTCGTCAACGAAAAAAGGAATCTGTGCCGGATGCGAGAGGCGTTTGCTTCCGTCACCCCCTGTCCTGCTTGGAGATTTTGAAGGGCGCGCGCCGGAGGTTTGCGTTGCCTGCCTGCAAAGGAGAGGCGGAAACGCAGGCGGCACACTCTCTTTACAGGTAAAGAATTGGTTACTGCGGTGGCTCGGCAGATGCGCGGAGTTGGATAGGGTTATTTGCCCAACTCGGCCAGCCGTCGCGGGCGTCTGACGACGTAGTAGACCATTGAGCCGAAACAGCTACCGAAGAGGATGATGAGAATCCAAACGATTTTCTCGTTGCCATTCTCTTCATTGGTCGCGCAATCAACCACCGTCCAAATCCAAAATATCGTGAAGCCGATGAAGATTAAAAAGACAATCAGTTCCATAATGAGTCACAACTCCTTTGGCATTGCCAACCGACCGCTTGTCGCTCTCGCGTTACGCTTTGCAGTTGCGCGATGAATGATGCAAGCGGTCGGCTGGTCTTGCCGTAGCTTGAGTTATTGTGATCCCAGATTGCCTGCCCGATGTGCCGAGTTTACTCGTCGTACATCGCCGCGATCAAGCAGCCGCGCGCGGTTGCCGTCATCGGGTCTTTTGCCAGCCGCACTTCGGAAATCTTCAACGGGAAGTCGGGTTGTTGAACCGCTTTGCGGAACTTCTCTGCAAAGCCTTTCGGTTTGGCTGTGCCGCCGCTCAACACGATGGGCATTGACTCATCGAGGTTGGGCAACCCTTTGGTTTCGGCCAACGCTGTGCGCAGGTTATCAACCAGCGAGTGAATCACTTCGTCGTAGTAGGTGTGAAAAGCCTCTTCATACTTATTCTGCGGCGCGTGCGACAGATCAACGCCTTTCTCTTTGAGCATGCGAACGGCGTTGGCCGTCTCTTTAGTGACCGCCGCGACGCTGCGATCAATGTAATCGCCCGCTTTGCCGATAGAGAAGGTCAGCACCGGCAAGGACATAAACGCCAACGCCACATTGCACATACCGCCGCCGCAACTGATGCCGATGCCGGTGAAGTTTTCGGCTTCCAATTCGGCGAAGACGACGGCCAGCCCTTCGTTAATCGCCGCCGCTTCGTAGCCCATCGCTTCGAGGTTCTTCTTGAGCATGGCTTCGTGATAGACGAGATCGGACGAATCGCCGCCGCGCAGTTCGCCGGGAATGCTGAAGCGCAGCTTGCGCGGTTTAGGCGCACGGCCAAGCAGATGCTCAATGATCGAATTCAGCACGGCCAGCGATTGATCTTCCGCCGGATTGAGCGTGCCGCCGCTCATCGGGCGGCGCACTTCGATGTTGAAGACTTTGGCGAATCGCGCCGCTTCGTTGCCATGAATCTGCAACGAACTGCCGCCTTCGATCTGATACGGCACATTCTTCTCTTTGAATATCTTTTCCGTCATCTTTGAGAAAGGCAGGGTGATGAAGGCGTTAAGTTCGTCGAACGCCTGCGGGTCTTCCGGCGTGCCGGTGGCGAGGACGACGCGACTGGTTCCTACGTCCAGACCGAGCGCCATCGCATCCTTTGCCGAAGTCGTCGCGCCGCTGCTCTCTTCCTCTTGGTGCTTTGCCATGTTTCCTCCTGAGTCCATGCGATTTTTGTAAAAGAAGTTACTCTCCATATTGAGGCTGACGATGCCGCTTTTCGTGGCTCGCAGTTTGACGACGAATCCTTTCTCGTTGTCGTCCTCAGTTGGGGAGAAGCCCTGCCGCTTCGGTTTCAACAGCAGACGGCCAAACCCGCGTATCAAAAAACTGTCGTGATCGTTCAACGCCTGCCGGATGATGCGCAGCGTCGCTTCCACTCCGCGCGTCGCCTCTTGTCGCGTCAAACCCGAACGCCGTGCGACTTCGTTTATCAAGTCGGATTTGTTCATACGGGCAGAGTTTCTCGTTCCGGTTTTCGGTCTTCAGCCCGTCTACGACCTTCTGAACGGAAAACCGAAACCGGCAAACTTGTCCCATCACTCTTCCGTTGCATTCTTCTCGCCGTCCAGCGAACGCTGTTTGGAGTAGGCGCGCAAGAAACGCTGCCATTGTTCACGGCGCACCTGCTCGACGGTTTGCGCGTCCTGTTTGACCAACTCTTTCAACACTTCATCGGCGCGTTCCAACCCCGGCCATCTCTTCCCGCCCGCTGCGTTCACATAGGCTTGATCGTAAGTGAAGCCGAAACGCGAGACGGCGCGCAACTCGGCCTGGTATTTGTCGCTCAGGCCGATGGCTTCGAAGGGAAAGCCTGCTACCCAGTCGGTATGAAACCCCATCAAGCGATTCGCCACGTTGAGCGATACCAGTCCGTGCGTCACACAATTGGCATCGGCAATATCGTATTTCGACCGCAGAACGGCGGTCAGTACGCGCGCGGCGTAGATTTGCGCTTCATTGATGCCATCAGGCCCGACCGTCGCTTGCGAATTCGATTTGCCTTCCAGACAGATGCCGATGAAAGAAGGGTTGAGATTGACATATAGGCTCTCGCCATCGCTCCACAATGACCGACCTGCGTGATTGGCTGTGAATTCGTCGCGCACGATGCGATAGGTGCGACCGAAACGGTCAATCACATAGTTATAGAGCTGTCGCTGTTTGGCATGCGCGAGCAAGTCTTTCGAAGTGGCTTGCAGCGAATTATTGAACTGATTGTCGAAAGGGAAGAGGTCGCCTTCCGAAAGGTGATAAACGATGCCAACAGGTTTGGTCAGGGCTGTGGATGATGCCCACGAATCCGGGCTTTTGCTCAGGTCGAAGCGGTAGAAGTTGCGCGGCTCGCCATAAATCTGATGCTCGGTCAGCACGCGCGCGCCGTTGCTATAAAATTCGTACCCTTCGCCTTCTTCAGCGAGCCACACCTTATCAAGCGGCAAAGCGGCTTCTGCGCCGATGGGCGGCGCGCTGGCGTTCTGGTTCGGAGCGGTTGCGGGCAACGCAGCCGCCGTTGCGCCCGATGTCTGCCATGACGATTGCAGGGCGGTAACCCCTTTCCAAATGCCGAAGCCGACGCCCGCGCACGCCCCGATGATGCAGAGGGCGCACACCCCGTAGACGAGCATGCGCAAGCGGTACATCACCGCCATCAGGCGCAAGCCAAGCGGCGCGGTTTGGGTGGGCGGCAGGAATTTCGAAAGCTCTAATATCAAGGCTCCATGATCGGGCAGTGTGCCGAGCATCGGCAGCTTGTTGAGGAGTCCGGTTGTCCGGTTGGCTTTGAAGGCGGCATTGAGAAACTTCAGGCGCGCGACCGGCGATTGGATATAGCGCGAGTAGCGGTCAACCAGTTTGGCATATTTGTTGTCCTGAGGTTTGAACTCGACCAAGGCTACCATGCTCCGAGACGTTAGATCAGGGTTTGTCGTACGAGGTGACGATTAGGGTCAGATTGATGTTTGCCGCTCTGGCGCGCGCCTGCGCTTGATTGGCGTAACTCTGCGCCTCTTCCTGCGTTTTGAAGCGTCCAATGCGCACGCGAAACCACTTGCCCTTGCCTTTAATATTGGCAGCCACCACATAAGCGGGAATGCCTGCGCGCAACAGTCTCTCCGAAAATTTGTTGGCCTCCTCAGCGCTCGACGACGACATCGCCTGTAAAGCCAGAATGCCCTCGCCGCCGGTTCCATCGGGTGCTTGTGCAGGCGTCGGCGTCGTTGTCGGTGTGCTGGTCGGTTGTGGGCTGGCTGAGGATGACGTAGAGGGGGCTGTCGGTGGTTGCGATGGCGCTTGTGGCGGCGTCTGCGATGGTGTTTGCGGCGGGGTTGTCGTCACGGTTGGCTGACCGGGTGTGACGGACTGCGATTGCCAGCGCGGGCGATAGACGTACCAATAGAAAGCCGCGCCCAGAGCAACCAACAACAGGAGCAACAAGGGAATGATCCGTTTGCTGCGCGAGCGTCGAGGTTGCGGTTCGACCAGCAATGGCCATTCGTGAAACGAAGTCTCCGTAGCGGGCAGCGGATTACCCCAGGGGTCAGCCGATGTGCTGGCAAGGTCTTGTCCGTCAATCGGTTCGGGCTTTGCCGCCTCGGCGTTGGCCTCGTATGTCCAGGCTTCGTCGTTACCTGCGGCACTCATCTCGTTGTTAGTGTGCCAGTCGGCTTGCGGACTATCGGTGAGGTAACGGGCCTGTGGCGGAGCCTGCAATTCCGGGTTGGTATCATGGAGGTACTCGAAAGGCGTCGGCGTCGGTGGAAAGTCGGCTTCACTCGCCGCTGTTTGATCTGGAATCGCCTGCGCCGGTGCTTCCTCCAGCGGCGGCGGCGCGGTTCCACCGAATCGCCTATCGGCGTCGGTTGGCGAGTGCGAGGCCATCGTAACTGCCGGAGTCTGTGGGAGCGCGACGGCGAGGGGAGAGCTTTCGGGAATGATCGTGCGCACCAACGATTGGCACTCGTGGCACAGCCTCGTATGGGCTGCTGCTTCGGCGGCAGCGCCGCCGATCAATCGCTTGCATAACGGGCAAAACCGTTTTCCGTTTTCCGTCGGCATAGGACTTTGATCTCTCCCTAATGCGTCAAGTGACGATGAACCCTGCAATTGCTTAGGCACTGTCACCCATACGATTGCGACACTCAAGCCGTAAAAGTCCCTGATGATCGGTCAAGGTACAAGCAAATGGCTTGTTTTGCGGGGCATTTTCAATTTCAGGTCAGACGCTCGAGCGGTTCGATTATAGCACAGGGCAACTGCTTGACAAGCGAGCGTCCGAATCGTTACCAACAGCGCGGCGTTCATTTGGAGTTCTGTTTTTGAGCCTTCAGAGCGGCGATATAGGCTTCGATTTCCTCTCGATCTTCCTGATCCAGACTGAGGAATTCTACGCCCAGCCCTTTGCCTTTGTTGGCATAAGCAACGCGCGATACGGCAATCACGCGATGCTTGTTGGGCAGTTCGAAGCGCACGACCATGCGTGTGCCCGGTCGCAGTTGCTCTTCCGTGCTGATATAGAGGCCGCCGAGGCTGATATTGGCCATGTGGCGACGAATGCGCGATGGTCCGCTACTGCTGTTGGTCAGTTCATATTCGACTTGTGCAGTAATCGGCGCACGCTCAAACCGTCGTCTCTCCAGTTGCGCGGAAGTTCTCATGCTTCACCTTCTTTCCCCTAATCTGTTCCAACGCCGCGGGGGCTGATGAGAAACTCAGGCTCATGTGCGCGTCAATGGTTGTCATTGCGGGGGGCCGATGCCTAACGCCATCAAACTCGCTCTGATTGAGCTCGTTGGTAGACAAACATTTACATAGTTGCCCCAGCCTTGACAAGCAGAAAGTGTAGGAGAGAAGCCCGCGTTTGCGGCAGTTGACCCCCTGCATTGACCGGCTTGCACTCGTCCTTTAGAATGGAGCGCGAAGATCGGGGCGTGGCTCAGTTGGTAGAGTACTCGGTTTGGGACCGAGGGGTCGCTGGTTCGAGTCCAGTCGCCCCGACCAGTTTACGACCCGTGACGAGCAGAGAGCGATTTGAATCCCTCCGCTCGTCACGGGTTCTGTTGAAAATGCGCCCGTAGCTCAGTTGGATAGAGCACCTGCCTTCTAAGCAGGGGGTCGCAGGTTCGAGTCCTGCCGGGCGTATTTCCCCTTCGCAGGGTGGTTGCGGAATCGGATGGATGCCGTCGTTCAGGTCATCGAAGTTATCGCCATCGCGTTTCTCTTGTTGATGCTCGTTTTGGCGTTATTCGAACCGGGCTTGGCTTACAAGATATCGAAAACGCCCTCCTTGCCGTTGCAATCCCCCGATTTCCTTCGCATGCTCGAAGCGTTGGCCGACGCGCACCTCTATCACCACACCAAAATCGAAGTCCTCACTAACGGCGAAGTCTATTACGAAGCCGAACTCGAAGCCATTCGCACGGCTCGCCATAGCATCAATCTCGAAGCCTATATCTTTCAAAGAGGCGAGGTCACACGCCGTTTCCTCGCCGCGCTGGCAGAACGCGCACGCGCCGGTGTACAGGTTCGGCTGGTGCTCGATTCTATTGGCAGTTTCATGACGCGGGAGCGATACTTTGCCGAGTTGCTGACCGTTGGTGGACAAGTGGCTTGGTATCATCCGATCAAGTGGTACACCCTGCCGCGCATCAACAATCGCACCCACCGCGAATTGATTATCCTCGACGGGCGAGTCGGGTTTATCGGCGGCGCGGGCTTTGCCGACCACTGGTTGACAGGCCGGGGCGGCAAGCCGCGTTGGCGCGATACGATGTTTCGTGTCGAAGGCGATGCGGTAACCGGATTGCAATCGGTCTTTGCGGAAAATTGGCTCGAAGCGTCAGGCGAAATTTTGGTCGGCGAAGAGTTCTTCCCGGTCGCGGAGAGAGCCGGAACCGTTGCTGCTATGATTGTGAACAGTTCGCCGACCGTCGGCATGTCAACGCGGGCGCGCATGCTCTATCAAACCTTGCTCGCTTCGGCGCGGCGAAGCATCCATATCACGACGCCCTATTTTCTGCCTGACCGCAGCGCCCGTATGGAGATGGTGCGCGCCATCAAGGAGCGCGGCGTCGAAGTCAAAATCATCACGCCCGGTCGCCATATTGATCACCTGTTGACCCGCCGTTCGAGCCGCAGACTCTACGGTGAATTGCTGGCAGCGGGCGCGCAGATTTACGAATACAAGCCCGCCATGATTCACACCAAAGCGTTGATCGTTGACGGCGTATGGGCGGTGGTCGGCTCGACCAATTTCGATAACCGCTCTTTCGGATTGAATGATGAGGTCAATCTCGCGGCCTATGATGAAGCCTTTGCGGCGCGATTGGGCGAAGATTTTGCCGCCGACTTGGCAAAGAGTCAGGCGGTCTCTTTCATCGAATGGAAGCAACGTTCATTGGTCGAGCGCACGCAAGAACTCTTCGGCTGGCTACTGGAACGGCAACAGTAATGAAGTGATGGAGATGAAGACGCTACGAATTGCCACCTATAACGTGCATAAATGTCGCGGGCTGGATCGCAAAGTCAGCCCGGCGCGCATCGTTGAAGTCTTGCGCCAAACCGATGCCGAGATCATCGCCTTGCAAGAAGTCCTCAGCTTCGAAGGCGGCGCGTTGGAACGCAATCAAGCGCGTTTCATCGCCGAACAGTTGGAGATGCACTGCCACATCGGCGAGACCCGCAGGTTGAGCGGTGGCGTCTACGGCAATGTATTGTTGAGCCGCTTCACCATGCGCGACGTATGCAACTATGACCTCAGCGTATCGGGGCGCGAACCGCGCGGCTGCCTGCGCGCCGATATCGAAATCAACTCGACTACTGTATTGCACATCTTCAACGTCCATCTCGGCACCTCCTTTTTCGAGCGCCGACAGCAGGGGCGCAGGCTGATGACCGAAGCGATTCTCAACGATGGTAAACTCGGCGGCGCGCGCATCGTGATGGGCGATTTCAATGAGTGGACGCGCGGATTGACGACGCGTTTGTTGAGTACCTCCCTCAAGCCCGCCGATCCACGCCTGCATCTGCCGCGCTCAAAGACTTATCCCGGCCTGTTGCCTTTTCTGCACCTTGACCACATTTATTTTGACGAGCGGCTTGCTCTCAAATCTCTGCACCTGCACCGCAGCCGAACGGCGCTGGTCGCCTCCGACCATCTGCCGCTGATTGCTGATCTTCAACTCTATGCCCACGCTGTCGGTGAAAAGCATTCGATACCCCTAAGCAAGCGGTAGGCGGATGGGGCGCTCTTCACGCCTTCGCAACTGGCTTGGGGAAACGACGGATGAAGCGATTTCAACTCTGCGCTCAATTCATTTGATCGGCGGGCTGATTGCGTGCGTGGAAAACCGTGTGCTAGCATCGCGCTTCAGGTGAATTATGGTTGCACAGTCCCACCTTATACAAAAAACGACTCTCGATAACGGGCTGCTGGTCATCAGCGAGCGCATGAGCAACATTCGTTCAGCAACGGTTGGCATCTGGGTGCGTTCCGGTTCGCGGCACGAAGAGGCGCACTTGAGCGGCATATCCCACTTCATCGAACACGCTCTGTTCAAAGGCACACGCACTCGCTCGGCGCGAGACATCGCGGTTGAAAGCGATGCTATCGGCGGCAACGTGGATGCGTTCACCAGTCGTGAACTGACGGGCTTTTACGCGAAAGTGCTGGATGAACACCTGCCGCGCGCCTTTGACCTGATCGCCGATCTGGTCACCGAACCGTTATTCGATAACGCGGAACTCGACCGCGAGCGCAGCGTGGTCATCGAAGAGATCAAGATGGTAGATGACACGCCCGATGATCTGGTGCATGAAATTTTCTTGCAAAATTTCTGGCCTGACCATCCCTTGGGGCGCTCGATACTGGGCACGCCCAAGACGCTGGCGACCTTCGATCAAGACCGCATCAGCCAGTATTTCAACCGCGTCTACACGCCGCAGAATCTGATCGTCGCCGCCGCAGGCAACGTCGAACACGCGAATTTTGTGGAGATGATTGCCCATCGGCTCGGCGCTCTAGCAACCGTGCCGTCGCAGTTGCAGGCAACGACGCCGCAAACGGTGCGCCCGCGCGTTGTACTGGACAAAGATTTAGAGCAAGTCCATGTAATGCTAGGCACGAATTGCCCTTCGATGCTATCGAATGACCGCTACGCGCTGCACGTGCTCAATACGATTTTGGGTGGCGGCCTCAGCTCGCGATTGTTTCAAACCATCCGCGAAGATCGCGGCCTCGCCTACACCGTCTTTTCGGGCATCAGTTCCTACACCGATACTGGCTACCTCTCCATGTATGCAGCCACGTCGCCCGGTCAGCTCAACGAATTGGTGGAATTGACGATCAAAGAGTTCGCCCGCATGAAAGATGACCCGGTGAGCGTCGAAGAATTACAACGCGCCAAAGATCAGCATAAAGTCTCGTTGATGTTGAGCCTCGAATCTACCTCTTCGCGCATGGGCAATCTGGCGCGGCAGGAGATCTTTTTCGGGCGGCAGTTGACGCTTGACGAAACCTTGCAACGCATTGATGCCGTAACCATCGCCGACGTACAACGCATCGCCAACGACATTTTCAATGGCAACGATCTGGCCTTTACGGCTATCGGTCAGCTCGAAGGTTTCAACGTCAACAATGTGTCTTTGGCGTGCTAAACATGTGCTGAGGCTGGTGCTGACGGGGACGCCCTTCACCTGCTTCAGCCCGCAGTCCTTCGTTCGCAGTCCTGAATCATGAGAGTGATCGTCTTAGGCAGCGGCAGCTCCGGCAATGCCGTCTATCTTGAAGCCCACGAGACCAGCGTTCTCGTTGATGTCGGGCTATCGGCCAAAGAGACGGCACGCCGCATGACGGAGGCCGGAATTGACCCGGCGCAATTGAACGCCATCGTTGTCACCCACGAACATGCAGATCATGTCAAAGGCGTACACGTCATGTCGAAGACGGTGACCGCGCCGGTCTTCATCTCCGACATCACGCGCGCCGAATGTAAATGGCCGCGCGGTGGCGACGGCATCCGCTGGGGCGAAGCGATTTCATCAAGCGCACCCTTTCAAGTCGGAACGCTCGACTTTCACCCTTTCACCATTCCCCACGACGGCATAGACACCTTTGCTTTTACGGTTGAATCCGGCGGGGTGAAGGTCGGCATCGTGACCGATCTCGGCTACATCACGAAGCTGGTTGCCGAACGTTTGCGGGGCTGCGATTTGATCGTCATCGAATCGAATCACGACCGCGATATGTTGAAGGTCGGCCCGTACCCCTGGCCGCTCAAACAGCGCATTGCCAGTAACACCGGGCATCTGTCGAATGACGAGACGGCGCGTTGGCTGCGCGAAGATTTCGATGGCCGCGCCGAATATCTGGTACTTGCGCATCTGTCGCGGCAGTGCAATCATCCTGAGCTTGCGCGCCTCAACGCTGTGCAGGCATTGGCGACGCGCGGCTCGCTCTTCTATCCCGACGCCGAACACCGCGTACAGGTCGCCCATCAAGACCAGGCGACCCAGTGGTTTGAATTTTAGAGCAGGTGCAAGATTCCGGGTGTCAGCGGGCGATTCGATGAACTGACACCGGGCACCTGACATCTGACGTCTGAAATCTGATTATGATCGAACGCTATACCCGCCCGGAAATGGGGGCGATTTGGACGCCGCAGAATCGCTTTCAAAAATGGCTCGATGTCGAGCTTGCGGTCTGCGAAGTTCACGCCGAGATGGGAACCATCCCGCGCGATGCGTTGGAGGTAATTCGTCGGCGCGCGACCTTCTCGGTCGAACGCATCAATGAGATTGAAAAGACCACGCGCCACGATGTCATCGCCTTTACGACAGCGTTGGCGGAAAACATCGGTGCAGAGTCGCGCTTCGTGCATTACGGTCTGACCTCTTCCGATGTCGTAGACACCGCCATTGCGTTGTTGCTGCGTGAAGCGGCGGCGCTGTTGATGGAAGACCTTGAGCGACTCGGTATGGTATTACGCCGTCGCGCACTGGAACACAAAGACACCGTCATGATGGGGCGCACCCACGGCATGCACGCCGAGCCGACAACCTTCGGGTTGGTGCTCGCCCTTTACTACGCTGACAACGAGCGCAACCAAGAGCGATTGCGACGGGCGCGCGACACCATCAATTATGGCAAGCTGTCCGGCGCAGTTGGAACCTTTGCCAATCTCGACCTCGAAGTGGAGGAGCGCGTCTGCGATAAGCTCGGACTCAAGCCCGCGCCGATTTCGACGCAAGTGATTCAACGCGACCGCTACGCCGAATTTCTTTCAACGCTCGCCATCATCGCCTCGTCGCTGGAAAAGATCGCGCTCGAAATCCGCCACCTGCAACGCACCGAAGTGCGCGAAGCCGAAGAACCCTTCTCCGCAGGACAGAAGGGCTCATCGGCTATGCCGCACAAGCGCAATCCGGTAACCGCCGAGCAGATCTGCGGGCTGTCGAGAATCGTGCGCGCCAACGCGCAAGCCGGTTATGAAAATATCGCGTTGTGGCACGAACGCGATATTTCGCATTCATCGGTCGAGCGCGTCATTCTGGCCGATTCCAACATCCTGACCGATTATCTGCTTGCCAAAACCGAGTGGTTGATTGACGGGCTGGTCGTTCACCCGAAACGCATGCGCGCCAACTTCGAATCGCTCGGCGGCGTGAATTTCAGCGGTCAGTTGTTGCTCCTGCTCACCCAAAAAGGCATGGCGCGCGAAGCCGCTTATGCCCTCGTTCAACCGCTTGCCATGCGCGTTTGGGATGAAGGCGCGAGCTTCCGCGACTTGGTGATGCAGGATGCTCATATCACCGAGCAGTTGTCACCCGACGAGTTGGAGTCGTTGTTCGATATTGGTCAACAACTCCGCAACGTAGATAAAATTTTCGCGCGCGTATTCAATGAGAATAGCTGATTGCAAATGGGCGCAACCCCGACCCTTGGTAACGCAGAGGCGCAAAGGCCGCAAAGATGGGAGAGTGAACTTCTTGGTCATCGCACCGATTGGCAATTGGCGATAGAAGTAAATGGACAGAATTCGGAATTCTGACCTCAGACACCCGACTATGAAAGCTAAAATATATGTCACCCTGAAACCCTCCGTGCTCGACCCGCAGGGCAAAGCCATTCATCAGGCCGTCGAAAACATCGGCTATCACAACATTGCCGATGTCCGACAAGGGAAATACTTTGAAGTTCTGCTCGACGGCAATCTGTCACCCGACCAAGCGCGCACCGAGGTTGAACGCTTGGCTAAAGACGTGCTCGCCAATCCGGTGATCGAAGATTTTCGCGTCGAGTTGGAATAACCGATGTGTGCATGCGATAATGCCGCTTACTCAAACCCCCGTTGCGACGGTCTCGACCTCAGGAAAAGGAAAGGATCACGAGCATGAAATTCGGAGTAGTGGTGTTTCCCGGCTCGAACTGCGACCACGACACCTACCACGTCATCAGTAAAGTCATCGGTCAACCCGTAGATTTCATCTGGCATAAAGAGAATGCCGTCGGCGATTATGATGCGATCATCCTGCCCGGCGGATTTTCCTATGGCGATTACCTGCGAACCGGCGCGATTGCGCGCTTCAGCCCGGTGATGAGCGCGGTCAAGGAGTTTGCCGGACAGGGCGGCATCGTCATGGGCATCTGCAACGGGTTTCAGATTCTTTGCGAGGCGGGATTGCTCCCCGGCGCTCTGCTGCGCAATGCCAACCTGCGCTTCATCTGCGAGCACATCAACATGCGCGTCGAAGCGACGGACACACCGTTTACCAATCGTTGCGCGCGCGGGCAAGTACTATCGGTTCCCATCGCCCACGGCGACGGAAACTATTTTTGCGATGCCGCAACATTGGCCGAATTGCAACGCGAAAACCGCATCATTTTTCGCTATTGCGATGAACAAGGCCTGCTCACCTCTGAGTCCAATCCGAACGGCTCGCTTGACTCTATCGCCGGTATTTGCAACCGCGAGCGCAACGTCTTGGGTTTGATGCCGCACCCGGAGCGTGCCAGCGAAGAGTTGTTAGGCAGCAGCGATGGCCGCATTATCTTTTCATCGCTTGCCGATACGCTGGCCGAATTAGCGAAGGCTTCCTGATAAGCATTCGCTTCTGACACACGGGAAATCCATCTGTGCCGCAGCCGCTGGAATAGGGGGGGGGCGGATTGCCCTAAAAAATTAGGGGAAGATCAACTCAAGGGCTTTTCAACCTCTACTGGATTGGCGATTGACCAAAGCGGTAACCGCCTGCCTGAAATCGAGACTCTGAACTCTCACCTCTTCCCATTAAGCTTTCGGAAAGAGAAACTTGAGTAGAGGGGCAACGCGCTCGCCCCACGCCTTTTCGTCATGCACAGCGCCTTCGGCTTCGAAGTAGCGCAAGTCTCTATCCAACTCCCAACCTTTTTGCACCAAAAGATTGCGCAGGTGTTGAACGTCGTGCAGCCCGTATCCTTCGTGCGTACCCATATCCAACCAGATGCGCGTCGCCGGTTTGGTTGGCAGCTTTTCAACTTCATGGAGAATGAAGCGATTATCCCACCACAGCGAAGGCGACAGCACCGCGAGTTTGCCGAAGACGTTGGCGTGCTTCAGCCCCAAGTAGAGGGTAACGAGGCCGCCAAGGCTCGACCCGCCCAGACCCGTGTTCGATGCCTCCGGCAAGGTGCGATAGTGTCTGTCAATAAATGGCTTGAGTTCTTCAATGAGAAACTGTCCGTAGAGATCGGCTCTGCCGCCCATCTTGCGATTGCGGTCATAGGTTGGCGTGTATTCATCAATGCGTTGGATGCCAGTGTTATAAATGCCGACGATAATCAGCGGTTCGACGGCGCGGGCGCGAATCAAGCGTTGTGCGGTCTCGTCAACCTGCCACTCTTTGCCATAAATGAAAGAGGTCGCGCCATCGAAGAGATTCTGCCCGTCATGCAGGTAGAACACGGGGTAATGCTTCTGTTTGGTGCGATGATAGGTCGGCGGCACATAGACGAGAATGTCACGGTCATTGAGCAAAAAACGTGAATGGAAATTTCGATGCTGATGAAATTTTCCGGTGCGCGTGTGTTGCGGGCGAGGCTGATCGTTCATCATGGAGATTCCGGTTGCCGGGGAGAGCAACGCCGATACGATGCAGGAGAACCGCGCGAATTTCAACACCGATTTCATCGGGCGAGTAAACAGACGAAGTTGACGGTATCGGATGATTAGAGGTTTGCGAAGCAATTGGCCGTACACTTGTCAACCTGTGCCCGTTCTTCATGCTCTCTATTGATATTGACTAAGAGATCGAATCGCCAGGTGCGCCGATGCGGCAGATTGCGGCGGCGTTGAATAATCCGATTCGGTCGGCTAGGATGTCTCTCACTTTACCTGCCACAGGCATCGGACAAGGCACTGGATATGAAAGAACCTGAGATCACTCCCGACCTGATCAAAAGCCACGGACTCACCGACGAAGAATTCAAACGCATCACCGAACTGCTCGGACGCAAGCCGAACTTCACCGAGCTCGGCATCTTCTCAGTGATGTGGAGCGAACACTGCTCCTACAAATCATCGCGTGTGCACCTGCGACGGCTGCCGACCAAAGGCAAACACGTCCTGCAAGGCCCCGGCGAAAATGCCGGAGTCATTGACCTCGGCGGCGATTTGGCGGCTGCCTTCAAGATCGAATCCCACAATCACCCGTCCTTCATCGAACCCTATCAAGGCGCGGCGACGGGCGTCGGCGGCATCCTCCGCGATGTCTTTACGATGGGGGCGCGACCCGTTGCGGCGATGAACTCGTTGCACTTCG
>CAYXVU010000135.1:16119-16356 GCA_964468725.1 uncultured Clostridia bacterium
CCGTGATGAGGACGTGGACGGGGCGCGCGAACAGACCTCGGCAGCCAGCGTGGCCCGCAATCGTCGCATCGTGACCGGCGTCGTCAAAGGCATCGGCGATTATGGCAATTCGTTCGGCGTGCCGACCATCGGCGGCGAAGTGAAGTTTGCTGATTGCTATGCGAAAAATCCGCTGGTCAATGCCTTCACGCTGGGACTGATGCGCAAAGATCAAATCTTTTACGGACGCGCGGCAGG
>CAYXVU010000136.1:0-673 GCA_964468725.1 uncultured Clostridia bacterium
TCAAAGAATTTTTGCCGCCGACCATTGCAGAGAAGACCTTGCAATGCTTTGCGCGGGCGGCGCAAAGCGGCAGAGTCGAAATTTTAGAATACCCGCTGATGACAGATGGCCGAGAGCGCTACTGCGAAGCGCGCATTGTGGCTACGGAGTCCGACAAGTTTTTCCGCATCGTGCGCAACATCACCGAGCGTAAGCAGGCGGAAGAAGCGCAAGCGCAATTGCAGCGGGCACTCGAAAATTCGCTTGCCGAGTGGCGGTTGACCTTCGATGCCATCGAAACTCCGATTCTGATGCTGGATGGAGAGTATCGGATTCAGCGCCTCAATCAACCGGCGAAGAGGATGCTCGGAGCCGATTTCAAGCAACTGACGGGACACAGGCTAGACCGCTTTGCTCATCGGCAGCTCTGGAAAGCGGGGCTTGAATTAGCCCGTCAAGTCGATCAAACGCGCAAGACCGCCTCGTGTCAGGTATGTGATGAATTGCAGCAGAAGCATTGGGAGTTGTCGGCCAACTTCTTTGCGATGCCAACGTTTGGACAAACGTTGGAACCCCAAGTGGCGTTGGGCTAGCGGCAGCTCATGGCACAGTCGTCGTTAACGGAGGTCAAACTCCGTATATTTTTGCGAAAGGCAGCGACGGCAATCTCTGGTCTGCTCATTACGCGAGTGCT
>CAYXVU010000136.1:683-8271 GCA_964468725.1 uncultured Clostridia bacterium
CACGACAACCGTCGAGTTACAAGAATCGCTGCGGCGCAATGAAACGATGGTGGCAATGGGAACCTTAGTGGCGGGGGTGGCGCACGAAGTTCGCAATCCGCTCTTTGGCATCTCGGCCACTTTGGACGCTTTTGAGGCGCAGGTCGAAGGGAATAGCGACTATACGCGCTATACCACAACGCTGCGCGATGAAGTCAATCGCCTCAACCGGCTCATGAAAGATTTGTTAGAGTTTGGCAAACCGCATCGCCCGAACTTGCAACTAGTGCCGATTGGCTTGGTGATTGCCGACGCGGTGGCCGCCTGTTGGCCGTTGGCCGAAAGGCGAGGCGTCTATATCCGCAATGATTTCTGCGACGCGAACGCCGTTGCCTGGCTCGACTATCAGCGCATCCAACAGGTCTTTCAAAATATCATCGAGAATGCTATACAGCACTCGCCAAAATTTGGCGATGTGGCCATCGAGGGTGGCGAATTTGAACAAGCAAGAGCACGATGGATTGCCTGTACGGTCACCGATGCCGGGTCGGGGATCTCGGAATCCGATTTGGAACATATCTTTCAACCTTTTTTCACCCGCCGTAATGGCGGAACCGGATTGGGGCTGGCTATCGCGCAACGCATTGTTCAGGAGCATGGCGGCGAGATTGCGTTACGGAATCGGCCAGCAGGCGGCGTCGTTGCGGCGGTCAAATTCCCTCTGAGCGATGAGGCGATATTGACATCTTTTGAACCTGAGATCGTGCCGGTGTATGAAGAGGAAATGGTTAATTGAAACCCGGAACCCGGCTGCGCTCGTTTACCAACGCAGTCGGCAACGGATTTGTCCGGAGGAAAGGCACAGTGGCTTGACTCTGCGAGACACTGAAAACTCCCGCACCTGCAGGGATAATCCGCTATCGGCTGTAGCGGGGAGGTAGAGAATGATGTTGGAAAAGATTCTTGTCGTAGATGATGTACAGTCAATTCTGTTCGCTATGAAGATGTACTTCAAGGCTAATGGATATGATGTGGACTGTGCAAAAGATGTGGAAGAGGCGATTGCGTTGATGTCAAAAAATGACTACCGATTGCTGATTACAGACCTACGGCTGACGGGAGTTGACGGAACCGAAGGTTTGGAACTGGTAGCGTATGCGCGGTCGCGCTTTCCCACCATGCGAACCATTATCTTGACAGCCTATGGGTGGCCGGAAATCGAAGAGCAAGCCTACGCCATTGGCGTAGATGCCTTTTTGCGAAAACCGAAACGTTTGCCGGAGCTGGCACAGGCGGTTGGCGAACTTTTGAGCCGGGATAAGATCGAACCTTCAGATAGCACAATGGAAAGCAAGCAGTTCTCGCACCCGTAACCCCGACTTGCACAAACCAAAAAGAGAAAGGGGCAGATGGTTCCTGCCCCTTTCTCTTTTTGGTTTGCGTAGGTCGGCGCTGAGTTTAGCGTTCTTCGCGTTCGCGGATAACCGATTGCGGTCGTCGGCGCGGGAAGCCTTCCTGAACAGTGAAGTCGGCAGGCGCTTCAAAGAGTGAGCGCGCCGGTTCGTTGCGATTGATATTGGTCAAGCGATAGATGGTTTCGCCCTGACGCGGGTCGGTGCGTTTGTGCATGACGACCAGTTGCAGTTCCGGCGAGTACCATCTTTCGGAAACGATGTTGATGGGTTGCTCATTGCCAATCTCGCCTGCGGGAATTGTAATTGTTGAGCGCGAGCCTTCAGCCATCACGCCCTCGACCATCTGCTGACCTAACGATTCTTGTTTGCGATCCAATTTCTTCGCGGCAGAATCGGGGCCGACAAAGACCGAGACGCCGCCCGCTGGCGGTTCGCCCTGCGGGAGAGGGCGCAAACGAGCGCGGACCGCTTTTTCCACTTCCGATTTGTCTGCTGGAGAAATTTTTTCTTCAATCACGATACCGTCTTTTGAAGTCTCCCGCAGCTTGATATTGAAAGTCTGGTTTTTCTGTTTGAAGGCTTGTCGGTCTTTGTGATGCAACGTGTAGTTGAATCCCGACACTGGATCGCTAATAAAGCTGACCATATCACTTGCGTCGCTATTGCGGGTGCGTGAGAAGGTCTGATCGCGTCGCGTTCGCCCTTCGCTGTCACGATACAGGGTGGTCGTCTCTCGGCGTACGATCCGATTACCATCGGCGAGGAGTTGAATCTTCTCGGTAACCGCTTCCGCCGAGTAGGGCGCGTTTTTAATCGGCTTGTTATAGAACATCATCTCCGTCGAAACGAATTCGAAGGTATGATCATCGCCGACGTAGGTTAAAAAGCCGCCTTCCTGATTATCTGCGGCCATCCAGCCGCCGGGATGACCTTCGGCGCTAAAGTGAAGCGCATGTCCGTCTTCAACGACGAAGGTGTTTGAGCCAGAGGATTTATTGGCAGATTTTGTCTTTTCCTGTGCTGGCGCGATCATCAGGTTGGCGAGCAACACGAAGGCGCACAGCAGGCTAAGGATGGAATGTTTCAGGGTTTTCATAGGCTCTCCTTTCCGAATAGAACATGATGACAGAAGTCGTAATCCTACCTTTGCTCATTGCACGAAACGAATGGCGCGTGCCAATCCGTCCTGTCCGATCAGTAAGTCAGCGGTGATTGGCTCGCTGGCGCGCTCCATATTCACCGGCAGCCCGAACGAAAGCAGCGCCGAACGCGGCATCTTTACACGTACCAATTGCCCGGAATTGAGTTGCAACAAGTCGTCCGTACTCATGAGCGGAATGAAATTGGTCGAAATCTCTCGGTTATTAACTGCTTGATCGCGGGTTCGTCGGTTGGCTTGCAACCCGACAGAAGTCGCTCGATGCGGCGCTCTCTTGAATTGCCGCACAAGTTTTTCACCCTCTCGTTGTGGAACAGGCTGCGCTCCCTTCTCTTGATCCTGCGGGCTGTTTACAATCTGCTGCTGATTTTCGATTGGCGCTTGTTTGACTGTTTGCTCTTCTTGCTGAGCATTGCGGAGCGCTAAGGCGACCAAGGTGATGAGAAGGAGTGCGGCGGCAGTGGCCAAAGCACCTTTGACCAATCGGCTAATAAAAGGCCTGGGTTGCCGCATAGTTGTAAAGGCCGCAGGCGGCACAACGGGCGCTTTTGCCGATTCCCGGAATGCCACCAACAGATCCGCTTCAACGCGGTCAGAGGCGCGCAAGGCTGCATCTTTTATAGCCAAGGCGCGCAGCCCGTTCAGCAAAAGGCGCGCCTCATCCAACTGCCTGGTGCAGCGCGCACAGCCCTGCGCATGAGCGAGCGCACGGTCGCGCGCCGCTGCTTCTATGGGAAGATTGCGCGTCAAATCGCCGCTTACTTTTTCAAACTCTTGACAGTTCATGCCATACACCTCTCTGTTTTAACAGCAAACTCGCTCACCACATCTTGCTTGCTGGCGCGCAACTTGTCGGCCAGCAACGCGCGACCGCGATGTAGACGCGAACGAATCGTGCCGATTGAGCAGGCCAGTGCGGCTGCCGACTCGGCATAACTCATCTCTTGTAAGTCGCATAGCACGATCACTTCGCGATAGTGTTCGGGCAGCGCGAGGATAGCTTGCCGCAAAGCTTCCATCGTTTCATTGCGCGTCAAATCACCGAGCGGATCGCTCACGGTTGCCGGTTGCGCCACAAACTCCGTCATTCCGTCTTCCGCCTCTAGTGTGAGGGTGGCGTGTGCCGGTTCGCGACTCAAGCGCCGCAACACCTGATTGCGCGCGATGCCGTACAGGTAAGCAGAGAGCGAACCGCGTGACGAGTCATATTTTTTCGGGTCGCGGATCAACTGCATGAAGACTTCCTGGGTAACATCGTCGGCAGCATGGGGACACCCGCCCATGTGTAAAGCGAATCGGTAAATTGCTGATTGCCAGCGCCGATAGAGTGTGACAAAGGCCTCTTCGTCACCCGCCATCATGGTTTGCAATAACTCTTCGTCGCTACGATTGATAAAGCTTGTCATTCAGCCGTACTCACCCATGTCGTCTGCTGTCACAGTAGATTCACGCCAAGCCGCCGGAAAGTTCCACGAAGTTTTGTGGCGCATCAAAGCCACCGAAAGGCGATCACAGATATAGCTTGACCTCGAAGGTTCAGCGCGTATAATCAGTCGTTTAGCGTTAACCAGCCCGCGCGTACATGTCGCAGATGAATGACTTCCGCAAACTTTTACGTCTCGTCAGACCTTACGCAGGGTTGTTCGCGCTCGCCTTGCTGCTGATGACGCTTGTCGGGCTGTTCGAAGCCGGTCGGACGGCGCTGCTCAAATCCATCATTGATCATCTGCAACCGAGCCCCGACCCGGCTCTATCGGGGTTTGCTTCTTACCTCGATGTCAAACACTATCTGCCAGCCGCAATCAATGCGCTGCCGGTTGCCGCAGGGCTGATGGTTCTTTTCACCCTTATTCGCGGGGCTTCGGAATACCTATCAAGCGTGTTGATGTGGCGTATTGGCGTTGGCGTTGTCGTCAATCTGCGCCAGCGACTCTACGAGCATGTGTTGGCGCAATCAAGTGAATTTTTCACCGCCCATCCGACTAATATTTTGACGACGCACATCATCAGCGACGCCGAAAAGGTGCAAGTCTCCGTTTCGTCGCTGCTTGCCGATCTGCTCAGAGAAGGGTTGACCTTCCTCTTCTTATTTGCGCTGGTCTTTGTGCTGAACTGGCGGTTGACGCTAGCCATCCTGCTGGTTGGGCCAGTCATTTACTTTCTCACGGTGCGCTTTGGCCGTCGGTTGCGTCGCCTCGCGCATCATACCCAAGAAGGGACAGAAGAGGTTCTCGACATTGCACAGGAAACGATCTCCGGGCATCGGATTGTCAAAGCCTTCGGCATGGAGTCGTTCGAACGCGCGCGCTTTCTTAGGGCCCTGAAGGAACTGGCCAATACGCAAGTGCGCGCCGCGCGCGTGGTCTATCTTTCGTCGCCTATATTGGAACTCTTAGGCGTGCTGATTGCTGCCGGGTTTTTGCTCTACACGCAGCAATTAGTTGCCAGCGGGTTGATGACCGTCGGAACCTTTGCCGCCTACATCGTTGCGATGCTGCAAATGTATGACCCACTTCGTAAGCTATCGCGTATTCAAAACTATTTTCAGCAGTCTTTTGCGGCCAGTTCGCGGATTTATCAGTTGCTTGATACCCATACCGAAAAACTTGATCGCGCCGATGCTATCGAATTGCCGAAGTTTGCCGACCGCATCGAATTTGTCAACGTCTCGTTTCATTATAGCGATTCGGTTGAGCCGGTTTTAAGTGATGTCAGCCTCACCGTCAAGTGTGGCGAAGTGATTGCGCTGGTGGGACTGTCAGGTGCGGGCAAGACGACGCTGACCAATCTGCTGATGCGATTTTATGACCCGACAGCGGGCGAGATTCGTATTGACGGGCGGAATCTGCACGACATCAAGCTTGCCGCTTTGCGGTCGCAAATCGCATTAGTGACGCAGGACGTGATTTTGTTCAACGATTCGATCATTAATAACATCGCTTATGGTCGGCCAGAGTTTGATCGCGCGCGGATCGAAGCGGCTGCGCGCGCGGCCTACGCTCACGATTTCATCACGGAACGGGGCGGCTATGATACGCTCATTGGCGAACGTGGCGTAAAGCTATCGGGTGGCGAGCGTCAACGGCTGGCCATCGCGCGCGCGCTGCTCAAAGATGCGCCCATCTTGATTTTGGATGAAGCGACATCGGCGCTCGATACACAGTCCGAACGCTGGGTGCAACACGCCTTGTCGAATTTGATGCAAGGGCGAACGACGATTGTCATCGCCCATCGGTTAACCACCATTCACCGGGCTGACAAGATTGTTGTCTTGAATCGCGGTTGCGTGGTTGACGTTGGCAAACATGAAGAATTGATGGCGCGCGGCGGCATTTATCGCGACCTCTACGAGTTGCAGTTTTCGGATGAGGTTGTCAGCCACAGCGCGATAGCATTGGCTAAAGAAGAGTAAGCCGACAGTGAAAGCTTAGGAGGGGAGGAGAAAGCGGTTAGGGGAGAGGTTGAGATGTACACTCCGCAGACGACCACCGACCACTGACCACTGACCACCGAAAATGATCAAAAGCATGACAGGTTTTGGGCAGGGTAGTGCCGAAGGCGATTCCTTCAAAGTGCGCGTTGACCTGCGCTCAGTCAATAACCGGTTTCTCGATATTCATACGCGCTTGCCACAGGAATTAGCGAGTCTGGAGATGAGCGCCAAGAAGCAGATTCAGGCTGCCATAAAGCGCGGACGCATTGATGTTACAGTCAATGTCGAACAGATGAAGTCGGCCACCTTCATCATCAATCGGCCATTGGTCACAGGCTATCTGTCGGCGCTCGCCGAACTGAAATCCGAATTCGGGCTGGAAGGCAACCCGTCGCTCGAATTGGTAGCTAAACTGCAGGGCGCATTGCAGGTATCGCAAGACTCCACGCAGTTGGACGAAACCTTGATCGTGGGTTTTTCCGAAGCGTTGGCCAAAGCTCTTGACGCGCTCACCGAGATGCGGCGGATTGAGGGGCAGGAACTGGCTAATGAACTGAACTCCCGGCTGGATCGCATCGAAAGCCAGTTGCCGATCATTGAAACGGAAGCACAACGGCTGCCCGACATCTATCGCGACAAACTGTTGAAACGGCTTCAAGAGGTTCTGGCGACCGGACAAATTGACGAAGCACGGTTGGCGCAAGAGGCGGTCATGCTGGTTGATCGCAGCGACATCAGCGAGGAGATTACCCGTTTGAAAAGCCATATCACGCAGATGCGCGATGTTGTGGCGTCAAGCGATGAAGTGGGCAAGCGGCTCGATTTCATTTTGCAGGAGATGAATCGTGAGGCGAATACGATTCTTTCGAAATCGGGCGATTTGGCGATTGCCGATTCGGCCATCGTCGTAAAAACGGAAGTCGAGAAGTTGCGAGAGCAGTCGCAAAATGTCGAATGACTCTGAAACCAAACCGGAATTCGAGAATGCCAGCGATGATTTTGAGCAGGGCAAACTCATCATCGTCTGTGGCCCTTCGGGTGCGGGCAAATCCACGTTGGTTCACACCGTCATGGGTCGCATACCGCGCTTGCGCTTCTCGATCTCGCATACGACGCGCGCGGCTCGCTTGGGCGAGCAGCCGGGAGTAGATTATTACTTCGTCAGCGAAGCGGAGTTCATCGCCCTGCGCGAGCGCGGCGAGTTTTTAGAATGCGCCAATGTGCATCAACACCTCTATGGTACGTCGCTCGGCGAGATTGAAAGAGGGCGCGCAGCGGGCGTAGACATGTTGCTCGACATTGATGTGCAGGGAGCCGAGCAGGTGCGGCGCAAAGTCGCAGACGCCGTGACGATCATGGTGTTACCGCCCTCACGCGCTGTGTTGGAAGAGCGCTTGCGCTTGCGAAATCTCAATCGCCCGGATGATCTGAGTCGGCGGCTGCAAGATGCAGCGTTGGAGGTACGACGCACGAAAGATTTTGAGTACGTCATCCTCAACGAGGATTTGGAGAGAGCGGCTGATGCCTTAGAAGCGATTATTCTTGCGCAACGGCATCGCGTCGAGAGACGGGGAAAATTATTGAAGAAGATCATTGATACAT
>CAYXVU010000136.1:8281-16284 GCA_964468725.1 uncultured Clostridia bacterium
CATTTGGAGGTGAATAGCGAGATGACAGAAGCCAACAACGAAGGAAATTGGATTACGGATATTGATAGCAAGTACCGCCTGGTCTTACTGGCTGCCAAACGCAGCAAGCAGATTCAAAAAGGCGCCAGACCGCGCATACAATCTTCTGCCTACAAAGCGACCCGAGTCGCGTTGGAGGAGATCGAGCGCGGATTGGTGAAGTATCAGCCGCTCAATAAAGAGACGGCTTCGGAATAAGAGGATGAAAGTCGCACTCGGCGTGACAGGATGCATCGGCGCGTATAAAGCGGTTCTGGTCTTGCGCGAACTGCAAAAACGCGGCGTGGAGGTGCAGGTTGTGATGACTCGGCACGCAACCGAGTTCGTTGCGCCACTGACCTTTCAAGCGATTTCCGGCTTGCCTGTCGTCACTGATATGTTTGTGCCGACTGCCGACCCGGAGATCAAACATATTCAAATCGGTCAATCTATTGATCTGCTGCTTGTCGCTCCGGCAACGGCCAATGTGCTGGCGAAGTTCGCGCAGGGAATCGCCGATGACTTTTTGACGACGCTCTATATCTCAACAACCGCCCCGGTGTTGGTCGCTCCGGCCATGAATGTGGAGATGTGGGCGCATCCGGCGACGCGTGACAACGTTGACCGATTGCGAGCGCGTGGCGTGCAATTTGTCGATCCTGGCGAAGGCTACCTCGCTTGTCGTTCGGTCGGCGCGGGGAGATTGGCGGAGCCGGAAGAGATCGTCGAACGAGCTTTGGCGATTTTGCGCGAACGCGCTGTGCTGAAAGATGAGAAATTGGAGCTCGGCTTTACCCCAATCTCTGCAAATGATCTGCAGGGTGAACATCTGCTCATCACTGCCGGGCCGACCTTTGAAGCCCTTGATCCCGTACGCGGGTTGACCAATCGTTCGTCAGGCAAGATGGGATATGCGATTGCCGAGGCTGCGATAGCGCGCGGGGCAACGGTCACGCTGGTCAGCGGCCCCGTGGCGCTGCGCCCGCCCGCAGGCGCCCGCACGGTTGCGGTTAAATCGGCGCGCGAAATGTATGACGCGGTGATGCAGCACCTCGACGAAGCCACGATTGTCGTGATGGCGGCAGCGGTTGCCGATTATCGCCCGGTAGTCGTTGCTGAGCAAAAGATCAAAAAGAGCGGCGACCGCTTGGTGATCGAATTGGAAAAGACCGAAGACATTCTGGCCTCAGTGGGTCGGATCAAAGGCGACCGCATCCTTGTGGGATTTGCCGCCGAGACGCAGAATCTGATCGAAAACGCTACGAAAAAACTGGTCGAAAAACAGGCGGACTTGATCGTTGCCAATGATGTGACCGCGCCGGACGCCGGTTTCGATGTAGAGACCAATCGCATCACTCTTCTATTCCCATCTGAGGTCAAAGCCTTGCCGCTGCTTAGTAAACGCGAAGCCGCCGAACAGATACTGAATGCGGCGATCCAAAGCAAACGTTCTATGCTCGAACCTGCCTGAAACTGATTCGGTTCTGCTGGGAAAAAAAGAGGTTTCGGTTTGGAAGACTGCCCGTGGCGTGCCGCGCGTCGCTTATCGCAGGAAGAAACGCGCAGTTGCTATGTAATTTTTTCAAGCGGAGGCGCGAGACCCCTGTCCAAAGAGGGCTGCCAGATTGGGTCTGGACTTGCGCGCTTTGAACTCTTCTACCCAAGCTTGCGCGGTCGTAATCACCTGCGATTGCGATGGCTTTTGCTTCGCTGGCTGCGGCTCGCTCTTTTCGTCTTGCTTCTTCACTAATTTGATTGTCATAGCTCTCTACCTGCTACTGAGTTTCGATGCGCCAATTGTTCGAGCAATTCGGATGCCACGTTTACTAGATGCCTGCAAGCAGTCCCAAAATTCCCGAAATCAATAGCGTGGCGATAAAAACCACCGGCTTTTATGAAAAAAGCCGATGCTACGGATGGGCTTGAGCTTCTCGGTCAATCATCTTAAGCCGTGACGCCAACACGATTTCGTATAGCGGGTGACAAAAAAAGATACAGGTATCAGCCAAATAGCTGTCGAAACATACAGGAGCGTCCGATTTTCCTGCGCGGTTTTCTTAGCCCTTGCTTGCTTCAGCAAGCCCTTGCACGCTACCATAAGAGCGTGAGTTATCACCGACTTGCAGCCGTCAAGCAAGATCGGGCGACTCTTATCGCATCCCAATACTGCTGTGAGCCTGACCAGCCCCAAGCCTGCTGTAATCACTCACGCACAATCCAGCCTGCGGGCAACGAGTGATGATCTCGGCAAGGGAAGCGCAAACCAATGAGGACAGGGCTGCGTATAGGCGAGTAGCAATTGAGGCAACGGCAAAACCGGTTTACGCAAGCAAGCAGCTATGGCACGCCTTGAAGAGTTGTTGCGATTTTTAGAAGACCTTCGGTTGACCGATCTGGTGGACTTCCTCTCGGTGTGGGCGATCATTTACGGATTGCTCAAACTGGTGCGCGGCACCCGAGCGGTACAGATGGCCATTGGCTTGCTCGGCGTCGGTTTGCTCTATCAACTCTCGGTTCTCTTCCGGCTCGAAACCCTGCAATTCGTAATGCGGAACACTTTGCTCTATTTCGGTTTCGCAATCTTGGTCATCTTCGCGCCGGAGATTCGCTCGGCGCTCATGCGCTTCGGGTCGAACCTGCGTCGCCCTTTGGCATTTGGTCGGTCGCGCATTGGACAGGATGCTTTTGAAGCCGTTGTCTTGGCTGCCACTACCCTCTCATCGCGGCGCATGGGCGGGCTGATCGTTTTAGAGCGCAACGTCGGTCTGCAAAACTATGTCGATACCGGCGTGCGACTCGATGCGGAGATGTCCTATGACTTGTTGGTTTCGGTCTTCGATCCCCATACCCCGATGCATGATGGTGCTATTATCATTCGCAACTATCGTGTTGCGGCGGCCAGTTGTTTTTTGCCGCTGACCCTCAACCCGAAACTCTCAAAAGAACTCGGCACGCGCCATCGCGCCGCCATCGGAGTGACCGAAGATACGGACGCCGTCGCCATCGTCATCAGCGAAGAGACCGGCGTCATCTCCTTTGTCGAAGGCGGCGAGATTACCCGTTATCTCAATAGTGCGCGCTTGCGCGAGATGATTCGCAATGCGCTGCAAAAGCCGCAGAGTGTCATTAGTTTGATTCGTCCGGCAAAACGTCAACCGCGCAAAGCGACGGCGTCAGCAAGCGATGCCACCCGCGAAACCGTGAGCGAAACCTTTATTAAGTGAAGACGCATTATGGATTGGATGTTGGAGTACTGGAAGGCTGTCAAGGAGTTCGGCAAGGATTATGTGTTGGAGAACACCGGGTTGAAGGTGCTCGCCTTGCTCATTACCTCTGTGCTCTGGCTTTCTGTGGCTTCGCGGCCAACCAGTCAAATTCCATTCCGCGATGTTCCCATTGAACTACGCCATATCCCTGAATCTCCCCGACTGGTGGTGTCAAAGTTGGAGACTACATCGGCGCAAGTCTATTTGACCGGCCCGCGTGATGTGTTGGATTCGATCCGTGCCAGTGAATTGGTCGTCTATGCCGACCTCACGAACATTGAACCGGGGGTTCGCGTCGTTGACCTCGATCTGGATACCAATCGCTTGCCGTCGGGCGTGACCTCGAAAGCGGTGGAGCCGCGTCGTCTTCGCCTAACGCTAGAACCGGAAGTCGAGCGCGAAGTTCCCGTGCATCCGCGACTCGATGGCGAGGTGCCGGAAGGCTACGAAATCATCAGCCAGCAGGTCATTCCGTCAACCGTTCACATCGTCGGTGCCGCCAGTCATGTGCGCGAGATTACCGAAGTCTCTACCGAAACCGTGACGCTTACCGATAAGACTTCGCCCTTCAACCAACGCGTCGCCATCGATATCGGCTCACCCAATGTCACCATTGGCCGCAACGAAAACCGCGAAGCCGTTTTGGTCTTGAATATCAGCGAAATTCGCAAAGAGCGTGTCTTGGATCGCGTGCCGGTGACCATCATCAACGCGCCTGCTGATCTGTTCATCTCTCCGAAATTCGTGCGCCTCACCCTGTTTGGCGGGCGTTCCGTGATGGATGCAATCACGCCGGAAGACGTGTCGGCGATTATTGACTACGCCGCCGCACCTGAGAAGACGGGCGAGTTTACCCCTAAAATCGAAATCTCTCCCGCCTATGCCAGCCGCGTCGAAGTGCGCTCGTATGAACCCAAGATCATCCGCGTCAAATAAGTGAAAGGAGAGTCCGATGCATGGCGTCAGGCGAGATTAAGAAGCTATTCGGAACGGATGGCATCCGCGCGGTTGCCGGTGAGTTTCCGCTCGACCCCATCACCGTTGCGCGAATCGGTCGGTCGCTGACCCATCAACTGATCGAAGAGTTAGGCCATCCACCGGCGCTCATCATCGGCCGGGATACTCGCGCCTCGGGAGCCGAAATCGAAGCCGCTTTAACCGAGGGTGCGAAATCGGCGGGCGCGCAGGTGCAGTCGGCAGGCGTCATCACAACACCGGGCGTTGCCTATCTGACGCGTGCCACACCCTTCGATGCCGGAGTGGTCATCTCGGCTTCGCACAATCCTTATCAGGACAATGGGATTAAAATTTTTACGCCTTCCGGTCGCAAACTCGCAGATGAAACCGAACGCCGCATTGAAGCCGAGATTGCAGGGGCTGAGGCAGAGCCGCAGGTTGTCGAGAACCCGGCAACGAAATCTGCTGCATCAACCGATGCCCCGGTCGCACATTACCGCCAACAGTACGTCAATTATTTGGTCAATGAGATTGGACGCGGCATCAATCTTACCGGTCTGGGCATCGGGCTGGATTGCGCCAACGGAGCCGCTTCAGCGATTGCGCCGGTGGTGTTTGAAAAATTAGGCGCAACTGTCAGAGTGATTTTTGCCGAACCGGACGGACAGAATATCAACGCAGGCTGCGGTTCGTTGCACACAGAGGGGCTGCGCGATTTGGTCATCACCGAACGCCTTGATCTCGGCGTTGCTTTTGATGGCGATGCAGATCGCGCCTTGCTGATTGATGAAACCGGTGCACTGGTGGATGGCGACCGCGAAATGTTGATTCTCGGCGATTATCTGAAGCAGCAAGGCGGTCTCAGCGGCGATGTGGTCATAGCGACCGTGATGAGCAACTTGGGTCTGGAAATCGCCTTACGCGAGCGTGGCATCGAACTGATTCGCGCGCAGGTCGGTGATCGTTTCGTGCTTGAACAATTGTTGGCACGCGGTGCGAAAGTCGGCGGCGAACAATCCGGCCATGTCATTCTTCCTGATATTGGACTGGCAGGCGATGGCATCGTCACTGCGTTGGAAGTGCTGCGCGCCGTGTTGGCGTCAGGGCGAACCTTGGGTGGGTTGGCCTCTGAGATGAAGACCTATCCGCAGGTGCTTGTGAATGTGCGGGTCAAGAGCAAGCCCCCGCTACATCGAGTGCCCGACGTGCAAACAGAGGTTGAAAAGCTCGAACTCGTTCTGCAAGGGCGAGGACGCTTACTCGTTCGCTATTCGGGGACTGAAAACCTCGCCCGCGTTATGATCGAAGGTGAAGATCAAACGATTATCGAACAGCAAGCCCATCATCTTGCTAAGGTGATTCAACAGGCAATCGGATAGCCGTCAAGACGCTTTTCTTGACCGATGGCAGAGAGTACACTGTATGCCGATTGCGTGTCGGACATCAGCAAGGCATGGCGGAGGTCGTATGAAAAAGAGCTTCTCATTCATCGTTGGGTGTGCGGTTGTTTGTTTGGCAGCCCTCCCCTCGTTTTCTCAAGGGGCGCGCGAAGCGACGATTGAACCGGAAACCAAAGCGCGCATCGTTTTGCAAACGCCGCTCAGTTCCAAAATCAGCGAACCCGGTGACACCGTAACCGCGGTGTTATATGAACCGATTTATGTCAACAATCAACTGGTGCTGCCGCGCGGTACGGAATTTCGTGGGCGCGTCACGGCTGTGACGCCAGCGAAACGTCCGATGAAGAAAGGAAGCATTGCGATCATCTTTGAACAGGTAGCGATGCCGTGGGGCGAAGAGCCGGTGGCGGTCTCTTTCACTTCGATTGATGACTGGGATAATGACCAAAAACGCCAAGCCGATGGCGAAGGCAAAGTGAAGGGCGATAAGACCGATGGCAACGCCAGAGAGAATGTCTTGCTCGGTTCTACGGTTGGCGGTGCCGGTGCTGGTGTGATCCTGTTGTCCGGCGGCAATCCCGCAGCCGGCGCAGCGACATTGGGCGGCGGTGTGCTGGCGGGTTTATTGTTTACCAAAGGCGGTGATGTTGCCGTCAAGCCGGGCGTTATGTTTCGCATCAAATTTGATAAGGCGTTGACCTTGCCAGTTACTCAAACGCCCGGCGCGACCCCGCTGCCAGTGAAACCGGCAACGTCGGAAAAGAGCGGCGAAGCGACGAAAAACTGAATCAAGCCTTGTGCAGCGAGCAGGCAGCCATGCCGTTTGGCTGACATTCTCCTCTGCTCTCTGCGTTTGCGCTTTGCCAATTCGGAGGAGAGTTATGTGGGAGCGAACCAAGCGGCTCATCAATTCCTATCTCGATGACATGATCGAACGCGCCAGCAGCCCTGACCGGGATGTGCGCGCGATGACGCGCGGTGAAGTTGCGCGGCTCAATGAGTTGGAAGCGCAGGCGCGGGCTTCTGTGAAGATGTTGGAAAAAGAACTGGCAGAAGTGGAATTGAAAATGATGGGCGTTGCCGAGCGTGAAAAATTGGCGCGCGAAAGCAACGATGCGACGCTGGCGGCCAGTGTGGCAAACGATTTGGTGACGCTGGCGGCTCAGCGCGATCTCTTGCAAAAACAGATCATCGAAGCGGAAGCCTCGGCCAACAAAGCGCGTCGGCTGCGCGAGGAACGGGCGCAGCTTGGTGAAGAGTTGGCAAACGAAACCTATTTGACTTCAATGAAAGAGACTTTGGCCGGAGTGCAATCGCCCTTTGGTTCGACAGACCCATCATCCACGATTGATGAGATGCGCGCCCGCCTTGCTCGCACCTCGATGGACACGACAGCGGCACGGGTAGCAGAAGCCGATCACGACCTTGAGGTAGAGCGCGCCCGCGCCAAAGCTGAAGAACTGTTGGCGCAATATCAGGCTCGGTTGGCAGGGGAAGAGCCGCAAAAGACAGCCGTCTCGCCGTACCCGTCACCTGCCTCCGCTACCGAAACGGCTTCGGCTCCGGCATCTCTTCTTGATTCGGAAAATGAACCGGAACAGCCGAAGACCTTAGGGCCGGGCAGCGGTAAGATGCGCCCCATTGATTGACCTGAAGCGGAGACTCGGTTTGCACAAAACAGAAGACGAATTTATTCCCATCCACTTTGCGCGCTTCGACCTTGCCGAACAATTGGAACGTGCGCAGTCCTTTTGGGAGTTGATGATCCGCCGTCGGACGGTGCGCAATTTTTCATCTGAACCTGTACCGTTTGAGCTTATCGAGTTAGCCATTCGTACGGCAGGCAGCGCTCCGTCCGGAGCCAATCAACAGCCCTGGCGATTCGTTGTCGTCAGCAGCCCGCAGATCAAACGGAAGATTCGTCTGGCGGCTGAAGAGGAAGAGAGAATCAACTATGAGAGCCGGTTCCCCGAAGAGTGGAAACGCGCACTCGTACCACTGGGAACGGATTGGCACAAAGAGTTTTTAGAGATCGCGCCCTATCTGATCGTCGTCTTTGCCATTACATATGGCGAATCCGTCTCGCCTTTCGATGATGGAACGAGCATCAAATCGAAGCACTACTATGTCAGTGAATCGGTCGGCATTGCCACAGGGATGCTGCTGGCGGCGCTGCACAACGCCGGGCTGGCAACCCTGACGCATACGCCAAGTCCAATGGGTTTTTTGGGAGAGATATTAGAAAGACCGAAAAATGAAAAACCCTATTTGCTCATTCCTGTGGGGTATCCTGCACAGGGGGCAGCCGTGCCAAACATCCAGCGCAAGAGCCTTGACGAAATCCTGATTCGCTTCGAGTAAG
>CAYXVU010000137.1:0-4302 GCA_964468725.1 uncultured Clostridia bacterium
TTGCGAGGCGCAGAGGCGCGAATCGTCATCTCCGTGCCGCGCAGTAATTCGACATCTTCGCGGCCTTCGACGAAGATGGAACCGGCGCCCGCGCCCGCCCCGATGGCTGCGCCAATCGCTGCGCCTTTCCCGCCTCCGGTAATCGCGCCGATCAACGCGCCAATCGCCGCGCCGATGCCGGAACGCACAACCGTGCGCTCGGTTTGGCTGTCATCGTCGCTGACTTCGCCTTCGTTATCTACGCGCACATCTTCACCCGTCGTGGAGCGCACGCTTTCAATCACGCCCGCAAAGTTGTAGGTGCGTCCGTCACGCAACCGAATGCGCTCAAAATCGAGCGCCAAATCAGCCCGTCCGGCGAGGCGACCGCTACGTTCCACTTTCGTGATATAACCTTCGATCAACGCGCCCTCAAATTGGCGAGGCGAACGCACGGTCAGGGTGAACCGCTCGCCTTCGCGCACCGTCTTGGTTGACAAGTCGCGGTTCAAAACGGCGACCACCGAAGTGCCGTCAGCCATCGTGTAGTTGCCGCTCGGCAGCGCATCGCCTACGGGCAGATTCCCCCTGCCTTTGAAGAGGTCTAATTGAGCAACTTCTGAAGTCTTTTCATAAACGCTCTGCACGGTCACCGATTGAGCGAGGCGGTCGTGATAGATGCGTCGTGTAACACGCAAGTTGCGACAGTTATCAATCGGATCGAAGGTCACAAAATAGTCATTGACGCGATCTCCGGTCGTGGCAATCTCCAACCGATCACCGATCAGCATCGCTTTAGTTTGAAGGGTGCGCCCGTTGCGCGTCTTTTCGCTCTGCGTCAGGCCGTTGGCGTCGAGCGCCACCGGACGCGCCACCGTCGAGGCGATGGTTACATTACTTCCCTGCCGGTCGAGCGCCAACATCGTCGGCGACTGCAAACGACGCTCAAGGTTTTGCCGAATGCGTGTGCGCTCAGTCGCATTGAGATTGCGCGTCGCGCGCTCGGCAGCATCCTGCACGCGGTCACTGCGCGAAAGGTTCAAGCGATAGGTTCCCGTCAAACAGGCGGCGTTGTAAGGTACTGGCATCTCCCACCGCCAGTTGACATTGTAATAACGCGCCAAGGTGTTCAAATCAGCCCGCAACAATGTCCAATCCCGTTCGACGCGCGTCGCCAGTTGTCGCCGCTGCATAAAGTCATCAATGAAAACGGCGCGGGTCAACACCTCTTGCACATCGTTGGCGGACTCGCGGCGTGAGCGAAATTGCAGGATCAGGCGATCCGTCGCCGCTTCAAAATCGCGCACGAATTGATTGATGTTATCTTCGCGTTGTGTGCCGTCCATCTGGCTGCGGTTCAAGGTCGTCGCCAGATTAGTCTGGAAGACATCGGAACGCGATTCGATGCGGCGCAGCAAGCTATCCACTTGGCGGTCGCTGACGCGCGCGACGCGCACTTGCGCGAAGCTCGGCAGCGCTCCCGCCAATAAAAAGATCAGTAAAAATACGCTTACGTTTTTCATTGCTCTCCTCATAATACCCTCCTGTGGTGTATCCATATCCCTATCCAATACTGGGGATGTATTAGTTTGATGGTAAAACGCTGAGCCGGTTTTCGACCTTGCGCACGCCTTGCGTGTCGCGTGCAATGCGCACCGCCAGCGCGCTTTCGGCGCGCGAAGCGACCTGTCCGGTCAGCACTAACAGGCCATCGCGGCTCTCGACTTTGATCGCGCCGACATCACGAAAATTTTGGCGTTCGCTGAAGAGCGCAAACAACACGGCTTTGGCCAAATCCTGATCCTTGATGGCTGACGAAGCGACAGCGGGTTCACTGTCCGGCGCGGCAGGCTCGGTAACGGCAAGGTTATTGATCACATTGCTGACGGCAGTGATGCTGCGCGTCACTTGTTCCGCGCCGTTTTTCTGCACCGTCGTGGCGACCTGCCCGCTCAAAGTGACGACGCGATCTTGAACATTGATTTGGATACTTTGGCCGCGCAATTCGGTGCTGTTGGCCAGTTTTTCGCGCAGGTCGGCTTTGATCTCTAAGTCCGCCACGCGCGCGCTAGCGCGGCGTCCGGCTTCAGAAGGGGGCAAGCCGGGTTCAACTTGCAGTTGGTTGACGACCGACTGTACGCCGGTCGTATCCGCCGCCACGCTTTCGGCCAACTCTTTGTCAATCTCTGAAGGCACCTGGCCGATCAGGGTCACGACATCGTTATGCGTATCAACGCTGATGTCATAGCCCGACAGCCGTTTTGACAAGGCGAAATTCGATTTCACTTTGCCGGTTGTTGCCACATCTGCGGCGCTCTGAATCATGTTTTGCGCGGCGGGCTGCGCTTTGCCGTAGTAAGCAAAGACCAGATACGCAACCACGCCAACCAGCAATAAAACCAGCAGAAGGGTCAGCACTCTTCGCATGCTCGTTCTCCTTTTCGAGGCGAGTGGCGGCTGACAAAATCTCTTTGAATGCCTACCTGTCTTGTGCGCAGGTCGTCATTCATGCAGCAATACCGGTCTTGGAGTACGCCCTATTCGAACGACTTCACGCGGTTTTGTCAGTCGCACTGCCCGCTCTTGTATCAGGCAATCGGCATGCCAACGCCAGGCCCGCTGAGAATGGAGAAATTCGGCAGGTGCAGCCGAATTATCGAATGATTGAAATGCAAATGCACTGGCGCGGCATACACTGACTGTTTGAATCAGAGACAATCGAAAAGCGGGGATGCGGGCGGGATAACAGTAACCTGTGGGTTCACAAAATTGTCGTGCGGTGCGAGCCGCCGCGTCGTTGCAAGGTGTGATGTTTGAAGTTCAAATCGTCAAGGTTCGGATAATCGCTGCGATAGTGCGCGCCGCGCGATTCGCGCCGCGAAAGCGCGGCTTCGACGACCAGTCGCGCCAGCGTGACGAAGTTCCATGAGCGCGTATTCAATGGACGCGCAGCAATCTCATCCAGCGCGGCCAACGCCTCTTTCAATCCGGTTTCCTGCCGCACGATGCCGACCTGATTCCACATGATGCGTTTGACTTCGGCGCGTGTGCCGTCATCAATGCGCCAATCGGCCTCTTTGCCATAATCCCAATCAGGCGGCGCGGCGGGTTCGATTTGACCGGGCGCTTCTTTGGCGGCGACCTGACCAGCGCGTGCGCCATAAACCAATCCTTCAAGCAAGGAATTTGAAGCTAACCGATTCGCCCCGTGAACGCCCGTGCAAGCGACTTCACCGGCAGCGTAGAGTCCGACCAGCGAAGTTCGCCCGAAGGTATCGGTGCGAACGCCGCCCATGGTGTAATGCGCGGCGGGGCTGACGGGAATCAAATCGCGTGTGATGTCGACATTATAGAGCTGGCAGGTGTTGTAAATCTTCGGGAAGCGGTCGCGTACAAAAGTACGATCCAGATGGCGCATATCGAGGCAGACATAATCTGTCGAAGTGCGCTGCATTTCGAAATGAATCGAGCGGCTGACAATGTCGCGCGGCGCTAGTTCCGCGCGTTCATCATAACGCGGCATAAAGCGTTCGCCGTCCGTGTTGAGTAACAGTCCGCCTTCGCCGCGCATGGCTTCACTGAGCAAGAAACGCGGCGCATGGGCAACCGCCAAAGCTGTCGGATGAAACTGCATAAATTCCATATCGGCCATTACTGCACCCGCGCGATAGGCCATCGCTTGGCCGTCGCCCGTCGCCACATCCGGGTTCGTCGTGTGCAGGTAGAGTTGCCCCGCGCCGCCCGTCGCCAATACGACCGCACGGCTATAGAGGGCGCGCACTTGATTGGTATCCGGTTCGACATAGGTCACGCCGACCGCACGGCCTTGATTGACGATCAGCGATTGGGTGCATGAATGCGGCAGGTATTCGATGTTGGAAAATTTCCGCGACCAAGCGACCAAAGCGCGCACGATCTCGCGCCCCGTCGCATCGCCATGCGCGTGCAGAATGCGCGAGCGCGAATGCGCGGCTTCGCGGGTGAATGATAGTTGCTCGCCTTTGCGATCAAACTCCGCACCATGTTCGATCAGCTCGGTGATATAGCGCGGCCCCTCTTCGACGAGCACAGTTACGGCTTCGTCATCGCACAGCCCTGCACCGGCTTCGATGGTGTCTTGAAAGTGCAATTCGATCTTGTCGTCGTCACTCAGAACGACGGCGACGCCGCCTTGTGCATACTCGGTGTTCGATTCGGTGACCTGATCTTTGGTCAAGATCGTAACGCGGCCTGCGGAGGCCAACGCAACGGCGGCGCGCAATCCGGCAACGCCGCTGCCAATGACAATGAAATCGGTTTGCTCGGTCATCGTAACAATATCCG
>CAYXVU010000137.1:4402-16197 GCA_964468725.1 uncultured Clostridia bacterium
CCGTCAATCGGTCATCCCGCCGCCAACTACTTCCCTTTCGCGGTGTCAGTCTTTTTTTTGCCCGGCCAAATGCCGACGGGCATCTTCTCTTTGAGAACGTTAACAATGTCGGCATGCTGTTTCTCATTGGCATAATCGGCAGCCGTGCGTCCGCTATTGTCTTTGACGGTGGCATCGGCTCCGGCATCGAGCAGGATTTTGACGATTTCGAGTTGTCCAACAAGCGCTGCGCTCATCAACACGGTGTAGCTGCCCGGCGTTTTCGCATTTACATCTGCGCCTTTTTCGATCAGTTTTTTGACGATTTCGACTTGCCCCATCCCCGCAGCGTTCATCAGCGGCGTGACGCCGGTTTCGGTTGCTGCATTGACATTGGCCCCGCTTTCAATCAAGTGCATAGCCTCTTCGGTATTGCCTGCCTGCACGGCGCGCATCAGCGCCGTCACGCCGCCTTGCGCAGGCGCTTCGATGTTTTGCGAAGTCGAGGGCGAGCCCGCCGCCTGACTCTGCGTCTGTGCTTGCTTGCTGCAAGCGGTCAGCAACATTGCAGCACATAGCAAGGTGAGAGCTTTGATCATCCAGATAATCCTCCTGAAAAATTGATGATGTAAGACTATAACGAATCTTCCGCCATTTTGCTCAAGCCTCCGCGGCTCTGGTGGTCATCCCTAATCGCTTCATCTCGTATTCCAAAGTTTCGCGCAAACCGACATCGAGCGCACGCGGATTGAAGCCGAGTTCACGGCGCGCCTTTTCGTTGCTGGCAATGTAGGTCACACCGGCGACCACGCGCAATGCTTCGGCACTGTAGGTTTCCGGCAATGGCAAAACGGATCCGACCGCACCCATCAGTTTCGCCATGGCGCGCATCGTCGTCGGGCTCGGATGCCAACGCGGCGCTTTGATGCCGGTCAGCCGTTCAGCAATCTCGAAGGCCTCTTGAAACTTGTGCATTGGACCGGCGAGGATATAGCTTTCGCCCGTGCGCCCCTTCTCCATCGCTTGCAGATGGCCGCGCGCAATATCATCAACGTGCGCCCAACAAAATGCCGTCTGTCGCGGCGTGAGCGGCAATTTGCCTTGCAGGTATTGCACGAAAGCGTCATGCACCGAACTCGTGTCGCCCGGCCCGTACACTAATCCTGGCATAACGATAACCAGCGGCAATCCGGCTTTCATCATTGGTTCGGCAATCAGGTAATGCGCCATCCATTTCGTGCGGTCGTATTCGCTCAACCACACATCATCGAACTGATAGGACTCGTCCACCAACTGACCTTTGGTGTCGGAAAAGACCGCGACCGTCGAAGTGTACACCCCTTTGGGAATACCAAGCTCTTTCATCAACTCCAAGACGTTGCGCGTGCCGTTGACATTGATCTCTTCGGCTGCGCCTTTGTCTTTAGAGCCGATTTTGTACCACGCAGCGATATGAAAAACGCCATCCGCACCGCTCAGGGCTGCGCGCATACTCTCTTTATCCGTGATGTCGCCTTCGTGCAGGGTGATGCCGAGGTTGGCCAATTCTGTCGCTTTCGAGGCATTGCGAACGAGGGCAACCACCTGATGGCCGCCCGCGATGAGTTGCCGCGCAACGTTGCCGCCGATGAATCCGGTCGCGCCGGTGATGAAGTATTTCATAGACCCTCGTTGAAACGTTCTCCTTCACAAACGGGTTGATCGCTGATGATGAACTCTTACGAGTCAATAGAGGATGCCGCGCAGGTTCAAGACGAAACCTGTGAGCAGCGGTTCGCCAGAAAGCGTTTTCGGGCGTCGGAGAACCTGCGCTTTTGCCTTCGGGCGATAGACATATACTTTCTTCTCCAACGGGTCGAGCAGCCATCCCAGTTGCGCGCCGTTGGCCATATACTCTTCCAGTTTGGCTTGCAACACTATGAGCGTATCGCTCTCCGATCTCAGTTCGGCAACGAAATCCGGGCAGAGGGGTGCAAATTTTTTCCGCTGCCGTTTGGGAATCGCGTTCCATCGGTCACGCCGAATCCACGAAACATCGGGCGAACGTTTCGCTCCATTCGGCAAGGTGAAGCCGGTTGACGAATCGAAGCCAACACCCGTGCCGTCGGTCTTCGCCCAAATGCCAAATTCCACCGTTAAATTAAAATTCCGCTGTCCGCCTTCGCTGCCAACCGGGGTCATAGCAATGATGTCTCCTTTGCTCGTCATCTCGATGCGCAGGTTGCGGTTGCGTTGGCAGAGGGTGAAAAAGTCATCGTCTGTCATTCGCTGCCGTAACGGGCCGAGATGAATCACCAGCGCGTTCGGCTCAAGCGGCATCTCGCGTTGTCGGATGTTGGGAGGTAAGACGGTCGCCATTGCCCTTCTCTCTTCCTCAGTCAATTTGCTTGCAGGCTGATTATATACAGGTCGGCAGGATTTGTTTACTGAGACCGGTGACGACAATCCAAATCGCTTCGCGCTCCGCTCAGGCCATCGCAATCGGCTCTATGCATGCAGAAGTTTGAAGAGATTGGCTTTGGGTTTGAATTTCTTGCCGTCGAGTTCCCAAAAGCGCGCGCCGGTTGCGCGCATGAACTGGCGTTGTCGTTCAAGGCGCAGATCATCAATTACGCTTTTGGAGATGACGTAGCGCACCTTCCCTTGCGGGTCAATGATGATAGTTGCGCCGCCGAAGAAATCGAAGCCCGCGAGGCCGTCGCGGCCTCGCACCTTGCGGCGCTGCGTCACTTCGGCAATCAGATCGAAGATAATCTGCCCATCCGGCCCGATGCGCCGCGAGGTGCGCACGGATTCGACATAGGGCAAATCAATCTCATCATCGCCGCACCATCCTGGCGCAGCCAATCCGAACACTTCATAATGATCTTTCTGGGTGACCAGGTTGCCGAGCGCGCAAGCTTGATCTTCCAACTCCACGACGCCCGCCGGTTTGGCCGGGTCACCATCGAAACGCAACTGGTCGAAGGCCAACTCTGCGAGGCGCGGAATCGTGGCAAAGGGCGCGTCCCAACGCAACGCATCTTCGGTGAGACTGCGAACGCCGGGTGGGTAGATATTGCGCTCTCGAAACGCATCTACGAGGGCTTCGCGATATGACCAGGGGTCGTCAGGAACCAGATCATGATCGGCGGTGATGATGGCGCGCAGGTATTCGCCGAACTCCAAATCAACGGGCGGGCAATAATCAATCGCCCGAATACAGATCGAGAGAAACTGTTCCGCCAAACGGCTCGCCTCACCCGCCAACAGCTCTTGCAAGTCGGTCGGAATATCGCCCTCCGGCAAGACGCCCGTGCCGCCGGTCGCCAACCGCAGATAGCGCGCGGTTTTGCGTTTGAAGATGGTCAGAAAAGTTTTGAAGACGGCGGCGACCAGTATCGAGCCCCGGTCGTGCGCTTCACAGTGCTGCTCGCTATACAGTTTCTGCGGCGTCTTCTCTCTGCCTTCTTCGTCGGGTTTCAATTCATCGAGGGCGCTGCGCAACTGCCCTTTGCCCAAATAGACATTGCCGAATTGTTGCGCCAAGTCCGCCAAGATGCGGGCATCTTCGAGGCGACCGCGCGATTTGCGAATCGCCGCCGACACCACATCTTTGTAGCTGAAGTGCTGAAAGATGGCGATCAGATCGGCAAAGGCTTCGTGAAAGGCCAGAACGTCATACCAACTAGGGCGATCAAACCGCGCCCGCAACCCATCGAGCAGGGCATGGGTGACTTCATGCACGATGACATCGTGTGACAACGAGGTGAAGACCAAACCGCCCGGCACATTCCTGCCCACAATCTTTTCTTTATCGACGACGAAGTAGCCGAAACAGACTTCGCCTTTCCCTTTATCGAAGTAGGCATTCGGCTCCTGCATGGCGAAAGGGCGCAGCTTCAAGCGGATGAAATCATCCCAACTGGCGGGCAAATCTTTCGGCGGGCCAAATCCCCAAGCGATGTGTCTGCCTAAAGCTTTGCGAAACGCCGCATAGGTGAGACTGCTGACCGCATAGACCATCTGTTGATGAAACTGCGGCGAAGAAGGCGACGGGTCATGTCCATTGCGAATCAGCACTGCCGGGTCATTGAGGTTGGCGTGACGGTAAGCACGCCCTTCGGCATCCCGATTATCAACCGCAAGGAAATTGCCGACGCAGGCTTCGTCAAGCGGTTCATAAGGCACTTTGACCAAAGCAACAGCGCCATCCATACGCGAAACGGACGGATCAAGCGTATAGATACGCAGCGGGCGATAGGGCGGGTCACCGGGTTTCGGCTCATACACGCGCACGCGTGCCGCGCGATAGACGCCATGCCCGATGCGAAAGGCTTTGTTCAAGCCTTCGCAATTGACGCGGTGTTGCTGATTCCCATTGGCCATGCAGATCACAGGAGGAATTCAAGATTCAGCATTCAAGAATTCAGCAGGGGAAAGGATGCGGCTCGGCAAGTCCGCCTAGCGCCGCTTCCCAATTCATTCTGAATTCCCTGAATTCCCTGAATTCCTCTCCCCTTCATCGCCTTACGACTTCGGTTTGTCGAGGCTGTCGGCAATCAGGCGCAGAGCTTGTGCCAGATGTGCGTTGTCAGAGGCTAAGCGACTTGCCGTAGCGCGATCATCGCCAGTGAGTGGCGTGAGCAGCAAGCGTTGGCGTGCAGGTTTCGCACAATCGAGATTCGGATTTTGCCGCGCTCCTGCACCGAAGGCTGCGGTGATGCGCTCTTGAAACTCTGCGTGGGTCACTTGTCCGGCGCTGCTGACAAGCAGTTGTGCTGCCCGGACAGTGAAATCGCCGTGCCCATCGCTTTCAAATGCCACCTCATTGGGTTTGCAAGCGGAAAAGAGAACGTTTTTCATGCCTTCCGGGCCGAACGGTTTGGGCGGACTCAACAATCCTTGTCGAGTGCGGAAGCTCTTATGCAACTCTTCCATTTCCGGCGTCGCGCGCACGAATCGGGCTCGCCGGTCTCGGCCTCCTACCGGCGTTGTCGCGCCAACCGCCAGCCGCGTAATCGTTCCTGAATGGCAGCAATCTATAAAACATGTGAGATTGACTCCGGCAGGTGTAGCTTCGAACAACTCGCGCAGGTCATCATCAATGACGAACTGCCCGGTGCTGCGAAAATCCACTGGGCATAACGCTTCGTCTTTGCCATCTGAGTCTTCATCGCCGTTCAGATCATTCAACTGCGTGCCGTGTCCCGCAAATTGAAAGACGAGGACATCTCCGGCGCGACTGTTACTAATCAGATTCTTGAGAGACTGCATAATGCCTTCGCGCGTTGCGTCGCCATCAAGCAACAGCGTCGCGCGAAAGTCGAGTTGCTGCAACGCCGCTGCCCATGAGCGTGCATCCGCGACACAACCGCCCAACGGATCGAGCGGATAACTATTGATGCCGACACACAACGCCAAGCGTTGACCGCCTCCCGCAATGTCTGTTGCCGAGGTTGCAACAGAAGGAGCAGCGATCACCGGCGAGCTTTTGGCAGGCAGGCCGGGTGTCTCCGGAACAGCGGGCAAGCTTGGTTTGAGCGTTGCTTTGAAAGGCGAGAACTCCTCCGGCCAATCAAAGGAAGACGCCCATAGATCAAGGTCGCGTGCGCCGCCGGGGAATTCGCTCTCCAGCGGGTCGGTGTCGGTCAGCGATTTGATGCGGCGCAGCACGCTGTTCATCGTCGGCGGGTCATCATCAAATCCGCCATGCGTCGTTGAAGTGCTGGCATTGCGCCCGGCGGTGACTTGGGAAACCGACCAGATAACTTCGCCGATGGCAGACGGCTGGCTGCCCAATCCCAAGAGGCCTTTCAGTGCCTCATCACCTCGCAAAGAGATTTCCAGTCCGAGAATGTCGGTTTTGCGCGCGTTTTCGAGCGCGTAATAGATCAGATAGAGCAGCGATTTGCGATACACCGCCATGCAGTTGTCGTCCTGCTCCCACGATTTGGCCATCGTGAAAATGCTCAGATGCTCGATGCCATTGCCGATATGGTTGAACAGCCGGTCGTGAAATTCGTCTACGCGAATCGCCGGAGCGAGGAAGTGCATGGAATGGAATTTCGGCGTGCCGAGCGCCAATGCAGCAGGCACGAAATGCGAATGAAAGATCGAGCCTGCGCTATGCCCGACGGCATGCAATTCAAGCTTACCGGCTGCGACCTCTGCCGCGTGGCGGTCGCAAAACTCTTTGAGCCGCGTGGCAACGAACCGTGCGCCGCCGCCCTCTGCCACAGCCAACTCCGCGCTGCGCTTCATTCCTGACCATATCTTTCCGCCGCCAACCGTGCGGACGAAGAATTCGAGCGCCGGGTCGGTCGTGAAGTCTGCCAGATCGCGCGCCGTGCGTTCGCGTGCACCCCTCAGCATCTGGCCAAGCGTTTCCAACAGTCCGGTCTCCCAGACAAAGTTAATCGGATAGATGCCGTTGGCTTTCCACCACTCAACGTGTTTGTGTGCGATGCCAAGCCCGCTCTCTTCGGAGACCAATCCGCCGTGCGCATAGAAGACCAAGCGCAGCGGCTTTTGCTCCGTCGCGTCTTCAAGGGCGCGTTCGAGATGCTGTTCGAAGATGGCATTGATATCGCCCGCATCGGTGCTGAATTGACCTTCGGAAGAAAACTGCCCTTGATTGAGATTGATGACGTGCGGACGCAAGGCATCGAGCATCTCTGCGGTCAAAGCGCTGCGAGCGCCTCGTTGATCGGCTTCGCCAAGCGTCGGGCGCGTCACACCGGCTTCCGTGAAGAAGGCGCGTTCGGCTTCCGTCATCTGTTCATCACGAGGTTCGGCGTTGGCTTCGCCCTCCAAGTCGCGTGGTGCGGCGGCTTGCGCCATCGCCTGTAAAGCGGCCTCGACGCGGGCGTGTATTTCGAGCGCGTCATCGGGAAACGGCGGCGGATTGCTCGGTGCAGCGCGCGCGCGGCGACCGCGAGTTGGCGCAGAGATCAAAGCTTCGCGCAACTGCCGGACTTCGGCTAACACGTCGTCATAACGGATTGCCGAGCCGGGGCAAGATTTGGAAGCCATCTGATTATGAAAGCGTAAGGTTTCAACCGGCAGATCGAAGCGTTGTTGAACGTGTGCGATCACCTTGAGGGCGCTCTCTTTTTGCGCCCCATCGAAAGGGTCGCGGCCCGTATCGAAATCGCCGATCATCTCGAACATAAAAGGCCCGGCAGTGGAATTCCCATTGAAGCCTTTGGCGCTGACCGGTGGCGCATTCCAATTGCGCCCCGTCCAAATCGCGCCTTCCTTATCAATCGTGATGTGCTGCGCGATGTCGCTCCAGCCCTGCGTTTGGGTATGAAATCGCCACATCGCTTCGATAGTTGCCAAACCGCGATCCTGACTATGGTTGGGTCGCCAGGTATGATGCATGTGCACCCCGGTGATGCGACGGGTGAATGAAAAGCGGTTGAGCATTTCGAGAAATTCTTCCAGCGTCAGGCGATGAAATCGTGATGGCATACAATCTCCATAGGTGTCGGGTGTCAGCGACGAGGTTGGAGGAAACGGGAAGAAGAGAGGGCAAATCCGCTTTCTGATTCTCCCTCTTCTGGTTTCTCTTATCCTGTTGCCTGCCGCCTGCCATTTGGGACCGGCCTTCAAAACCTGCCACGAGAAGAGAGGACTCTCAGATTAAAATGCAGCGAAGCATTGATCTCCTATAGAGCAGTCGCTTCGCTGCGTGAAGGCCATGATTTGAAATGTCCATGATGAGAAGACGCCAAATCAGTGCACTGCAATGCAGATTTTTTCTGCGCGAAGAATTTTGCGTAGCGCTAATGCGCTTTGGAGTGCGGCGGCTTGACGCCGCTTTGACCAGCTCGCCTCAAACGCCTTTTGGTCGAAAATGGAAAAACAGCAGCAATCGTAGCACGCGTCAGCCTGGCGATCTTGCCCGAAACAAATTAAGGAAGTGAATACGGCTTGAGGTAACGGCTCAGTGCGACCATGTTTAAGGAGGGGCAACCTCTTGCTAGCCCACGAATCGTCCTGCGATACCCGAAAGCGCGTCACCCGTTTTCGCTCTCTCAGCCATCGCTGACCGAGAGAGCGAAAAGTCAAAAATTCGCGGCGCGCTCGCCAATCTCGCGCGCAAAAGGGCAACCGCAACAGCCTACGTCGGTCATGTCTTTGCAACCAAGACGACACGAAAACCGATACTGCTATTCCGCTCCTCCAGTCCGCTATGGGCGCGGTAAGCAGATCGGCAGTCCCTGCCATTGCTAAGCCATGAGCCACCTCGCAACACCCGACGATTTGGATCACCGCCCTCTTGCCTGTCCCTTCCATCATCCGGTGCGCCCTTGTAATTGCTATGCCAAACATCTAAACACCATTCCCACACATTGCCGTGCATATCATACAAGCCGAAATTGTTGGCAACCCCCATTGCCCCAACCGGTGTTGTCTTCTGCCGAAAATCTCCCTTTAGCGCAGCGCCATACGGATAATGACCATCGTAATTGACAAACTCCGGCGTAATCGTTTCACCAAAGGCAAAAGGGGTTTTGGTTCCGGCGCGACAAGCGTATTCCCATTCAGCCTCCGAAGGCAGCCGATACTGTTTTCTGGCAGCGTTAGATAGCCGTTCGCAAAACTCTACAGCGTCTTCCCACGAAACCTGTTCAACAGGCAGGTTACTGCTGCCTTTGAAATGCGACGGATCGGAGAGTAACTCTTGGCTTCGCCTTGGCCACTTCGCTACCTCTTGCCACTGCGCTTGGGTCACGAGATACTTGCTGATATAGAATGTCGGCACACTTACCCGCTGTTGCGGCCCTTCATCGGAGAATCGGTTGGCTTCGTTCTCAGGTGATCCTCTCATAAACGCGCCGCCCGGAATCCGAACCATCTCAATCTTCAAACCGGTATCGAACTCTTTAACAAGTTGCTCCGCCTCTCCATTTCGCCGTGCTTTCACTCGTCCTTTTTCACTCAGCGTGATGGTCTCAAATCCAAAGCGGCCCGATAAAATTTCCGCTCGCGGCGGTGGATCGGGTAGTAGGATCGTGCGGGTGGTCTCCCCAGCCGCTTCGCGCAACGCCCTTCGCATCGCCGTCGCATTGGCGAAACGCTGCTGGTGGTTAATCATCGTCGCTTGTTGCAACACCGCAGCGATGGGTGAAGTCACCCGCGTACTCACCTGATTGGCAACGGTCAACGGGTCAGCCTCCCCCAGGGTGATCGCCAACATTCGCTGTGAAGCGTCAGCCGGAGTTTCCCCGGTCAGCAAGTGATAAAGAGTTGCGCCGAGCGAAAAGAGATCGCTTCGTTCGTCCGTACCGCGCCGATTGATCTGTTCGGGCGGCGCGTAACGGGGAGTATGCGCCAGCACACTGCTATCCACTTTAAGTTTTGAATCTTGCCAGACTGCGCCTTTCGCCAGGCCGAAGTCCAGCAAAATGATTTGGCCGTCGGCAGTCAACTTCAGATTTCCAGGTTTAATATCGCGGTGAATGACCGGAGGCTCCTGCTTGTGCAGATACTCCAACGCATCGAGTAACTGATCTGCCCAACCGAGAATATCTTTGATGGCAAAGGTCGCGCCTTGTTCCAACAACTGCTCGAAATCTCTACCCGGTATGAATTTCATAACCAAAAACTGCTCGCCATGTTCTTCAAAGTAATCGCTGACCTTTGGCAAAGCCCGATGTTCTAATTGGCCAAGCAGCTTCGCTTCGCGCTCAAAAGCTCGGCGCAATTTCATTTGTGATTGCGGGTCACGCTCAAACCTCCGGCGAAATTCGTCGTCGCCGTACCGCGTCTGTTTGACAGCAACGATGCTGCCGATACGCAGGTCGCGCGCTTCATATACAGCGCCCATGCCGCCTGCATTAAGTTGGTCAATAATTTTGTAGCGGTTTTGTAAGACAGTATTCGGGGCAAGCATATTGTACCTCGCGGCAAGATTGAATCAATACCTCTGTGCCTAAAGCCAGGTGATTTGCAAGCTACGGTTTCGTTTCGTTCTGAGATGGCGGGCGAGCAGCAGCGGTCAGAGACCGTCTTTCAACCAACGCTTGCTTCCATCCAAAGGCGATCTAAAAGGTCAGCACGACGCGCCCAGCGATCTTCGCTTGCCGCATGCGTTCGAAGATGTCGTTGATCTGTTCGAGCGGTGCGGTTTCGATCAAACAACGCACTTTGCCTACGGCTCCGAGTTCTAACACCTCGCGCAAATCCTGTCGCGTGCCGGTCGCCGAAGCCGCAATCTTCACTTCGCGCATCAAGATGGCCGGAAAGGTCAAAAACTCCGATGGCATGCCGACGACCATCAATGTGCCGCTCGACCGCACGGCATTGAAGGCCGCATCAAAAGCCGCTTTCGCGCCGGTTGTTACCACAGCGACATGCGCGCTGCCCATCTGCCGAATCGCCTTCACGGCGTCAGCGGTCGCAGAATTGATGGTGTGATCGGCTCCAAGCGAACGCGCCAGCTCCAACTTCTCTTCCGAGATGTCAACGGCGATGACCTCTGCGCCGAAGGCTTTGGCAATCTGCACGGCGAGGTGACCGAGTCCGCCAATGCCGAAGACGGCGAGGCGCTGACCGGCTTGAATGCCGGAGTTCTTCACGGCGCGATAGACGGTCACGCCCGCACAGAAGAGCGGCGCGGCTTCGGCGGCGCTGAGCGCGTCGGGGATTTTCGTCGCGTGGCTCGCTTTGCCGGTGACAAATTCGGCATAGCCGCCATCCACGCTTGCGCCGGTGATCTTTTGCGACACGCAGATATTCTCGTTGCCTTCCTGACAGTATTGACACTCGCCGCAACTCCAATGCAGCCAAGCCAAGCCAACGCGGTCGCCGATTTCCAGATGGGTCACCGCTTCGCCTTTGGCGACGACGTGACCGGCAACTTCATGGCCGGGGATCAACGGTTGTTTGATAATGCGTTTGAGTTGCGGCCAATCGCCTTCGGCAAGGTGTAAATCCGAATGGCAAACGCCGCAGGCTTCGACCCGGATGAGAACTTCATCCGCAGCCGGTTGCGGCACGGCGAGGTCTTCGATAACCAGGGGTTGCTTCGGTTCCCGAACAACAGCAGCTTTCATGAATGCTTTCTCCGCGAGTATTTTGATGAGGCACGATTATAGGTGGGCAGCATAGAATTGCAAAGTAAAGGCAAGCTATAATCGGCGCTCGGTCGCGCCCGTCAGGGCGCAGGGATTTATGCGCTCATGAAAAATTCGTTCACCATTCGACAACTGGAAAGTCTCACGGATGTTGCTTCCTTCGCCGACTGCGGCGCTTCCGCGCGCCCGTTCAATATGGCAGAAGCCATCTGCCATAACTTCGAACACTTCGAGCGGGTTACGCGGCTGGCGTTGATCGAATACAAACTGATAGCCGGAGACTACTTCACACTCAATGCCCTCGACTACTTCAGCGACAAATTTGCCAACCTCTTGCAAGCGAGCGGACTGCAAGCGGGTGATACGGTTGCCGTCCTATTGCCGCCCTGTGCGGCGCTGGTAATTGCTCATTTAGGGGCGCTCAAAGCGGCCTGCACTGTGTTGCCGCTGACGATCAATGCGCCCGCCGAATTGATCGCGTATGGGCTCAATCAAAGCGCTCCGAAAGCGTTAGTGACGTTGGAAACGGCGCGCCTCACTCATCAAGCACTCGTCGACAGTCGCCTGCCTGCATCGGCGATATTCGTGGCAACCGACGATTTGAACAAGCAAGATTTTCTCGCGGCGGATCGCAGCTTCTGGTTAGCGGTCTATGATGCCCCTTCTACCTTTGCGACGGTCGAGACGCAAACAACAACGGCGGCACTTGTGTTTCCTCTGTGCGATGCGGGCGAGTTTCGGATGATGACG
>CAYXVU010000138.1:0-16091 GCA_964468725.1 uncultured Clostridia bacterium
CCGCATAAACGCCGCCGCGTGGAACCATCCGCCGCCGCGAATCACCCGTCCCGTCCCTCGGTCAGGCCCTTTCGGGTCTACCGTTGGGCTAGAAAAGTAATAATTCTCTGCGTACCAATCCAGACACCACTCCCACACATTGCCATGCATGTCGTACAACCCGAACCGATTGGCCTGTTTCTGCCCGACCGCCTGCGTCTTTTGGCTTGTGTTGTCCCGATACCAAGCTATGGCCTGCAAATCCCCTGCATACATTCCCGTCGTTGCGGCTCGACACGCATACTCCCACTCTGCCTCCGTCGGCAGCCGATAGCGTTTACCGGTGGCTCTCGAAAGCCGTTCGCAAAACTCCACCGCCTCTGCCCATCGCACCTGTTCCACAGGCAAATTATCGCCTTTGAATCTCGACGGATCGGCAGGGAGATCAATCGTCACTTTGGGCAGGCGGGCGACGGCGCGCCATTGCAATTGAGTCACTTCGTATTTGCCCAGATAAAACGCTTGCGAGATTGTCACTTCGTGTTGCGGCCCTTCATCGCTGCGCCTCTCCTTTTCATTTGAGGGCGAGCCGATCAGGAATTTCCCCTCCGGTACTCGCGCCATCTCAAACTCCACGCGGTTGACCAGGTCGGTGTAAACGGGCGGGTCGTGTTCCTGCTTCGTTGGATTCGCGGCATTGGGGTTAGCAGAAAGCGAAGCGTGCTCTTCAAGCTGACGAATCTTGATGCGCGCCAGTCCCGCGAATTTTCCTGTCGGATATACCTTCAGATATTCGCGAAATTCCTCGATGTCTATGCTGGCTTTGATCGAGTTCCAGAACTCCAATTCAATCATCGCCGGGTCTGTGCCCGTCGGCTTTCCGGCATCCGGCACTTTGACGACCGCCGAAATGACCAACTCATCCGCCTTATAACCTTGAATATCCGCCCAAGGTTTTTGCCTGCGTTCGGATCCTAAATCCTGCGACACGCGTTTGGGCACTCTCTCTTGCAGATAGTTGACGATCCCCGCCAACGTCACTTCGCCTTTTTCGTTTGCCGCATCGCCTTTCAGCCCTTCAATCATCGCCCACGTAAAATAGCCTTGCCCTTTCTCTGTGTACTCATAAGCCCGATCTCCAACTCCGGTAGCATAGAGCGTAGCAAAAGCCTCGATCTCCCGGTTGCGAGTATCAAAATCGACTTCATAGGCTTTCGACATCGGATTGGGGGCATCGGCTCGCCCGCCGGGGTCATTGCGGCAAGCATCCAAAATGACGACCACTTGTTTGACACCAGTTTGGCGGATGAAATCGCGCACCTGGGTAACACTGATGGCCGTATTTTCCAGCAATGACAAGCTGCCAACCTTCGCATCCGCAGGCAATAAGAAAGCCTTGTTGCTGCGCTCCATCCCATGGCCGGAAAAGGCTATGAGCAAGAGACCATCGCGCGGAACCGTGCCGACCAAGTTAATCAGGCGTTGCAGAATGTTGGCGCGGGTCGGCTCGCGTTCGTCGGGTTCACCACTGGCCAACAGGGTCACTTGATCTTTCGGAAAGCCTGCGTAAGTGACCAGCGCATCGGTGAGGCGGCGCGCGTCATTCGCCGCGCCATACAGTTGGTTGATCTGTTTGTCATGGTAGTCATCAACTCCGACAACCAACGCATAGCGTTTTACAGTGTCCGGCAGCCGACTGACTACTTGCAGGCCGCGACCCTCCGATTGCGCCGCTCGCGCAGGCCAATATCCAATTGGCAACGTGACCGAAACGGTAAGGAAGTAAACCCCGATAAGACAGTACCCTTTTGACACGACCATCATCATTACCCCTGGGTGTGGTGGATTCGGACTGCTAGGGCCGGTTGACAGTTTTGATTTCCGGCATAGTAGCATCGCTTTCAACGGGTCACAAGTTGAAGGTTTGGGGATAGACGACTATACTGCACTGCTTTTCCACAAAGAGAACTGATTATGAATGTTACATACCTCTACTGCTCGGCGTGCGGCAAGGAGTATGAGCCGCGTCGCCTGTATAACCTCTGCGAATGTGGCAAACCGCTAATGGTCGCCTATGACCTCGAACAGGCGCAGCGCACGCTCCGGCGCGAACAGATGAGCGGACGCGAGGCGACTTTGTGGCGTTATCATGAAGTGCTGCCGGTTGAAGACGAAGCCAATCGTTTATCGCTTGGCGAAGGCTTCACGCCGCTCATCAAAGCCGAGCGACTTGGTCAGCAACTTGGCTTGCGCCATCTCTACATCAAAGACGAATCGCTCAATCCGACAGCCTCTTTCAAAGCGCGCGGCATGGCAGTGGCGATTTCAATGGCCAAAGAACTCGGCGTCCGCAAACTGGCCGTCCCCTCTGCGGGCAATGCTGCCGGGGCGCTCGCCGCTTACGCCAGCAAAGGCGGCCTGGAAGCCTTCCTCTTCATGCCGCAAGACACCCCCAAAGCCAACATCATCGAATGCCAACAGATGGGCGCGCACGTCACCTTGATTGACGGACTCATTACCGACTGCGGCAAAATTGTCGCTGAACGCAAAGAGGCGGAAGGGTGGTTCGACGTTTCGACTCTTAAAGAGCCCTATCGCGTCGAAGGCAAGAAGACCATGGGCTACGAATTGGCAGAACACTTCGCGGGAGAATTGCCCGACGTGATTCTCTATCCGACCGGCGGCGGCACAGGTTTGATCGGCATGTGGAAGGCTTTTGATGAGATGGAGCGGATGGGATGGATCGGCGCGGCGCGGCCACGCATGGTGAGTGTGCAAGCGGAAGGGTGCGCGCCGGTGGTGAAAGCCTTCGAAGCCGGGTTGACGGTTGGCGCGGAAATCCCCGATGCCCACACCGTCGCATCGGGGCTGCGAGTGCCGCGCGCAGTGGGCGATTTTCTGATGCTCGACATTATTCGCAAAAGCGGCGGCACCGCCATCGCCATTTCGGATGACGAATTGGTAGCCGCCGTCAAAGAGATCAGCACCGCCGAAGGTGTCTTCGTCGCCCCCGAAGGCGGGGCATTATTTCCGGCGCTCAAACGGATGCTGGCCGATGGCTTGGTCAGCCGCGACGAACGCATCGTTCTCTTCAACACCGGGTCAGGGCTGAAGTACCTCGACCTATTCGACTAATATCCGCCAGCGTCACCGACTGGCACGCCTTCGCTTCACGGGCAGGTAGCAAAGGCCGCCGTATCCTGTACCGCCGGAAACGGATTCACCGCAGGATTTCGAAAGACCTGAAAGGTATTGGCATTCGGGCACTGCTGCAAATCCTTTGTCCCCTTCTTGAGGATAATGCGCGTGTCCGTGATGCTCTTGATCTTTTGCCCTTTGCCGTTGATAAAAACCATATCGTCGGGTTTGAAGCAGAGTCCGGTGATGATAACTTTATTACCTTTCTTCGTCACCTCACTGATAAATGGCCCGTCGGTCGGTGCGAGCGTGAAGCTTTCGATCATCTCTTTCAACGTCTTCAGCGGCCTCGCCTCGCCGGTCTGCAAATTAATTTCAAAGATCGTCGTCACCTCTTCGCCTTCAAGCACGGTGGAAACGAAAGCTTGATGATTGGAATACCAGGCAACTTCAACTTTGAAGTAGGCGCTGTTGGCCTTTATTGCGGGGGATAGCGGGGCAACGGTTTGGAGGTTGCCGACAGCTTGATCGAGCATGGCAAGCACTTGTCCGTCAAAACAGTACATCACGGGCGAATTATCAGGAGCCGCGATGTCGAAAGCGATGCCCTTGATCTCTGGTCGCCTTCCGGCATTCACATCATTCATCGCATAGGTTAGGAATTTTTCATTTTTGAACTGTCCCGTCTTATCGAATACCAGCAGGTTGTTGAAAAAGACGATGGCGATGTCTTCGGTGACGGGGTCAACATCGAAAGTCAGATTATCAAGGAAGGGAGGGGGGAAACTGAGGCCGAGCTTTTTTGTATTGCCCAACTCATCAATGCGATAAACATTTCCAAGCGTAGTGAAGGCGACAAAACCATCGGGAGTAAAATCCCAATCTTTGATCTTCTCGTCAGCCAATAATCCTTTGAGCATTACGGTGCGGACGATCTGGCCTTTTTCGTTCAGAAAATCCAAGGTCAAGCCATCACGACTGACGCGAAACGGCGGCACTGCGGTATCGCCTCCTTCATTGGCGGCGGCGCGGGCGGCAGGGACAAGCGTCGCGCTTGTAGGCGCAACACGTAAGGCAGCGGTCAACAATAAAGCGGGGACAAGCAAGAGGAATGGGACCATTCGTAGTTTATTCATAATTCACTGAAAGACGCTTTCACACTTGCTTAACGGCAAACGTAACAGCGACTTGTTTCCCTTCTTCGCAATCGCCTTGAGCAGGGGAGCGTCCGACGCAGTTGAAGTGCCAACTGCGTATACCCTCTCAACTACATAACGCGAGATTACATTGCCTAAAGGCTCAACCGAGTCACTTTTTTGTTGCGGCAACCATCTGCCCTTTCAAGCTGATGTATAATCACAAGCGTTTGCCTGACGGTGAGAAGATCAGCAGCAGAGATTGGCGCAGAGGCAGGTGGCAGAATCGGCAACAACCGGAAACCGTTTCGACCTTATGACCCCGGAACGTTATCAACAGGTCAAACAAATTTTTCAAGCGACGCTAGAGCGCGAGCCTGCCGCGCGCCAAGCTTACCTTGATGCCCTGTGTGCAACCGATTCTGAACTCAGAGTTGCTGTTGAGAACCTGCTTGCCGCCCATCAAGAGGCTGACAGCTTCATCGAAACGCCCGCCTTGCGAGGGCTCTCCGACCTATTCGCCAATCTTTCCAAACCAGCACCGGAGTCGCACATCGGGCATTATCGCTTGATTCGAGAGATCGGGCATGGCGGCATGGGCGCGGTCTATCTGGCTGAACGCGCCGACGAAGCCTATCACAAAGAGGTGGCCATCAAGTTGGTGCGGTACGGGTTGGCAACGCCGGAGATTCGCCGCCGTTTTCTCAGCGAACGTCAGATTCTCGCGCAACTCGATCATCCGAATATCGCCCGCTTGCTTGATGGCGGCACAACCGACGACGGCCTCCCCTATTTGGTGATGGAGTACGTCGAAGGGCTGCCGCTCATCGAATACGCCAACCACCGCCGTCTGACGACGACCCAACGCCTGCACCTCTTTCGCACCATCTGTTCGGCAGTTCATTACGCGCACATCAATTTGATCGTTCACCGCGACCTCAAACCGGGCAACATTTTGGTCACCCAAGAAGGCGTCCCAAAATTACTCGACTTCGGCATTGCCAAAGTCTTCGATGCTTCCCTGCCCGCCGAAGACACAACCCGCACCGAGTTGCGCGCGATGACACCCGGATATGCCAGCCCCGAACAACTGGGCGGCGAACGCATCACGACAGCAAGCGATGTCTACAGTCTGGGGATCATCCTTTATCAACTGCTCACCGGATTGCGACCCTATCCGCGCCAGTCGGCGATGGCGCAGGAGATCGTGCGCGCCGTTCCCGAACACCAGCCGGAGAAGCCGAGTGCGGCCATCACGCGAGCCGACGGTGAGCAAACGACCGTAAGCGGCGAATCACCTGACAAGCTCAGACGCCAACTCAAAGGCGACCTCGATAACATCATTTTGATGGCGCTACGCAAAGAGCCGGAGCGGCGCTACGCCTCCGTCGAACAATTCGCCGAAGACCTGCGTCGTTACCTGAACGGGTTGCCGGTGCTGGCGAGGCAAGATGCGGTTGGCTATCGAGCCAGCAAATTCGTTCGCCGCAATAAAGCAGCGGTAGCCGCCGTCGGATTACTCCTGTCGGTCATCGTCGCCGGTATCATCGCAACCGGATGGCAAGCGCGACGGGCTGCCGAACAAGCGCGCATCGCTGCCGAACAACGCGACAAAGCCCTGCTCGAACAGACCAAAGCGGAACGCATTAACACCTTCTTTCAGCAGATGCTCGCCTATGCCAACCCAAGCTGGTATGCGCCTGGAAAGGGCAAACGCCGCGACTTGACCGTCATCGAAGCTCTTGACGAAGCCGCCCACCGCATCGAGTCCGAGTTGCACGATCAGCCCGACATCAAGGCGGAAATTCATATGACCATCGGCGATACCTATGGCGCGATTGGCCGCCTCGACCTCGCGCAACTCCATTTTGAGAAGGCCTTGACAATTCGCCGCCAGTTGTTTGGCGAAGAACATGTCAAAGTCGCAGAGAGCTTATATTACTTAGGCGGCGCGAAAGTTCTACTCGGCAAAATCGGCGAAGGCGAACGACTCTATCAAGCAGCGTTGGCTATCCAACGCACCATGCCCGAAGTCGGTAACAATCTGCCCTATATGCTGATTGACTACGGCAACCTCTTCGCTTCAAGAAGCGAGGTTGCGAGCGCCGAGCCGTTGTTTCGAGAGGCCTTGCATCTCTTTCAAACACGTTATGGCCATGAGCATATCACGGTAGCCATCGCGCATGACTATCTCGGCGGCGCATACTACAACTGGGGCGATCTGGATGCCGCGCAGTCCGAGTATGAAGAAGCCCTGCGGCTATCGGAACAGTCTCCCGATAATATGAAAGTCAGGCTCAAATTGCGGCTGGCGGAGATTCAAATTGCGCGCGGCCAACACGAAGAGATGGAAGAGTTGTTACGAGAGAGCATACGCGTACACATAGCCGTCTTCGGCGAACGTCACCACTTGACCAATGGAGCGCGTTGGCCGTTAGCCCGTTGGCACTATGAGCGCGGCAATTATCAACGTGCGCGGCGCGAAGTTGACATCATCCAGGAGACCGAACGCTTGTTGTATGGGGACGAGGCGGTGCAGCATGCCAATTCGAAGATGATGGCAGCGATGATCGCTCATAAGCTCGGCCAGTCGCAACACGTAGAGATCGAGTTGCGAGAAGTGTTGGCTCTCTATCGGCAGGTGCATGCGGGGAATGACTATTGGCTGGTCGGCATCAAAACCATGCTCGGCGAATATCTGACCGATCAACGACGCTATGCCGAAGCCGAGACCTTTTTGCGAGAGTGTCTGGAGACTTTGCGCGCCTGCCAATCGCCGAAAAGTTTTCGCATCAGAGAGGCGCTGCAACGGCTAATGGCGTTATACGAAAGGTGGGGGCAGCCCTCGCAAGCGGCTCGCTGTCGCTCAGAGATTGCGGCGCTGACCGATTAAGAAGTTTCGGCGTCCGACTATTTATAGATGCGGCGCCATCGCAGACCGCACTCGGAGCAGCGAATCAGACGTTTAGGCTTGCCCTTCGCGCCATAGCGAATGCCGCCCGCCTCCCACAAAGAGGTTTCCCGTCCGCACGTACTGCACTGCATCATCCAATCGCGTGACGCTGCTTCCATACTGGCAGTCGTCTCTTTCGAGAAGAAAGAGGCAATCAAATTTTGTATCCAACTCATCGAGCCTTCTTTAACAGAACCGTGCTCATCACGCAGCGGTTTGCCCTGCCCATGAGGCGCGCGGTTTGGCGCGCGGCAAACAGATGCTCCCCATTGGCCATAGTCATTCCGTTCGCAAACAGAATACCTCTATGATTCGCCGATCAGTCTTTGCAAACTGGCTTCTACATCGCTTTTGATGGCGTGGAGATGCTCTTCGGTATCGGCCTCAAAACGCAAGACCAAGACGGGTTGAGTGTTGGAAGCGCGTACCAGCCCCCAACCGTGTTCGAAGATGACGCGAGCGCCGTCAATATCAATGACCTCAGCTTTCTGTTTGAACTCGTCGGTGAAGGCGCGCACGATAGCGAATTTTCGGTCATCGGGGCAGTCAAGACGAATCTCCGGCGTGCTGACCATCTTCGGCAAATCGGCGAGCAACGCCGATAGCGGCACCTCCGTGTGGGACAGAATTTCCAACAATCGCGCGCCCGCATAGACCGCGTCGTCATAGCCAAAATAACGATCTGCGAAAAAGATGTGACCGCTCATTTCGCCTGCCAGCGCCGCTTTAGTCTCTTTCATCTTGGCTTTGATAAGCGAGTGCCCGACCTTCCACATAATGGGATTGCCGCCGTGACGAGCAATGTCGTCAAAGAGGGTCTGCGAACATTTCACTTCGGCAATGAAGGTAGCGCCGGGCTTCTCCTTGAGAATCGAGCGCGCGAAGATGACCATCAGTTGGTCGCCCCAGATGATATTGCCGAGTTCATCTACGACGCCGATGCGGTCACCGTCGCCATCATAGGCGATACATAAATCCGCGTTGTGCTCTTTGACGGCGGCGATGGCGTGTTGCATGTTTTCAATCACCGTCGGGTCAGGATGATGGTTGGGAAAACGGCTGTCCGGCTCGCAAAAGAGTTCGACGACATCAAAGCCTTGCCGTTTATAGAACGGCGCGCCAATCATCCCTCCCATGCCATTGCCCGCGTCAACGACGACTTTCAAACGCCGTTGACCGAGGCGGATATTCGCTGCGATGTAATCAAGGTAATGCTCGATGATGTCGTGTTCGGCGGTGCGTCCCGCGCCGGTTGCGAAATTACGGCTTAACGCCACCTCTTTGATCTCGTTGATCTGCGAGCCGAAGATCGAGCTTTTGCCGAGACAGATTTTGAAACCATTGTTGTCGGCGGGGTTATGCGAGCCGGTTATCATTACGCCTGCGTCCACATCCAGAGTAAACAGGGTGTAGTAGAGAAGCGGCGTCGGAACCATGCCCACGTCTATCACGTCGCAGCCGGTGGCGTTCAGCCCTTCGGCCATCAAATGGCGAAAACGCGGCGAGCTTTCCCGCGCATCGCGTCCGATGCTGACGCGGGTTGCCCCGTGTGCGCGATAGAAGGTGCCGATGGCGCGTGCCAAATCAGCTACGGTTTCATCGGTGAGATCACGACCGACCACGCCGCGAATATCGTACTCTCGAAAAATATGTTCGTTCATTTTGCCCCTTCCCCGCTTAACTTTCCTTGCGCCGATTCTTTTGAAATATATTGTTGAAAACCAGTCACAGGGGGTGCTAGATTCTAACTTCCCTTGGCAAGTTCTTCAATTGCGCCGCTTGTCGAAACCTCAACTGGTATCACTCTTAAACTGAGGTTGGCGCATAATTGACATCGCATTCCCCAACGTTTTTCACGAAAGAATATCTACTTGAGGAGCCTGGAATGTTGAGAAAACACTTATCGCTTTGTTTGTGTTTTACGGTCACACTTGCGGCTCTTACGTCGTTGACGCAACCAGCCAGCGGCGCTGACCGTCTATCTGTACCCTCTGGCGGAGCGAATCTCTTAACAGAAAGCGAGCCGCAAACTGCGTCCGCGTCTGACCCCGTCTACACACAGCTTCGACTGGCGAAGTTGAGCGGCGAATCGGCAGCCGTCGATAACGTCGAGATCAAACGCGATGTGGCGACAATCACCCTTAAGACCGGACGCCTGCATTTTCTCGCTCCCGTCGAAGGCCGGGTCACCGGCGGCGTATTCATGGGCGAAGGCGAGTTTCAGATGAAGCCGAGTTTGCCCTTCGAACAACGCCATCTGGGTATTCTGACCGGCGCGCCTTCAATCACCGAAACCTTTACCAAATTGGTCTTGCGGTTTACCGATGTCACTTATGATGAGTTGAAAAAACAGGGGCGCATCGAAACCGGCGCGACCGACTCCGGCGCGCAAGATGCGATGAACCATTTCCGCGATCTGATGAGAAGAGGGCGCAACTATTCGCGCGGCAACATCGCGGCGGCGCTGCTGCGCTCGAATCTCGACGGCAGAATCCTGATGGATGTGCTGGGGACGGGACAAGCAGGATGCTTCTATGCTTTCTTCAATGGTAAGAAGTACGGCGATGGCCTGTTTATCCTCGACCCGCTCGGCGCGCCCTACGTAACGCCGGAAGAGGTGATGCTGGTCAATCTCTCCGACAACAATTTAGGCATCTGGGCGGCCTGTCACCTCCAAGATCATTACCGCGATGCTGGCGTCTTTGACGAGAACCATCAACTCTTCGACTTTCAACATCACCATATCGAAGCGACAACCAAAGGCAAACGGCTCGATGGCAAAGTGCAGTCGCGCTTCAAAGCGATGGGAGAAGGAACGCGCGTCCTTCCTTTCTCCCTCTACCCGACCTTGCGCATGCGCAAAGTGAGCGACAGTCAGGGGCAGGAGTTACAGTTTATTCAGGAGAAGAAAGAAGAAGACGCCGACCTTTTTGTTATCTTGCCGGAAGGGTTGAAGAAGGGGCAAGAGTACACTTTGACCTTCGAGTATGGCGGCGACGATGCCATCTTCGACAGCGGCGGCGGCAACTTCTCGCTGGTCGCCCGTGACAATTGGTTTCCGAGCAACGGCTTCGGAGACCGCGCCACCTACGAGATGACGCTGCGCAATCCGAAAGATTTGCTCATGGTAGCAACCGGCCAACTGGTGAGCGAAACCCAAGAAGGAGATGTCAAAATCACCAAATGGAAGAGCGACGTGCCATTGGCCGTAGCCGGATTCAATCATGGCCGCTTCAAAAAAACAGCAGCCAAAGATGATCGGCTCAAATATGACATCGAGTCGTTCGCCAACAAAGAGTTGCCTGATTCGCTCAAAGGATTGCAGCGAGAGATCGAGGCCGCCGAAGCGGCGGGCTTGCGCACGGAGACGACGCTCGGTGCCATGAATACCGTCAGCATGATGGACAAAGCGCGCGGCGAAGCACAGGTGGCGATGGCACTCTACAGCGCTTACTTCGGCGAACTACCCTACGGGCGCATCGCTATGACGCAACAACCTTTCTTTGACTTCGGGCAAGCCTGGCCGATGCTGGTCTACATGCCTTTGTTTGCCTATCTGGACAGCACCATTAAAAACCAACTCGGCCTTGATGCGGGCGATTCCTTCTGGAAGATCGTCGGCCCGCATGAAGTCGCGCATCAATGGTGGGGGCATATCATCGGTTGGAAGTCTTATCGCGATCAGTGGATGAGTGAAGGCTTCTCTGACTGTTCGGCTTCGATCTTTGCGCAACGCACGCACGGCAACGAGCTCTTCCTCAAGTTCTGGAAAGAGCAGCGCGAGTTGATCATTCAGAAGAACGAACAAGGCCGCAGACCGTCGGATGTCGGCAGCGTCTATATGGGCTATCGCCTCAACACGGCGCGCACAGGCGATGTCACGCGGAGAGTGATGTATCCGAAAGGCGGCTTTATTCTGCACATGCTTCGCATGCTGATGTGGGACCCGAAAACCGGCGACCAACGCTTCATTGCGATGATGAAGGATTTCGTGAAGGCGCATTACAACCAGAACGTCTCGACCTATGACTTCCAACTCGCTGTTGAAAAGCACATGACGAAAGAGATGGATTTGGAGGGCAATGGCAAGATGAATTGGTTCTTCTCACAATGGGTCTATGGCACGCCCATCCCCGATTACAAGTTGGAGTATCGGTTGGAAGGCGATGGCGGCCAAACCAAATTGATCGGCAAAATCACGCAAAGCGGTGTGGATGAAAACTTCCGCATGCGCGTGCCGATCTATCTGGATTTCGACGGCAAGATCACCCGCTTGGGAACCGTTCCGGTCTTCGGCAACAGCAGCACGGAACCGTTCGAAGTAGGATTGCCGAAAAAACCCAAACGCGTGATGGTGTGCTATTACGAAGACGTGCTCTGTACAACCGACGCGCGCTAATCCTCGCGCACCGATTTCAAACTTGCACCGACGGGCAGCTTGCACAGGCTGCCCGTTTGCTTGTGCGCCGAACGATGAAGCGCGCGTCGCTTTTATGCTAGACTGGCTGCGAGTGACATTTCGACTAGGAGGTTTCCATCATGAAAATAAACGGCAACCGATTATTCGCTGCTGTGGCCGCGACCGGTCTGGCCGTCGCCCTCAGTCTGACCGGCAGCGTGCAATCGGCCAGCACCACGCAGATGACAATTGATGCGAAGAAGTTGTTCGAGAAAACCTGCGCGTCCTGTCATGGCAAAGACGGGCGCGCGAAGACATTCAAGGCTAAGTTCAACAAGGCGCGGAATCTCACCGATGAGAAATGGCAAGAGAGTGTGACGGATGACCAACTTGCCAGCACGATCAAAGGCGGCAAAGACAAGATGCCGTCCTTCGAAAAGAAACTCTCGCCGGAAGAGATTACCGCTCTCGTCGCTTACGTGCGTCAGTTCAAAGGGAAAACCACAGATAAATAGCTCTGAGTTCAGGTTTGACTATGTACAGATCGAAATGGCCATCGCTCGCCCTGCCCCAATCCGTCACCTGCTTGCTGCTGGCATCTCTGCTTACATCGGCGCTCGATTGCCAGAAGGTGAGGGTCTGCGCTGCTTCGCCCTCTCTGCAATCCCTCGCTGCCGATGCCGATGAGCGCAAAATCGCCGAACGGCATGCGCCGATCTTTTATCAAGGTCTCGGCGATCAACCGCGCAATGATTACCTCACGAATTTCGATTTCGACGGCGACTGGCGCGGCGATAACAACTGGCACAACGCCGATAATCAAGCCTTTCCGCTCAACGCCTACGTCTATTATGCAATCAGCGAAACGCTGACTCATTACTTCATTCACTATGCAGTCTTTCATCCCATTGACTACAAAGGCGGCAAAAGGAAAGGCGAAATTCTCAGCAGTTTGATTCGTGAAGGCGTAAAGATCAGCGGCAAATTCGACCCGACAGGCATTGCGGACGACGCCGTGCTGGCGCACGAAAACGACCTCGAAGGCTGCCTCGTCGTGGTCAAAAAGAACGCTAAGAAGCCAAAGAATTCGCCTGTTGTCTTTGTCGAAACGCTAGCTCACAACCGCTTCCTCAAGTATGCGCCGCGCGCCGGTGGAGGAGTGGAGAAAATCACCCTGCAAGGTCAACGCCCGCTCCTGTTTATTGAACCGAAAGGACACGGCATTCAAGCCTATCGAGAAGACCAGAAGGATAAAGATTCCGTGAACGGATTGATGGCCTACTCCTTCACCGGCAAAGCCGAAAATCCGGAGCGCGCAAGCAACAGAAAAGTCGGCTACGCGCTGCTGCCCATTGCCACGACCTTGTGGTCGCGCGCCGAAGGAAAACCCAATGACACCTATGGCGAAGCCTATGAATACAAGCCGCTCTCGGTTCAGATAAAAGAGGCCGACGGCAAAATCGGCGAGGTTCGGTTGCAAGTCGGTTCGCTCGGCGCAGCCTTCTCTGGCAAAGTCGGCGCATCGAATATGGCACGCCCGCCTTGGGGATGGTTCGATTCGAGCGAGCGTGAACAGCCGCTCGGTGAATGGTTTTTCGACCCGGCAAAAGTCATCAAGCGGCATTTCAAACTCGGCGAAGACTTTTCCACTGTCTATCTGTCAGGCATCGCCGTCAAAATCAGCCGTCATCAAAAGTGAGTGCGCGACCCTCGTCGAACCGACTCTCAGCAAAGCAGGTTCGTATGACACATACTGTCTATCTCACAGCCCTCGGCAAATTTCTGCCGGGTGCGCCCGTTCCCAATGATGAGATCGAAGCCTATCTCGGCTTGATTGGCGGCAAGCCTTCACGGTTGAAAGCGCGCATCCTCAAACAGAATGGGATTCTGACGCGCTACTATGCTCTCAACCGCGAAGGCAAGACGCGCTATTGGAACTATGAACTCGCCGCTCACGCCGCCCGCGATGCCGTTGCGCGTTCGGAGCTTTCGCTCAGCGAGATTGAACTCCTCACCGCCGCAACTTCGCAAAGCGATCTGCTCGCGCCGGGTTTTGCCAGTCTGGTACACGGCGCATTGCAGATGCCGCCAACCGAAATCGCCAGCTTTCACGGCATCTGCGCCAGTGGCATGATGGCGCTCAAAAGCGCCTATCTAGCCATCAAATCCGCTGACAAACAGAATGCCCTCGTCTGCGCCAGCGAGTTGACCAGTCGCTTCTTCAAGCCCGGCGTGTTTGAAGAGACGACGGGTTTCAAAGAGACCGGTCGCGTCTCGTATGACGCCGAGTTTCTGCGCTGGATGCTTTCGGATGGCGCAGGCGCGGCGCTCCTTGAAAGCCGTCCGAATGCGCGCGGCTTATCGCTCAAGATCGAATGGATTGATTTGATCTCCTATGCTGACCGCTTCGATGTCTGTATGTATGCCGGTGCGAATAAGAATGGCGAAGGTCGCCCGCAACAATCGTGGTACGACTACCCGAGTTTGACGGCAGCAGCAAACGATGGAGCGGTGCTGCTCAAACAAGACCTCACGCTATTGGAAAACATCGTGCCGCTCGGGGTCGGTCGCTATTTCGAATTGGTCGAGCGGGGCTGGATTCACCCTGCGGAAGTGGATTGGTTCGCCTGCCACTACTCGTCGCATTACTTCAAAGGGAAAATTTTCGAATTGGTCGAAAAGACCGGCGCGGGCATTCCCGAAGAGAAGTGGTTCACCAATCTCTACACCAAAGGCAACACCGGCTCGGCTTCCATCTTCATCATGCTCGAAGAACTGATGAACGAAGGCCATGCCCGCCCCGGTCAAAAGATTCTTTGTATGGTTCCCGAAAGCGGTCGCTTCACCGTGTCGTTTATGTTGCTGACAGTGGTGGGCAACGAAGCGACCATACAAATGCAGGCCGCCGCGCCGATGACAAGCGAAGCGGAAGCAATGACTGCCGAGCTTGCGCAACCGGCGGGCGATGACCCGAAGAGCGTGTTGTTGCGACGGCTCGCGCAAGTATGGATCGAATTCGAAACGCGCCTCAATCAAGTTCCCATCGTTGACAAGATCAATCGCGGCAAGTTGCGGGTCGAAGATTATCGCCTCCTGCTGCTGAATCTGCGCCAGCAAGTGATGGAGGGGGCGCGATGGATCGCTCGCGCGGCTTCGAATATCACGATTGACGCCTTCGATTTGCGTTCGACCTTCATGCGCCATTCGGTAGACGAACATCGGGACTTTCAGATGATCGAACGCGACTTCGTTTCCGTCGGCGGTTCGCTCGCAGAGATTCAAACGGGCGAAAAGAATCTCGGTTCGGAAGCGCTATCCGCATGGATGTTTCATCGCGCCAGTCAAGAGAACCCCTTCGATCTGCTCGGCGCAATGTTCATCATTGAAGGGTTAGGGATGCGAATGGCGAACAAGTGGGGCACGGCCATTTGCAAGCAATTGGAGTTGAAGCCGGAGCAGGTTTCGTTTCTGCTCTATCACGGCGCTAATGACGAGAATCATTTCGAGCGCTTTGAAAAAGCCATCAGCAGTCCGCTATTGACCGCAGCGATGGTTGATCGCATCGTCAAAACAGCGAAGGTCACAGCGCGGCTCTATCGCTTGCAACTTGAAGAACTCGGCAATCTGTAAAGAGGAAGATAAAGAAGATGGCAATGGATTTCGCCAAGCAGTTTGATGTAGGAACCCACGACCGCCGCGACCCGAATCCATGGTTGGCGTTCTATCTGGATCAAAGCGTTTTGCTCGATGATGATGCAAAGGCCGCATTATTGATCAGCATGAAATCGCGGTCGCGGCAATTTCTGTTGCCCGTTGTCCGTCCGCTGGCGCGATTTTCGATGGTCATCATCCAACTGGTCAAAATCTTCATTCCCAACCGCTTCACCTCGTCGCGCGCGTTGCACTGGCTGATCTATTGGGCTTTGAAATACTTCGTTAGTCCGGCGGCGAATTTCCTCATCTTGCGCCATTTTCATCTCGGTTCGGAGATTCTGGCTTTCATCGCCGCCAATATCGAAGGCGTCGAAATGCAACTGAATCCGCTCAAGCCGGTGACCCTCGAAGATTTGATTGACGATACCTTTCTCAAACACGACTTGAACCTGTTCAACTTCGTCATCGAGTTGAACGCGCAGATCAAAGAGAAAGGATTGGAGTTCAAACCGCCCGCACGGTTGAACTTCGATGCCATCACGGACGGAGCCATCGCGCTTGCGCCGCTGCCGGAGAGATGGTCGAACTTCGTTGACGTACAGACGGCGATTGAAGTGTATACGCCGGTTTATCAACTCTTTCTTACGGACAACGATTTCTGGCGGGCAGCGAATTCGTTGCAATTGGACGAAACGATTGCAGTCTATGTCGCGCGTTTGCTGGACGCGCATGAATACTTAGGGCTGTTGAACAACAAACACCCGATGGTTCCGCTTTCAACTCTGATGGCCGGATTCCGCTTGATGTTGCACGGCCTCGCCGTCGAAGCGCT
>CAYXVU010000139.1:0-16075 GCA_964468725.1 uncultured Clostridia bacterium
ATGCGCACATTGACGTGCAGGGTCTGCGTCGAACCCAGTCGTTCAAAACAGCCCTCTTCGAGCACTAGACCGGAAAGAATCTCTGTGCGGTCGCCATAGGTTTTGCCGGTCTTGATTAGCCGCAAGCGCGCGATACCGGCTTCATCCACAACGTAAACGCCAATCAGTTGTCCGCGCTCGATGATAGCCGATTGCCGCACCGTGAGGGCTTGTTTTTGTGCACCGGCAAACTGCGCTTTGCCGAACAGGCCGGAACGCAATCCGGCCTGCAAGCCATTAGCCGGAAGTTCGATCTTGACGGTGAAGGAACGGCTAGCCGGATCGGCAGCCGGTATGATCTCTGCGACCCGGCCTTCCAATCCGGTTTCGTCGAGTGCGTCAATCATTACGTGCGCCGCGTCGCCAATCTTCACCCGGGCAATTTGCGACTCTTCCAGAGCGGCTTCGAGGCGATAGATTGAACTGTCTTCGATGGTCACGAGCGGCGCTCCCGGCGTTGCCATCTGCCCGACGTTCGCGTGTTTGGCGGTGACGATGCCGTTGATAGGCGAAGAGATGCGCGCATAGCTGGCCTGCACTTGTGCAGCGACGATGTCAGATTTAGCCTGCTCAATCTTTGCCAATATCTGTTGCTTTTTGGCGGCCAGCACCAGAAGCATTTTGGCGGCGCGGTCAGCTTCGGCTTCGGCGATGCGATACTTGGCTTGCGCGTCTTCAAACTCTTGGCGGCTCACCGAACGCCGTTCCAGCAGGTCGCTGTAGCGTTTGAAGGTTGCCGCAGCGAACGCGAAATGGGCTTCCGCAGCCGCTTTCGCCGCTTCAGCAGCACGCATAGATTGCTCAACTTCGCCACTGGCTTCTTGAGCTTCGCGTAATCCCGCACGCGCTTTTTCGAGTTGGGTGAGAGCCTCGCGGTTCTCGATTTCGATGACCACTTGGCCAGCGCGCACTGCCTCGCCTTCCTGTGCGCGCACCGCCGTGACATAGCCCATAATCTTTGCTGACAAGGTGGTGGAGGTCTTCGACTTCACCGTGCCGACGGCTTGGTAATCATCTTCGACGGCGGTTCGTGTGACGGTCTCGACTTGCACATCTTTGGCGAGCGGCAGCCTCTCTGCCGCCGTTTGTTGCTTGCCGCCGCAGGCATTCACCATAAGCGTCACGGCGATCACGAAAAGGATGGTCATCTTCTCTCTTTTCATAGGCGATTCACCCGTAACCAAATTGCGGCGCGTTGAAGTTCGCGCTACGACGCAAACGGCTCGACGCTGGTCAATCTGCCACTGGCCAACAAGACATTGGCATAGCCCAAGTAATGGTCGTAACGTGCTGCCAACAACATCAAGCGGGCGCGCACAAAGGTTGTTTCAGCGCGCAGCACTTCGGTGATTGTCGTCAGCCCCGCTTCATACCGATCTTTGACGATGCGCAGAGCTTCGCGCGCCTGCGCGACGATGCGCGCGGCAACAGCGAGTTGCTCGCGCGCCGAAACGAATTGTTGATAAGCGCGCACGGCTTCGAAGCGAATCTGACTGGCAAGGCGTTCCTCTTCGGCAGCGGTGGCCGATTCGGCAGCCTGTGCCTGCGCGATGCGGGCTTTGCGCCCCGCATCAAAGAGGTTGAAGGTTACGCTAGCGCCGACGGTGTAATCGGAACTGCCGCCGGTGAGCGCTTCGCTGCTGAAGCCGAGATTGGCAAAGAGATCGAGTCGCGGCAACCATTCGCCTTTCGCGCCGCCGACGCGTTCTTTGGCGGCTTGCGAACTGAGGCGCGCGCGCGTCAACTCAGGCCGATGGAGCAGGGCTTGGCGAATCAATTCTTCTTGTGTCTCGATGACGAATTTTTTTTCGAGCAACTGGCTGACGATCTTTTGTGGCGTATCTATGGTGATGCCAAGCGCCGTGTTGAGTGCAGCGCGCGCGACGCTGATGTCGCCTTCGGCTTGAATCTGTTGCTGACGAAACTCTGCCTGTTGCACCTCGACGGCGAGCAGGTCGGATTGGACGATCATGCCGGTTTCGAATAGGTCGCGCAGACGTTTGACATCCGCTTCGGCGAGGCGCACAGCTTCGTCTGCAACCTCCTTGCGAGCTTCGGCAATCAACAAGCCATAATAAGCGCGTACGACTTCGAAACGAATCTGTTGTTCGGCCAACCGGCGCGCGGCGGCGGCTTGTTGTTGGGCGAGTTGCGCTTCGCTGATGCGGGTATCGGTTTGCCGTTGATTGAAGACCGGCAATCGCAGCGACACCGACGAGCGAAAATTGCTGAGCGCATCAGGGTGATTCAAAACGTTCGGGTCGAAATTCTGTGCGCCAAAGCGACCTTGCTCCAACAGCGAGCCGAAGACAAAGACCGGGTTGTTGCTGGTCGTGAAGGTTTGATTGAGCTGCACGAACGGGTAGCGCGAAGCCCGCGCTTCTTCCAGTTGAGCATCGGCGATGTCGCGCCCTGATGTGGTCGCGCGCAGCAGCGGATTGGTTCGCAATGCGATGTCAACGGCCAGCGGCAAGCTGAGCGATTGCGCCGCTTCCGTTTGGCGAGCTTCGCTTGCTGCTGAAGGGTCTTCTTGTGCGCGCACCAACTGACGGAGCGGAAAGATCACAATCAAGAGAGCCAACGCGCTAATCGCCGCCGTTTTATCCTTCGCTTTGCCGCAGAGTTTTGTCTTCACCTTCACCCTCAGGGTTGCCTTGCAGGCGGTCAACGGTGCGCGCCGAGCAGTTCAACCTCATCTTTGACGCCGAGCCATCGGAGCACGGTCATGACCGGACACCAGTTGGTAAATGCCGACTGCAACAAGTTCAGCGCCACGAAGGCGGTTAGCCAAAACCAGTAGGGACTGATTGTCAAACCGAGCGCCAGGCTGATTAACACGACCATTCCGGCAATCATTCTCAAGTATCGTTCAACGCTCATGGGCGACACCTCCTTTGCCAGTCGGCGAAGTGAAGGGGGCAAAATTCGTGCCCCGTTCCATTGGCGGTTTATCAGAAATTACTGACGGTCAGAGGCTATGTGGGGGGAGAAATTCCCCTTTAGTGAGCAATAGTCCGCAGTCACAAAACGGCAGTCCTGATGAAAAGCCTAGAGAAACGGCCTGATCTGGCAAAAAGGGCATCGGCATAGGGTTTGCCCGCAGGAGAGGTGACGAAGATCACAAATGAGAGTGAAGGACTGACCGCATGACCAAGCAGAGTTTCTCGACGATTGACGGCAATGAAGCCGTCGCTTCCGTTGCTTATCGCCTCAATGAAGTGATCGCCATCTATCCCATCACCCCGGCTTCCTCAATGGGCGAGTGGGCTGACGCGTGGGCTTCGCAAGGCATTCCGAATTTGTGGGACACCGTGCCGTCGGTGATCGAGATGCAGAGCGAAGGCGGCGCGGCAGGCGCGATTCACGGCGCGTTACAAACCGGCTCACTGGCAACCACCTTCACCGCTTCGCAAGGGCTGTTGCTGATGATTCCGAATATGTACAAGATCGCCGGAGAGTTGACGCCGACGGTCTTTCACATCGCGGCGCGGTCGCTGGCGGCGCAAGGGCTTTCGATTTTCGGTGACCACAGCGATGTGATGGCGGCGCGAGCGACGGGGTTTGCGTTGCTGGCCTCCGCTTCGGTGCAAGAGGCGCAGGATTTTGCGCTTATCGCACAGGTGGCAACGCTCGTTGCGCGCATCCCCTTTTTGCATTTCTTCGATGGCTTCCGCACTTCGCATGAGATTGCCAAAATCGAATTGCTGGATGATGACCTGCTGCGCGCGATGATCGCCGACGAAGCGATTCTGGCGCATCGCGCCCGCGCCTTGTCGCCCGACCGTCCGGTGCTGCGCGGCACGGCACAAAACCCAGATGTCTATTTTCAAGCCCGCGAGACGGTCAATCCTTACTATGCAGCCTGTCCTACTATCACCCAAGAAGCGATGGATAGATTTGCTCGTCGCACCGGGCGGCAGTACCACCTCTATGAATATCACGGCGCGGCGGATGCGGAACGTGTCTTGGTGTTGATGGGGTCGGGAGCCGAAGCGGCGCACGAAACGGTTGATTATCTGAATGCGCAAGGCGAACGGGTCGGCGTGTTGAAAGTTCGTCTCTATCGCCCGTTCGATGCCCAGCGTTTCGTCGAAGCGTTACCGGCCAGCACGAAAGCCATCGCGGTGTTGGATCGCACGAAAGAACCGGGCAGCGCGGGCGAGCCGCTCTACCTCGACTGCGTGACCGCTTTACACGAAGCGACGGTGAATGGATGGGGCGCGATGCCCATCTTTCCGCGCATCATAGGCGGGCGCTACGGCTTGTCATCGAAAGAGTTCACCCCGGCGATGATTACAGCGGTGTTCGATCATCTGCGCGGCGATCAACTCAAGAACCATTTCACCATCGGCATCAACGACGATCTTTCGCATACGAGCCTCGAATACAACGCGCAATTTTCGGTCGAGCCGGAGGGCGTGCGCCGCGCTGTTTTTTACGGACTCGGTTCGGATGGCACGGTCGGAGCCAATAAAAATTCGATCAAGATCATCGGCGAAGAGACCGACAATTACGCGCAAGGTTATTTCGTTTACGATTCGAAGAAAGCCGGTTCGGAGACGGTCAGCCATTTGCGCTTCGGAGCGCAGCCCATTCGCTCGACCTACTTGATCGAGCAAGCGCATTTCGTCGCCTGCCATCAGCCGGTCTTTTTGGAACGCCACGACATGCTGAAAGACCTGCTTGCAGGCGGCATCTTTCTCTTGAACACGGCGCACGCGCCTGATGAGGTTTGGCAACATCTGCCGCGCCATATGCAAGAGCAGATCATCAGCAAGAAGGTCAAACTCTATGTCATTGACGCCTATCGCGTAGCCCGCGAAAGCGGCATGGGCAGACAGATCAATACGGTGATGCAAGTCTGCTTTTTCGCCATCACCGAAATCATGCCGAAAGATCAGGCGATTGCCGCGATCAAAGATTCGATTCGCAAGACCTATGGCAAAAAGGGCGACGAAATCGTGCAGATGAATTTGAATGCCGTCGATAATGCGCTCGCTCATCTCTACCAAGTCAAAACGCCGGAGGCGCTCACCAGCGATATCGAATTGCGTTTGCCTGTGCCTGTCGCTGCGCCCGCTTTCGTCTGCAACGTGCTTGGCGAAATCATTGCCGGACGCGGCAATCAATTGCCGGTCAGCGCCTTGCCTGCTGATGGAACCTATCCGACGGGCACTTCGAAATGGGAGAAGCGCAACATCGGGTTGGAGATACCGGTGTGGGACACGGAGGTGTGCATTCAATGCGGCAAGTGCGCGATGGTCTGCCCGCACGGGGTCATTCGTATCAAAGCCTATGATGCAAAGCACCTCGAATCGGCTCCGCCGACCTTCAAATCCTGTGCGGCGAAAGACCGCGATTGGCAAGGCCTGCACTACACCATTCAAGTCGCGCCGGAAGACTGCACGGGCTGCGCCATCTGCGTGGATGTCTGCCCCGCGAAGAACAAATCGGCGACCCGACTGAAAGCCATCAATATGCAACCGCAGCCGCCGCTGCGCGAAGCGGAGCGCGAGAATTGGGACTTCTTCTTGCAGATTCCGGAGATGGACAGACGGCTCATCAAAGTCACCAGCATCCGCCAACAACAGGTGCAAGAGCCGCTCTTCGAATTTTCTAGCGCCTGCGCCGGTTGCGGCGAGACGCCTTATTTGAAGTTGGTCACGCAATTATTCGGCGACCGCGCTGTGGTGGCCAATGCGACGGGCTGCTCTTCGATTTACGGGGGCAATTTGCCGACCACGCCCTGGGCGCAGAATGCCGAAGGGCGCGGCCCCGCTTGGTCGAATTCATTGTTTGAAGATAACGCCGAATTCGGATTGGGCTTTCGCGTCTCGCTCGATCAACAACGCGAGTACGCGGCGCACTTGCTCGGCAAACTCTCCGCGCAGGTTGGCGATGAACTGAGCGCGGCGATTCTCAACGCCGAACAGAAAGACGAAGCCGATATTTATGAGCAGCGTGAGCGCGTGACGGCACTCAAAGACAAGCTGCTCCATTTGCAGGCAGCCGAAGCGAAACCGTTGCTTGCGCTCGCCGATGCGTTCGTCAAAAAGAGCGTCTGGATCATTGGCGGCGACGGATGGGCGTATGACATCGGCTTCGGCGGGCTCGATCACGTCATTGCCAGCGGGCGCAACGTCAACATTCTCGTTTTGGACACGGAAGTCTATTCCAATACCGGCGGGCAGATGTCGAAAGCGACGCCGCGCGCTGCGGTAGCTAAATTTGCAGCGGGCGGCAAGCCCGCTGCAAAAAAAGATTTGGGCTTGATTGCGATGACCTATGGCAATGTCTATGTCGCCAGCGTTGCGATGGGCGCGAAGGATGAGCACACGCTCAAGGCATTTTTAGAAGCCGAAGCCTATGACGGGCCTTCGCTAATCATCGCCTATAGCCATTGCATTGCGCACGGCATCAACATGACGACAGCGATGCGCGACCAAAAGGCCGCCGTTGATTCGGGGCACTGGTTGCTCTATCGCTTCCACCCGGAATTGGCCAGTCGCGGCATCAACCCGCTCACCTTAGATTCGCACGCCCCGAAACTGCCGATTGAGAGTTATCTGCTGATGGAGAACCGCTTCAAGATGCTCACCAAGAGCAAGCCGGAAGCTGCCAAACGAATGTTCAAAGAGGCGCAAGAGGATGTGAAGCGGCGTTGGAAATTTTACGAGCATCTGGCCGCACCGAATGCGGATGGCACGGTCACAGTAGATCATAAGAAGTGATGGTCGGCGCTCTCTCGAACAGCGCAAGGGAGTGGATTGATCTTTTTCGATGGAGGAGGCTCCGATGGATTTGACTACGCAGTATCTCGGTATGACGTTACGCACGCCTCTTGTGCCGTCAGCTTCGCCGTTGTCGCGCGAACTCGATACCATACGGCGATTGGAAGATGTCGGCGCTTCAGCCATCGTGCTCTACTCTTTGTTCGAAGAGCAACTAGCGTTGGAACGCTTCGAATTGCATCACCACTTGACGCAGGGCACAGAGAGTTTTGCCGAAGCGCTTACCTTCTTTCCCGAACCTGCGACCTTTGATGTCGGGCCGGACAGTTACTTGAATCACATACGGCAAGCCAAAGCGGCGGTCGAAATCCCTGTCATTGCCAGTCTCAATGGTTCATCGGTTGGCGGGTGGACAGAGTATGCCCGCCAGATTGAGCAAGCGGGAGCCGACGCGCTGGAGTTGAATATCTATTACATTCCGACCGACCCGGATTTATCGGCTGCGGCTGTCGAGCAAACCTATGTCGACATCCTCTCAGCCGTAAAATCTGTCGTCACCATCCCGGTGGCTGTCAAGCTGAGTCCGTTCTTTAGCAACTTTGCTCATCTGGCCAAACGCTTGTCAGAAGCCGGAGCGGATGGCTTGGTCTTATTCAATCGTTTCTATCAACCGGATATTGATCTGGAACACCTCGATGTGCAGACCAATGTCTTGCTCAGCCAACCGCAGGCGCTGCGTTTGCCATTGCGGTGGATCGCCATTCTCTATGGCCGACTGTCTGCCGATTTCGCGGCGACCAGCGGCATTCATACCGTGCAAGATGTGTTGAAGATGCTGATGGTCGGAGCCAACATCACCATGATGTGTTCAGCCTTGCTTGTGAATGGCATTGACCATATCCAAGTGATTGAACGGCAACTGCGCGAATGGATGGAAGATCACGAATACATTTCGGTTCGGCAGATGCAGGGAAGTATGAGCCAACAACATTGCGCCAATCCCTCAGCCTTTGAGCGCGCCCACTACATGCGCGCCGTACAGAGTTATCGCCCGGTATAAACCGGCGGGCGTACAGAACAGTGGAAGCAAAGGGCACGAATCTTTTCGGAGGCCCTCGAATGATCGGTCTTGGTTCGCCGGGATTCGCACCCTTTGCGGCTCGCCTCTCCTTCGTGAAAGCGAACGCGCCGCTAGTCTTTGCTGCGCGGGCGATAGCCCTCCGGATAATGTAAGTGGAGATCGAAATCGGTCGTCACTTCGATCTTGCGAAACTCCTTGCCGACATTCGTGCTGCGATAGGTAATCACCCACTGTCGCTCCATCAGTTCCTTCACCTCTTTGAAGTAGCTGTCGAAGCTGACGAAACTGCTGCCCGAAAAGAAGGCTTCGCCGCCGGTTTCGTCCGCCAACCGATTGAGCGACCCTTGACCGTAGTTGATGGCCAACCGGCTTACACTGGTCAAACCCGCTGCGGGAGCAAAGAACGAGAAGACCGCAACGCCGCGACGTTGCGCTTCGCGGATGGCGCGGTCGAGATCGAGCGACTGCGATGGCGAGGCGCTCCGCAAACCGCGCGAGCTATCCAAGCCGTCGGAGATGAGCAAGATCAGGCGGCGTCCGGCGGGTTGCGCGTCAAAGCGTTTCAAAGCGGCGACCACGCCGACATAAGGGTTAAAGGGCGAGGCCGAATTCGACCCGCGCACGATGCGTAAGGATTGCGCCGCGCGCTCACGGTCGGCAGTGAACTCTTCGGCAACCTGCAAATCGCCGATAGTCAGATAACCGGTCATCACCCGCGCGCCTTCGGGCAAGCGGCGAATGAACTCTTTCAGGCCTTTGATTTCGTTGTTGACCGGGGTCGTCAAATCGTCTTGGACGAGCACAGCGATGATGGGCGGAGCCTCGCTGGCGCGTTTAACGGAGACGATCTTTTGCGGTCGTTTCCCTTCGCGCACCGTAAAATCATCAGGCTGCAACTTATCGGCCATCTCTCTTTGCCGTTCATTGTGCGGATGAACGGTCACTGAAATGACCACCTCTCCGGCAGCGACTGAGGCCTCCTTGCGTTGCGCATGGATAGTCATCACGCCAGCCATAAACAATCCCATCAGGACACTGACACCCAGAATCTGTTTTGATTTCGGATTTTGCATAACTTCCTCCTTTATTTTTCATCTCTACCCATCCGAAAAAATTCTACTCCCGCTCTGAGGCAGCCGAAAGCCGGAGAGCGAATGGGCGATAGGCGAATTGTGGGTTGCCGATCAAAAGAGGAAGGCGAGAGCGCCCTGTGCACACTCTCGCGCCATTGGTGAGGTTCGCAGGGGGATTGCCCGTTTGCATAGCCGTTGACTGAAGAGAACGGCTCAGGATTCGATTTCGAAGAGGGTGATTTGCTCGACGGCTTTTTTCGATTTGCCGCTTTTGACAGACACTTTGAGTTCGTATATGCCGGGTTCCAAGCCGAGTTGAAGTTGGCCGCCCACTTCGTTGCCCTTCTTATCTTGGCGAATGGTTTTGGCCGCCAACGGTTGCCAATCGCCTGCGTAGACGGTCTTCTCGCCTTGAATGATTTCGACCTTAACGGCAGCCTCCGACGGACTTTTATCGCTGTTGTTGGGGTTGTAGACGACGAGGCGATAAAAGACAGTTTCTCCCGGTTTGAAACTCGCTTTGCCGACTACCAGATATGGATTGTTGGTAGACTTCTTATCCTGTCCCTTGACGGCTTGCGTTTGACTTGGGTTCGATTGTTTGCCGAGAAACAGACTGCTCAACGCGAGCTTGCCTTTTTTCAAGTCAGGAATTTCGACCCATGACATGGACGTTCCTATTTGATTGGTGTTCTCGTCGCGCACGCCGACGCGCAACTGATAGAGGCCGGGTTTGAGGCTGACGCGTTTGCTGTAGCGATAGCCGCTCTTCTTCGCCTGTTCGACCTGCTCGGCGGTCATCGTACCTTTTATGGTATCGAGCAAAGAGGTGACGATTTTGCCCGACTTGTCGAACGCCGTGATGACGACTTCGCATTTCAAATCATACTTATCGTCCTTCTGACTGTAGCCAACCGGCTCGCCATCGAAGCGAACCTGAAGACTCACCTGCGCATCGTCGCCTTCGGCTTCCAAATAATCGGCTTGCGCGAGCACTGGAATCGCCGTCACTGGCAGCGGTTGGAGCATGGTCGTCATCAAGGTTTGTCGCGGAGTCATCTGCGCCATAGCCTCTGCCTTTTTCGTATCCGTCGGCATATAGCCTTTTTGCGAGCGCACCTCATAATCGGGATGATTTTTGACCCGCACCGTCACTTTGCGAAACTTCTTTTTGTCGTTGTTCTCTGAAGGGTAGAAGGCCAGCGAGTAATAGACATTGTTATCGTCGAGAATTTTGCCGAGCGGCAGATTCAAATCGGTGCGATTCAAGAAGGCTTTGCCGCCCGTGTCACCGGCAATAATTTGCAAAATGCTCTGCTGCTCGCGTTGCGACTGTGCCATGTAAAGGCCGAAATCTGCACTGGCAATACCGGTGGCTGTGTGTTCCGTCGGAGCCATCAAGCCTTTCGCATCCAGGGCGTAGATGACGACGCCGGAACGCGCTGCACGTCCGGTCACCGCCTGTAGTTCATTATGTTCGGTAATGCCATCTCGGTCATAAACCGTGAACCCATCGGACAAAAAAACGACCATGCGCTGCCCCGGCATCTCGGCCAAGCGGTCAGAGACGGCTCGGAGAGTTTGCAGTGATGTCATCCGCAAGCCGGTTTCATTGGCTAAAATCTCGTGGCCTCTGGCAATGGCATACGCCCGCGCCGACTCTTGCGAGAGCGCCACATAAGCCTCCTCTTGTCCGAGAATGCGGAGCGCCACGCTGATCGCCCGATCATCTTCGCGCACCACTTGAGCAGCTAGATGCGCTGTGAAGTTGGTATCGGGTTGATTGAAGCGCGTCAGCTTGTCCACCGCGTAGAGCAGCATCTTGCGGTCGCGCATGAACTGTTGCAGCACGCCGAGCGTTCCCGATGACGGGATGAGCGCAACCACATCTTGGTCAGTGACCTTCTCTTTAATGAACTGCTTCAACACATTCTTCACTTTGTTGAAGCTGAAGACCGACAGATGCAGGTTGTCCACAAACAGAACGATGGTGCGCGCTGGTGGCGTCGCCAGTTTTTGCGTTTGCGCTTTAACCGAGGTCGGTTCCGGCGCTTGAGCTAAAGAACGGAGTTTCTCTTCGACGCGCTCAATAGAGAAGAAATCAATCGTTTGCGGGACATTCTCTTCAAGAATCTCGAAGTCTTCGCGCCGCAGGTTGTCAACTACTTTGCCTTGTTTGTCAGTCACGACGACGCGCATCTCGACGAGTTCGGTCTTCAATTGAATCGGTTTATCCTGATCGTCCGACTTTTTCTCTTGTTGAGCCAAAGCTGCTTGTGTCCAAATGCAGAGGCAGGCCAGTACCGCAGATAAAAATTTCTTCTTCATACGTCCAGCAGGGAGTAGAGGGAATGGAGCCACACCCCAAGAAAGCTCACTTCGCATCCTACCATACTGCCGCTTTGCGTCAACAACAAATGTCATTCGTCGCATAATATCCTCTTTCACTGTACGAAATCTCGTGCCCACGAAGCCTCACGCGTAGACAGAGGGGCTGCGCCGATGTCCAGTGTGTCAGGAACGGCGTTCATCGTCTCGTACCCGCGTGGCCTCATGTTCGCGCAGCACATAGAGCCCTTTCTCCAAGACAAACGCCCGCGTACTGAGGTGTGACGGAGCAAGCTCAAAGATGTCTTCCATACTCTTTCGATAGAGATCAAGGTAATCGGTATCGGCCATCAGTCTCTCCTTATGGTTGCAGATCAGTTGACAGTTCGACGGCTGGGAGCGGTTCGTACGGCGGGCAGCCATTTGCACTGCCCGCTCTCTTTATCCCTGCCGGTGGCGCGTCTATTCCCGCGTTTGCCCCAGCAACCCTAACTTTTAATGGGTTCATCGGCAGACCGCTTTGGCGGCAAGGTAGGCGTCAAGCGGCGAGAGCAAAATGATGAGCAGCCAGATCGGCAACGAGATCAAACCGAGAAGCACGCGTTGCCCGCTGCGGCTTTTAATCGAAGGCGCGGCATTAGCCGATACGGCTTCGGCAATCGCCACAACCAACGAGCCGGAGACTAAGCAGAGCGATGGATGGGCTCGTAGAGTCGTCGTCACCGGCGCAGTGGCAAGCGGCATCGAACCGGCATTGCCGCGTACTCGCGTCGGTTGCGGGTCGGCAACTGCTACCCTTGTGTGTTGATGTGCGCCGCAACGACGGCAGAAGCGGTCATCTGCAACCATCTCTCGCCCGCAGATCGCACAGGCTCTCAACGTCACCGTCTCTTGTTGATACAAATCTGTGGTCATACTGCCTCCTTCACACCCTCGTCCAAGCCATTGCTATTGTCGCGCGCTTCTTGTTTTACGCAGGCACGCCGACTTGCGCCCTATGCAGATGCATCAAGCCGTAGCTTTCGGCAACGCCGCTCAATTCGCGGCGCAACGCTTTGCGGCCTCGACTGAGGCGCGACATCACCGTGCCGAGCGGTATGGTCAGGGTCTCGGCAATCTCTTGATAGGAGAATTCCTGCACATCGGCCAGCATCACCACATCCCGGTAGGCCAAGGGGATGCGTTCAAACGCCGCCAGCACCTCTTCATCGCTGAGGTGTTGGGCAACCGGCGGCTCGTAAACCAGTGTTTCGGCCAAACTGTCGTCACTCTCTTTTCGCCAATCGAACTTCATCGCTTTGCGACGATAATGGTGAATGACATGAAAGAGAATCTTAAAGAGCCAGGCGCGGCAATTGGTTCCGAGTTCGAACCGATGAAACGATTTCCAGGCTTGTAAGTAGGCTTCTTGTACCACATCTTCAGCGTCGGTCGAGTTGCCGACCAAATAACGGGCAGCGCGATAAAGTTCTTTCAAATGCGGCATGGCCGCGTCTTCAAAATTCGTAACCTTGAGGGTCTGGTTGATGATCTGATTCATTATGTCTCTCGCATCCTTTCTAAAAATCATTCGCTCAGGCCGATTTTTTTCCGACGCCCGCAGGCTCCTCTTGCGGGCATTCGAGTTGCACGCTTTTGAGTTGCTCGAGCAAGAACGGCGAGCAGTTGATGAGTTCGACATTGCGACAAAGCAGGTTGTGAAAGAGCAAGACGGCGGCGCGATCCGCAAAGTTCATATCCGACATATCGAGGGTGAGACGTGCGCCGCGCGCCAATACGGCATCGCAAGTGGCTTGCACTTCCCGCACCCATGCGCCTCTGACCTGCCCATCAATCTTGAGCATCGTTGCGCCCGTGGTGATTTGGTTTTCCCAAATTCTCAGCATTGCCTGTTCCATTTCTCCTCGCTCATGAGTAGGGCAACCGTTGTGCCACGAAGCCTCCGGCCTGCGCTTGACCAGCGAAGCCATTGATACCGCGCGACTTGGCTCTTTTTACAGTCAGCGACGCGTTGTGTGGCCTCACAATGTCGTGGCTCTTCGTGGCTCGGTCGTGGCTGCGGGCGTCGTGGCCTAGCGAATTTCGTGGCTCGGTCGTGGGCGCGCAGAGTCAGGCTCTTTTCTAACGGTATGATGGACGCAGACAATTCGGACGCGGATGAACAAAGATTCGATGAGCAGGCGCGGAAATGCTCTGCTGATCTGCGAAAGTCCCTCACGCCCATCTTGATCGGCTTTCGATCCGGGTCGAATACGAAACGACCTCGAGGCACAAAGTCATTGCGGGCGTCGGATGCCGAGCCGCTTCATGCGACTGCGCAGGGTGTTGGGGTGGAGGTTAAGAATCTTGGCTGCGCCGCGTTCGCCTTCGATCACCCAACCGCTCTGTTCGAGCACGCCGATGATGTGTGCGCGTTCGACTTCGGTGAGCGAGCCTGCCATCGTCGCCTGCCGCACAGAGCTTATCGGGCTGACCGGGCTTTCATAGGCTGCGCCGTGTGCGTTTGTCGCTTCGCTTGCCTGCGCGTTGGCTCGGCTCGGCTCGCTGGCAGCAGATGCGGCAGGGAGTTGCGGGAGGGCGATGATGTTGTTCGCTTGCGCGGGCAACAGGTGGCGCTCAATCGTTAAGACAGAGTTTTGCGATAAAACGACAGCGCGTTCGATGACGTTTTGCAATTCTCGGATGTTGCCCGGCCAATGGTAGGCTTGCAGGCGTTCCATCGTTTCGGGCGAGACTTTGTGAATCGGTTTGTTGAATCGCTTGGCAAAGCGCGCAGCAAAGAAAGTGACCAGTTGCGGAATGTCGGCTCTGCGTTCGCTCAGCGAAGGCATGCGCAGCGGCAAGACATTCAAGCGATAATAGAGGTCGGCGCGAAAGCGTCCGGCGCGCACTTCTTCTTCGAGGTCGCGGTTGGTCGCGGCGATGACCCGCACATTGACGCGCACGGTTTTGCTGCTGCCGACAGGTTCGAATTCGCCTTCTTGCAGAACGCGCAAGAGTTTGACTTGCGTATCGAGCGGTAATTCGCCGACTTCATCCAAAAAGAGCGTGCCGTTATCGGCTAACTCAAAACGCCCTGTGCGCCGATCAATCGCGCCCGTGAACGCGCCTTTGACATGGCCGAAGAGTTCGCTTTCGACCAGCCCCGCAGAGATGGCTCCGCAATTGATCTTCACCAGCGGTCGGCCTTTGCGGGCGCTGCGATCATGAATGGCGCGGGCGATGAGTTCTTTGCCGGTTCCGGTTTCGCCGAAGAGCAGGACGGTCGAATCGGTCGGCGCGAGGCGTTCGACATCGTGCAGAAGGGTCAGCAACGCCTCACTGTTGCCGACGATTTCATCGAAGTTATGTTCGGCGCGAATCTCTTCTTGCAAGTAGAGGTTCTCGGCTTGCAGTTGCGCTTTCAGATTGGCGATCTCTTCGTAGGCTTGCATGTTGGCAACGGCGAGCGCCACTTGGTTGGCCGTCTCTTGTAAGAATTCGGCATCCGCTTCGATATATTGGTGCGGGTTGACGTTGCCCACGCCGAGCGTGCCGATGGCGTGTCCTTGTACAACGAGTGGCGCGATGATGTAGGAGCGAATCCCGGCCTCATAAATCCGTTTATCAATCGCATGCTCGCGCGCTTCGGCAAGATCGTCCTTCCGGTGCGCTTGGCGAAAATCGAAGGCTTGTTGCAGCTCTTGGTCATCCAAATTCAATACGTCGCCAACCTCTAAAGCAACTCCCGAAGAGTCACCCTGCAAGGCGAAGAGGCGTAGCGAATTGGTTGCGGCTTCATACAGTGAGAGACCGGCTTGACTGACTGGCAAGACATTTTGCAGGGCTGCACAAACGGCGCGGAACAGATCATCTTGGGTCAGGTTGTTGATGATAGCGTTGTTGATTTCGAGCAGAGTGCGGCGGCGTTCGGCAGCCTGCGCTTCGCGTTGGCTGAAGGCTTTGACCTGCTCATAGGCTTGCATGTTGGCGATGGCGAGAGCGATTTGATTGGCGACATCCTGTAAAAAAATGGTGTCTGCTTCGGAGTATTGATTGGCATGGCGGCTGAGCAAGGTCAAACTTCCTAAACTCGCGCCCTTGACGATCAACGGCAGGGTGCAAAGCGAACGAAAGCCTTCTTCAGCGCCGCGCTTCTCAGAGGTATAGCGGGCTTCTACAGCCATGTCGCGGCGCACGACGGCGCGTTGGGTATCGAAGGCTTCGCCCGCGCAACTGTCATGCCGCAATAGCACCTGCCCGACCGAAAAATGCTCCGAGCGATGGTCGCTTTCGAGCGCCACCAAGCGCAACCCGCCATTCTCCGGTTCATAGAGATTGACTCCTGCCAGATCGAACGAGACTACCCGTCGCAAGGCGGCACAAGTGGCGCGCAATAATTCGTCTTGCGACAGATTGGTGATCAGCGCGTTATTGATGTCGAGCAGCGTATGATAGTGCGCCGCCGTCAGCGTCCTTTCATTACTGGCAGAGTTGGTCTCCTGATAAGAACTCATGAACAAACTCGTCCCTGTTTTTGATTCGATTGTGCGCTGCGAACCGTTGTACGCGCACCTAACGGCTCCTGACATTCATTTACATACCCTGCGGGAAGCCAATTATTCCCGACCTCTACGAGCAAAGGCCGGAAAGGGTCAAGATCAAGAGATTTTCGCTTCGGGACCGTTTCGAAAGAATGGAGGGATTGCCCGCCAATCCCTCCATCGCTGTGCATCGGCATCGAGAGGATTAGGCTAAGGCTTGCTGTTCGTCGGGTAGCTGGGGAGACTTCAACAACAGACCTTCGTGCAGCGCAAAGACACAGAGGGCTACAACAAAGAGAG
>CAYXVU010000140.1:0-16062 GCA_964468725.1 uncultured Clostridia bacterium
ATTTAAGAGGGTCACCGCAACGGAGTTGTACAAGCCATTCTTGTCATGGGCATCGGGAGGGGTGCTGATGATTTTTTGCGCTTGAGCGAGGATGCGATCTTTTTGATCCGGCCAGTTTTTGACGATGGTCGAAAGAATTGCTTGATTGACATTGCTGGAGACGAACGAATCAGCTTTGGGAAAATCAACCAAGACTTTTTCCAACGCTTCGATCTTTTTCTGTGGGTCGGCGATGCGATTGGCTTGTTGGAAAGCGACAAATTCGGGCGGCGGACCTGAAGGCGGTTTCGGAGCCTCTTTCGGTTTCTCTTCTTTTGGTTTCTCTTGTTCGGTTTTCGCCTTTGCGCCATCCTCTTTGGCAGGTGGTTGCTGCTGGGATTGCCAAGCCAGTGATTGTAAGCTGAAGGTGAACAGAATAAGCGTTGCGAGTAGCAGTCTCCAATTGGTCCTCATCGCGAAGATGCCTCCTTTGGCTATAGCGAGCCTGTGTCTGTTGGTAGGCCGATGTGCGTTTCATCCCCAAAACGTAATCTCTTGCAACACACTACCTCTTACCTTTACTGCGAACGAACTGCGAAGTTCCATTATCTTAGCAGCCCCACGTGGCTCCCTTCTAGCCGAACTGTGAGGCTGAATCCATTACACAAGCGGCGCGATTTTTCACCGGCAAGCAGAAGCGTATCAACCTTCCGCTGCTCCGCGATTTCACTCAGTTGGTTCACTCAGTTGGTTCAATCTGTATGGAGTCGCTTTTTATTCCCGCATCAGTTTCAATCCGCTGACTGGATAGGAAGAGCGATTGCGTCGGCTTCATCCTGACTGAGGTCGTCGGCCAGAGCAACGTTATCGCCCACCTTGACATAATTGGCATCTATTTTGGGGATGGCGTTTTCGGATAGCAGTAAAGGAAGTAAGGCTCCCGCGGCTGCCCCAATGGGGCCGAAAGCGAACAGCCCTATTGCTCCGCCCGCAACCGCGCCCCTCAACTTATGGGATAACCAATACTTTGGGATGGAGCGACAAATAGACATCTTCTCTTTGACTTCAGTGACGATCACTCGCGCCTTTTCGCCTACGAGGAATCCGATCACTTCCTGCGTATCGGGGTCTGTGATTTGAAAAGAACTCTTTGCCAATATTTTGAATATCATTCCCGGTTTGACGCCTTCATTCGCACCAAGATTTATCACCACATCCCTTTCACTCAAGATAGCCGCCACTTTGCCCTCCAGAAGGCTTTGCTTATCTGGGGAAGGTAGGCTTTCCTTGGCAGTCTGTTCTAATGTCTTACTCATCGCCCGCTACCTCTTTGATGTGAATGGCAGCTAGATAAGGCGTCATGGTCACTTCACCTTGCTGCTTCATAAATCCTGCCCATATCTCGTCTACATCCACGCCTTGAGCATAGTACGTTTTGCTGCGCTCTTCAATGACCCTGAAATGCCCCATAGATTTGCCATCCTCTTTATGTAGAACCACAAGCCGATGTCCGATTCCGAGCCTCTTCCCTCTTCGCTTCTTCAATTCAATGTAGACCGTGTCGCTTTGATATACGGCTTTGCTGATTTCAAATGCATCCGATTCCATGCGGGTTTCTAACATTCGATAAAGAAAACTTCTCGCTTGCGCCAACTCTTCACGGTATTCTGTTGCTGCGGCCAAAGCCGACGCACAGTTTGTCAACTGTTCTTGTAACGCAGCGATTTGTTCTCTCAGCCTACGTCCAGAAGACCGCGCATACACAAGCGAGCCGAGAATCAGAGATAAACTCGTTGCGCCGACATAGACTGACAAACGGTATTGCGTTATCTCTGCTGAAAATCCCGTATCGCTTAACAAAGCAATCAACCCCAAACAACTAAAAAACATTGCGACAATGGTGAAAAGACACTTCGCTATTGGCGAAGAAGTTTGGTGGCGTAGCTTTTCGATCAGATTCTCCATCTGAGGGTTAAAGTACTGCCAAAATGTATTTTTGCTGCCGCATATTGTCAAGGTAATCATTGATAACCGCGTTATCGAACGAGCATCTTGGATTGGGTCAGGATGCGCTCAATCAGCGTTGACTACGAATTAACTCTGATTGGATTGAGGTTCACGGAACAACTAAGCATATTCGTGACAACTCATCCAATCCGCGCTGGCGGCTCTGTCTTTTCTTCCTGCGCTCGTACTGCGCCAAGCCACTCTTGAAGTCGCACTCTCTTTCCCATCTTGAGCGTCAGTTTCTTGATGGTATAATGCCGCGCATGATGCCCGGACAGGTACCGATGCGGACGGCATTGATATTGATATTGGCTCTCCTACTTGCCGTGTTCTTCCCTTCGGCTTCTTCCGCGCTCGACCCTGATAAAATGCTCTCTCAGTATGTGCATGACGCCTGGCAAACCGAACAAGGCTTGCCGCAAAACACCATTCAAAGCATCTTGCAGACGCGCGATGGTTATTTATGGTTGGCAACGCAGGAGGGGCTGGCGCGCTTTGATGGCAAGCAGTTCGTTACCTTCAGCCGAAATAGCGTGGCGGAGATTAAGAACAATCTGATTACCTCGCTTCTGGAAGATCGTGAAGGAAGGCTATGGTTTAGCACCGGCGGCGGCGGATTGAATAGCCTCAAGGACGGAAAATTCTCTGTCTACACCTCGAAGGACGGGTTGTCGGACGATACCATCTTTTCGATTTGCGAAGACCGTGAAGGGGCGATTTGGATTGGGACTCGGAACAATGGGTTGAATCGCTTCAAAGATGGGCAGGTCACCTCTTACACCACCCAAAATGGACTATCGGGCGATTCCGTAGTGGCAGTCTACGCCGACCGTGAAGGCGCATTGTGGATCGGCGTGAGAGGCGGCGGGCTGAATCATTTCCATGATGGGCAGTTCAAAATTTACACAACCAAAGACGGCCTTTCCGATAATAACGTCAGTGCGATCTGCGAAGATGGTGGGGGAGGGCTGTGGATCGGAACCAACAAAGGGTTGAACCGATTCAAAGACGGTCGCTTTATCGCCTATACGATGAGGGATGGGCTGTCCGATGATTCGATCTTGACGCTCCAGCCAGATCGGAAAGGGGCGCTGTGGATCGGCACGCGGAAAGGGGGATTGAATCGTTTCTATCAGGGTCGCTTTAACGTTTACTCAACAGCGGACGGATTATCCGATTACTCGGTGTTATCGCTGTACGAAGACCGCGAAGAAAACCTCTGGGTCGGCACTGTCGGCGGCGGCTTAAACCGATTCAAGGACGGGGTGTTCACTGCCTATACGAGCAGAGAAGGGCTTGCCGATGACGAGGTGTCGCCGATATTCGAAAGCCGCGAGGGTAGCCTCTGGTTGGGCACGAGTAGCGGGTTGACCCGAATCAAAGATAAGCGGCTGACAACCTACACTCCCCAAAATGGTTTTCCCGAAGGCGGGGTGTTCTCGATTTGTGAAGATCGGGCGGGAAGCATCTGGGTAGGGATCGGAAACGGTTCATTAGGGCGATTCAAAGACGAAAGATTCACCTTCTACACAAAGCGGGACGGTTTACCCGGCCACAATATAACGGCGCTTTGCGAAGATGCCGATGGCGCGATTTGGGTCGGTACATACGGCGGCGGAGCCGGTCGCTTCAAAGATGGGAGACTCACCCGGTTCACAACCAAAGAGGGATTGTCTCACAACACCGTATTGTGTCTGATTGAAGATCGGGAAAAGAACCTTTGGATGGGGACGAGAGGCGGCGGGCTGAACCGATTTCGAGACGGACAACTCAGTTCCTACACAACGAATGAAGGCCTGTCGAATGATTTCGTCTATTCGCTCTATGAAGATCAAGAGGGCACGCTCTGGATCGGCACATCAGGGGGCGGGCTGAACCGTTTCAAAAATGGGCAATTTACGAGCTACACCATGCGGGAGGGGCTGTTTGACAATGTCGTCTTCTCGATTGTCGAAGACAATCAACAAAACCTCTGGATGAGCTGTAACAAAGGGGTCTACCGAGCCAGCAAAAAAGAACTCAATGATTACGCTGCCGGAGCCATAGCTTCGATTACCTCAACAGCCTATTCAACCCCTGACGGCATGAAGAACCGCGAATGCAATGGCGGCTTTCAACCGGCGGGATGGAAGACTCAAGAGGGAAAGCTATGGTTTCCAACAATCAAAGGGGCAGTTTGCCTTGATCCCGATAAAAAGAATCTCTTGCCTCCGCCGGTTTATATCGAAGGAGTGACCGTCAATCAGCAATCCGTTTCCGGCGACAACGCTGAAGCGCCGCCCGGAAAGGGCGATCTCGAATTCCATTACACGGCATTGAGTCTTCTTAACCCTGATAAGGTCATGTTCCGATTCAAACTGGAGGGGTACGACGAAAATTGGGTGGACGCCGGTTCGCGTCGGGTCGCCTATTACACGAAGGTTTCGCCCGGTCGCTACCGCTTTCGCGTCATTGCCTGCAATGACGATGGGGTATGGAACGAAACGGGAGCCGCATTCAATTTTTATTTGAAGCCTTACTTTTACCAAACCTGGTGGTTTTACCTGCTGACGGTAGTTTTTATGGCAGGTGTTGTTCTGGCCGCACATCGGTTTCGAATCCGGCATCTGAAAGAACGAGAGCGGAAACTAGAACTCCTAGTGGCGGAACGCACACGCGAACTGGAACAGGCAAACGAATCGTTGCACAATCTGGCGATACTGGATGGATTGACCAACATTGCCAATCATCGCCGTTTTCGAGAATTTCTCGATCATGAATGGCGGCGGTCGCTGCGGCAGGCGACCCCTCTATCGCTGGTTATGATGGATATTGATTACTTCAAAAAATACAACGACGACTGCGGGCATCAGGCGGGCGACGATTGCCTCAAACAAGTGGCCGAAGCCCTACAGGGAGCCGTCGCTCGCCCAACCGATTTGGTGGCACGCTATGGAGGAGAAGAGTTCGTCGCCGTACTGGCCGACACAGACAGAGCCGGAGCGATGGACGTAGCCGAAAAGATGCGTCAACGGATCGAAGCGCTCAACCTCGCGCACCCCGAATTCCAACGCATCACCATCAGCGCAGGAGTAGCCAGTATCGTTCCGGTCAGCGGTGCGCCGGATGACCTGATCGGCGCAGCCGACGAAGCCTTGTATCGAGCCAAGCGGTCGGGTCGCAACCAAGTCTGCTTTGCTGATGCAGCTTGATGCCTACGGATGCCGTCTCGCCCGAAGACCGGAACCCCCGGCGATTGTCATTGACCGGCGTCCGGCTTTTGCGCTTCCGCCTTCTTCTTCAAATCGCCTTTCAGATGATCGTCATACCACTTCACGATACGCTGATGGTAATCTTTGACTTCGGCTACGGTCGTCGTCGGCATGCCGTGTCCGCCATTGGTATAACTCACCCACTCGACCTCTTTCCCCAACCGTCGCAGTGCATAGTACATCTCCATTGCTTGGCGCGCAGGCACGTTGTGATCCTGTTCGCCGGTCATCAGCAACAAAGGCGTTTTGATGCGGTCTGCAAACATCACAGCGGAATGCTCAATGTACTTTTGCGGCTGCTGCCACAGGGTCGCGCCGATTCGATCTTGACTCTTCTCCGGCGCATGAATGTTGCGAACCCCGAGTCGCGGGCTGTCCGTATAGAAACTGACCATATTGACTTTGCCGGAGATGTTGATTGCCGCTTTGAAGCGATTCGTTTGGGTGATGAGCAGGTTAGTTGCATAGCCGCCGTAACTTGTCCCTTGTACGCCGAGCCGCTCCGCATCGGCGATGCCCATCTCGATAACCTTGTTGGCGGCTGCGGTTACGCCTTTTACCCAGGCTTCGCCGGGATAGCCGGTCTCAAAGTTTACGGACGGCTGCACCACCACATACCCATTGGCTGTCAGCACGTTGATTGTGCCGCTGAAGTTGTCATCGAAAAATTGTTCGTAGATGTTAAAGATGGTCGGGTACTTTTTGCCCGCTTCATAATCGGCAGGATAATACACGACGCCATAAGACTTCACCCCATCGCTGTCGAGGTAAGAGATCAATTCCGTCTTACTCAGCCGCTTCGCCTGTAGCTGCGGGTTGCTGTCGGTCAGGCGACGCACGGTTTTGAAATTCGCATCGGCAACATAAAGATCGGCGGGGCGATTGCCTGTTGCAGACTGGAAGACGAAGGTGCGACCGTCTTTCGAGAGCCGCATGCCGAAATAGAGTTGCGCATCTTTTCGCAACTCTTCCAGTTTCTTCTCTTTGGTGTTGTAGCGCACCAGTCCGCGCTCCCATTTGGTGCGGGCGGCATATGAAAGATAGATGGCGTTGGTCTCCGCATGCCATTCGATGACTTGATATCGCGGCGCTTCTTTATCTTCTTCGTTGAACGGTAAGAAAAGCTCTTTTGCTCCGGTCGCCGTATCGATCAGCCATAAGCCTTCTTTGTTGGAGGCGATCAGCCCCTCGCCTTGCGCATTGAGCCGCACGGCAGTAAAACGTTCTTTCTCTTTTTTCTGCTTATCGTCTTCTTTCTCCTCTTTGGCCTTTTCCGCATCCGCTTTGGTTTTGTCTTCAGGCTTGCCGGTCAATTGGCGCGGCTCTTTATCCTCAACGGAACCGACGAAGAGGTTGCCATCTTTCGCATAGGCATAGCGGCGACCGTCTTTTGACCAGATGAGATTGAGACCTTTAGTGGATTTGATGAGGATGCGACTCTCGCCGCCCGCAGTCGGCTGCACGCGCAACTGATTATCAACGCCAAAGATCACATCGTAATCGGTCTTTTTCGTTATGTCTTCCGAGTAGGTGACAAGACGGTTGTCTTCGGTGATGTCATAGTTGCTCAGGCGCGTTTCGGCTATCACTTCGCGCGTCTGCGCGGTCTTCAGATCATAAGAGATGAGGGTGCGCACGGCTGCCCGACGGCGCAAATCATCCCACGCGAGAAAAGCATCTTTGCTGGATTGCACGACAATCGGCGCGCGCGTTTGCGCTTCGAACTGCGTGCGCGATTCGGTTCGCCACGCCTCTTTGCGGAGCGCGAGAAAAAGTTTCGCGCCATCTTGTGACCAATGAAGATCAGAGTTTTCCGCCGCATACATTCCTTGCGGCAGCGCGACAGGCGTGATTTTGCCGGTCGCTTTGTCCCAAATCTGCGGTTCGAATTGCTGCCCTCTGAAAACGAAGAGAGCCAACTTGGTCGCATCGGGCGACCATCGCGGATTGCGCGTCTGCTGTTTCGTCGAAAACAGCTTTTGTTGTTTGCCTGTTTGCGTATCAATCACCCATACGTCACTGAGCGAAGGCGCGATGTAGGTTGGATCACCGAAACGATAATTATCAATGCCAATGCGGTCACTCAGGGTTGACGCTGTAGCAACCAACCAGCGTCCGTCTTCGCTCAAGTCCGCTGCGTTGATGTTGATGACGCCGAGCAGATCGTCAACCGTAAACAACGATGCCGACGCCTGCGCGAAAGTGATTGTGGGCAAGACTGCGAGGAACAAGGTCAAGCAGAGCATGAGGCTCAAGGATGTGCGGCGAAACCTGGTGTAACGCATAGAGCGAGTTCTCCTGTTCGGAAGAGAGTGGCAAGCTATGGGCCTGCACCAATTCGGGTTGCCTCCACTGGTTTCGATGAGTCAGACGTGCGGTCAATCTACTCCGCCGCCTGAGCGGAGTCAAATCGCGGAAACCGGTTTCGGGAGGTGAGTCGGAGACAATCCGTTTGCCCCGTGAAACCGCCAGCGATATAGTCACCATCGAGGAACACCATCATGACCAATGCAAGCGGCAGGCAACCATTGGCTGAGGCCAAGCGAATTAGCGAAAGAGATAGACTCATTGTCGCGTTAGATGTCGGCGACCGAGCGAGCGCCCTCAACTTGGTGGAACAATTGAGCGGGCAGGTCGGTATGTTCAAAATCGGGTTGCAACTCTACACGGCAACCGGCCCGGACATCGTGCGTGAAATCATTGCCGCAGGCGAGCGCGTCTTTCTCGATCTGAAATTTCACGACATTCCCAACACCGTTGCAGGCGCTGCCCAATCGGCTACCCGACTTGGCGTGACCATCTTTAATGTACACACGCTCGGCGGGACAGAGATGATGCGTGCTGCCGCCCAAGCTGTAGGAGCAATGGAGAGCGAACAGCCCCCTGCTGTTTTGGGAGTGACCGTGTTGACCAGCATGAATGCAGGCGATCTGGCCAACGTCGGCATTGCCCGTTCAGTCGAAGATGAGGTGCTGCGATTGGCGACGCTGGCGCGCGATGCGGGATTGGCCGGGGTTGTCGCCTCGCCGCGCGAGATTCGCATGATCCGCGAACAGGTTGCACCAGATAACTTCATTATTCTCACACCGGGCATTCGCCCATTATGGTCGGCAAGTGGCGATCAAAAGCGCATCGCCACCCCGGCTCGCGCGCTCGGTGACGGCGCGGACTATCTGGTCATCGGTCGTGCCATTACCGATAGCGCAAACCCGCGCGACGCGGTGGCGCGCATTCTAGAAGAGATTACCGCATTGTAAAGTTTCAAGGTGAGCTATGGCGGTTGCTGCAACGGCAAAACCTGCATATCGCGTCTATGGCGCAGGTCGTTTGTTGATCTATATCTGCGGCTTGGATGGCACTGGCGAACTCTTCTTCAAACAGATTCCACGCTTGAGCGCAGCCTATCGCGTCGTCACCTTTCATCAACGCGATAGCTCTGTCGTCACCTATGAGGAATTGGCTGACGATGTGGCGGCGATTATTCAAGATATGGGTGAGCAATCCGCGACGTTGGTTGCCGAATCTTTCGGTGGCGCAGTCGCTTTCACCGTCGCCTTGCGCTACCCGGCGATGGTGGAACGGTTGATCATCGTCAATTCGTTTGCTCGCTATCGTCGGCGGTTGCGAATCAAACTGGCGGCTTGGCTGTCTGCCATCCTTCCGTTTGTGTGGGTGCAACCTGTGCGTGTCATTGCCAGCACGCTCGGTTTGTTTATAGATGGCGTTGGGCAGGAGACGCGACGTAAGTTCTTCGCCATCGCGCGTTCGATCAAACGGGCAGGCTACATCCGCCGTCTGCGTTTGATTGAGCAGGTGAATCTTGAGCCGCATTTGGCAGAGATTGACGCGCCGACCTTGTTGATTGCGACAGACAAAGATTTGCTTGTGCCTTCCATCCGCGAAGCCGAACGCATGGCTGCGCGCTTACCGAATGCGATGGTGAAGATCATACGCGGCGCAGGCCACGCCTGTTTGCTCGGCGACCGAGTATGTCTGGCAGATGAAATTGAAGAATGGGAAGCGAAGGTTTCTTCGAATCGCCGGTTAGCAACGAGGAATGATCCATCCGCTCGGTTTGGAACCGCCAGCTAACGCGGAGCCGTCGGTTGCTGCTGTGCCTTGCGTTCCCGTTTTTGCTGTCGCTTGAGCAATTTCTTCTCCCAATTTTTTTGTCGGTAGATAAAGAATCGCTCGACTTTCCCCACCCGTTTGTAGCGACGAAGGAACTCTTTCAGTTCAGGAAAGCTTCGCATTGCCAGCCGACTGTTGAAGATGGCGAGTTCGTCAACAATGTAGCGCGGTGGCGATGCTTCGAGGTCTTTGAGGAGTTGCGCCCGCGCAGCGGCGGCAGCGGTTTCGTCGAGGATGGAATGATAATCCCACCCGAAAAAATGGACATCTGCGGGAACGCCTGTTAGCGGCTGTGAACTCAAATAACGCGATGCCGGAAGCAAGCCTGACCAGTAATAAATCTCCGGTCGGTAGCCCCAAACAAAGAGGTAATCCGCAGAGGAGGGCTGGCCTTGCCGGTTGCGCCGTTCGTTGCGAAGCGCCTCGCCGATAGCGCGCGGCGCATTGCCTGTGACCTCGCGCTTGTCGCATACGAAACTGGCCACAATCTGCTCTTCACGGTTGAGTTGCTCCTGATACCACTCCTGCGTTTTTGCGCTTGGTTTACCACGCAACCAGTCGGTTGCCAACGCCACGGTGCGGCTATGAAACCGTACAATCGTAAACCCGAATCCGATGATAAGCAGAACGGCTGCCGGAATGCGCAGCAACTTGGGGAGCGTAACACCGGATTGCCGTGTTGGCGTCAATTGCCCCAAACCGCGAGTGCCAATCAAACAGAGCGCCGGTAGCGTTTGAAAGAAATAATGGCTGTACAGCCTGCCACCTAATACTACTCCTATGTAAGAGATTGCCAACCAAAGCAATACCGCTCTGTCTGTTTGTAGCCATCGTTGTTCTGCTGCTCCGCTTGCTTCTGAAACTGGCTCTGCACGCCGGTTCTGTTTGCTTGCTTGCCAGATAGAAACGATCAGCGCAATGAGGAGAGTGTTGTTCAAAGCGAGATAGCTGCCGGTAATGCGCAGCACATTGCTCGCCCCGGTTGTTAGAGGAATGTAGCCTGCGTAGCGCGAACCCCATGCCCATACGTATGCCCAATAAGCTTGCCCTGAGTGGGTTGCCAAGATGGCGACGACGAAAGGCAACGAGGCAATGACGAATCCTGCCACTGCGATTGCGAAGAGAGTTAGACGGCGAAGAAGAAAGGTAGCAAAGAAGGGCAACCGCAGGGATGCCGCAGGCTCTGATGCAGGTGGGGCGCTGCCTTTCGGTTTCACGTGTAGGAGAAGGAGCAAGGCTGCGAAGTAGAGTAAGGCGAATGCGCCCTTGGGATTGATTTGAAAACTGAGACCGGCCAGCAATCCGCCAAGAAAAATGGAAAACGAAGATCGTTCGGAAGCAGATTGTGCGCGAATGAAGAAGTAGGCGCTCGCCGTGTACGGCAACACCATGAGGAAATCGGTATTCAAGCCTTGCAGATGCCCGGCACTGTACGTGGTGCTGAAGATCGTAAACAAGGCGGCCGCTAATAGCCCCATGCGAGCGTTGTAGAGCCGTGCCCCCATGCAATAGAGGAGCGCCGAGATGGCGAACGAATAGGCAATCGTGAAGAGGCGAATCACCAAAATGTGCGCTCCGAAGAGGTGGAACAGCGCGGCATAGAGCAAGGGCAAGGCAGGCGGTTTATCAAAGTAAATTTCACTGTACAGCCTTTTGCCTCTCAGCAACTCTTCGGCAGCGGCCAACCACAGGCCATCATCTTCGAAGAGGTAACTGGAATAAAAAAACCTCAAGAGAACGGTGAGCACAAAGAGTGCGAGAAAGGTTTTGATGATCGTCGCTCGGGTGATCGGATTGGCAGCCATCACATCATCATCGCTTACAGACTCCGGCTCAACGTGACCGGAACCAGGCGCGGCGCGCCTGTCTGGTGGTGCGCGCCAAGAACTGCGTCGAGTTCTTCTGCGAGATCGGATTGCCCATCGGTGAGGGCGCGAAAGTCGAACAGGCGTGCATCCAATAGATGGGACGGTTTCAGGTTAGCCAGCGCGCTGAGCATGGAGTTGCGGATTTCGGGAATCTCTTGTTGGAGTTCATTGAGAAGTTGTTTGACCCGTTTGCGTTTGAGGTTTTCTTGCGAGCCGCATAAATCGCAAGGGATGATCGGATAGCTCTGTTGCTCGGCAAAGGCGGTGATGTCGGCTTCCCATAAATAGGCCAATGGCCGAATCACCATATTGCGCCCGTCATCACTGCGCAAAATTGGCGGCATCGCTTTCATCGAGCCAGTGAAAAAGAGGTTGAGTAAAAATGTCTCCAATAGGTCGTCGGCATGATGTCCGAGCGCGATCTTCGTACAGCCTTCCTCTATGGCCGCGTTATACAGAATGCCGCGCCGCAGCCGTGAGCAGAGGGCGCAGGTGGTCTGACCTTCAGCGATGAGAGTCTTAACGACTGAATAGGTGTCGCGTTCGATGATGCGAAAAGGCACTCTGAGTTCAGTGAGGTAGGTTGGCAAAATGTGTGCAGGAAACCCCGGCTGTTTCTGGTCGAGGTTGACGGCAAGGATTTCGAAGCGCACGGGTGCGCGACGCTGCAAGTCGAGCAAGAGGGTTAGCAACGTGTAGCTGTCTTTGCCGCCGCTCAGACAGACCATGACGCGGTCACCATCTTCGATCATGCGATAGTCGGCAATGGCACGGCCAACGCCACGTAAGAGTCTCTGTTTCAGCGTTTGGGTCATTGAGAGTTTGATACTAGCATAGCGAATCAAAGGCTTGCCACAGCCTGTTTGTCCAATTTGCACACAGTCTTTTTCACACACTCGTTTGTTTGAAAACGATGCGACTTGTACGAATGCGGACGGAACGGAAAGGAATATCATCATGACTGATCATAAAAACCCGATTGACGAACAGACGAAACGCCCCTTAGACACGAACCCAATCGGCGAAACGAAACCCGGACAACCGGCTCGATCCGCAGACCCGGCTGTTCAGCAAGGCGGCCAACCTATTGGGCAAGGAACCGCCCCGCGCACCAAGAAGACCGATGATGATAAACAATAAGTCGGCAAGAAATAGCAAGCGGCAGGCTCACAGTCTGAGCCTGCCGCTTGCTGCTCGAATGCAGAGCTTTCGCTTGCTGATTACCCTAATGAAACCTGCACCTCTTCGCCTTCGACGCGCACGGCAAACTTTTCAACCCGCGAATTCGGATTGAGCGTACAAACGCCCGTTGTCAAAGCGTAAACCCAACCGTGCCATGGACATTGCACGGTCAAATTTTGCGGATTACAGTAGCCATCTCCGAGCGGGCCACCGCGATGTCCGCAGATGTTATCGAGAGCATAAAATTCGCCATTTACATTGAACAGGGCGAGAGCTCGGCCATTGATTTCGATGACTGCCCCTTCGCCGGATGGAATATCCGAGACGGTTGCCACTTTGATGAATTCAGCCATATGGGTTTGATAACTCCTCGAAATGAATTCGGTCGGCACGAACACGGTTTTGTTCTGTAGCAAGCCCGTGCATCTTACCAACGGCTCAAGGCCGCTTCAAGCGCGCGGTCTTCGGCGCGCGCTGCATGACCAACTACCAACTTGATCTTCTCATAACTTGATAGCTAGATGGGGTGGCGGGCGATTGTCGGCGAGGCGAACGATGCGAAAGAAAGTTCTTGCTATGAGAGTCTGTTATTGCTATATGTAATATTACAATATATGGAGAGGAAGACTATGCTAGACCGAGAACTGAAAAAGGGTAGCACGGAGATGCTGATTATGGCATTGGTCGAGGATCGCCCGCGCCATGGATACGAAATCGCCCAACTGATCGGCGAACGTTCGGAGGGGGTGTTGCAATTTCATGTCGCATCACTCTATCCGATGCTCTACCGCATGGAGAAGCGCGGATGGTTGAAAGGGCAATGGATTGAGAAAGCCGGGCAACGCCGTCGCCGGTATTACAGACTCACAGCCGAAGGGCGCAAAGTACTGGCTGCACAACGTAGCACCTGGCATGAATTTTTCGACGCCCTCAATCGCGTCGCGCGTGTGGTGCCGGAGTAAAAATGGTTTGAGCGACAGGTGAAGTGATCCCCTGCATTTGCGCCTGCTTATCCTGCAAAGAATCGCTCGATGTGAAAGGGTACCGATTCGATGAAACGTTTATGGTTTGTCTTCCTTTTGCTGTTCGCACTGATTCCTGTTGACGGAATTGCCGTTCAAAACCCTGAGCCAGGGACTTATGAATTCCGCAATGGGCAATGGTTTGACGGCAAAGGGTTTTCAGAAAAAACTTTTTACTCGGTGGCAGGAATTCTTACTACCCGCCGACCGGAGCGAGTGAGTCGGGTGGTTGATTTGACCGGTAAGTATCTCGTTCCGCCTTTTGGCGAAGCGCACAACCATAACCTTGGCGGGGCGCAAGGCTTAGAGGCGCAGATTGCGATGTACCTGCGCGAAGGCGTCTTTTACTCGAAAAATCTGCACTACGTTCGCGATTTTACCGCCCCGGTTCTTGACCGAGTAAACCGGCCCTCAAGCGTTGATGTGGCCTATGCGCACGCTGGATTGGTAGCGTCGGGCGGTCACGCCGTCGAACTCTATGAACGGCTCTTTGAGCGGGGAGTGTTTCGCGGGTGGAAAAAAGAAGACTTGGACACGCGGGCTTTTTTTATCATGGATAGTCAGGAAGAGGTGGAAAAGAAATGGCCGCAGATTCTGGCGGCCAAACCCGACTTCATCAAAACCTATCTAGAGTACTCCGAAGAGTACGAAAAACGAAAAAACGACCCGCGCTATTACGGGCAGCGCGGATTGCACCCCCACATCTTGAAATTGATCGTGTCAAAAGCCCATCAGGCAGGCCTCCGCGTTTCGACGCATATTGAGACGGCCGCCGACTTTCAAGCAGCCGTACGGGCTGACGTAGATGAAATTGCGCATCTGCCGGGATATAAAATCGCAGTCGGCGAGGACCTCTCGAAATATCAGATTGCCGACGCGGATGCACGGCTCGCAGCACGCAAGGGCATCGTTGTTGTGACGACTACCGTATTGAGCAAGAGCTTGTATCACAATGACGCTGCTCAATTGATTGTTGTGCAAAGCAATCAGTTGCGAAACTTGGCGCTATTAAAAAAACGTAATGTCAAACTCGCTGTTGGCAGCGATACGATCAGCGCCACTTCCCTAGCTGAAGCAATGAATCTGTACAGCCTGAAATGTTTCGACAACTTGACGCTTCTCAAGATGTGGTGCGAGCAGACAGCAAAAACGATCTTTCCGAAACGTCATATTGGTTTTCTGCGCAATGGATATGAAGCCAGCTTTTTAGCCTTGGAGGGCAACCCCTTAATTGACTTTATGAATGTAAAAAGGGTTGCGCTCCGCTTTAAGCAAGGAGAAATGATCAACCTTCAAGCCTCTGCGACTCCTCGCTGAAACGTTTGAGAAATGGCGGTGTCTCTTTGCTGGGAGATGAAGCCGCCTGTCTTTTGAGGTGCAGGATGGAAAATGAAAGGTGCCCGGATTGGAAAAAGGTTGTGCGCCAACATTTGCCCGCTTTGGGGCTCCGTGCCGAGCGCGAATTGGAGATTGTTGATGAGTTAGCGGAGCATCTGAGCACAGCTTACGAGATCGCATTGTCGAGTGGTTGTACGGCGCAGGAAGCCGAAGCCCGCGCTCTGGCGCAGATCGCCGATTGGCGATTATTAGAGACAGAATTGGTGCGCTCGGAATCGAGTGTTGGCATAGGTTGGCAACAGCAAGCGCAAGCGGTTGAAGACCAGCTCTTGCAATCTCCTTCACAGAGCCGTTGGACAGCAAACCTTGCGGCGCTCATTCAAGACGCTCGTTTCGGATTGCGATTGCTGATTAAGCGTCCGACCTTCACTCTGATCGTCATCAGCATGTTAGCGCTCGGCATTGCCGCCAATACAACGATCTTCAGTATGCTCAATGAAGCCCTACTACGACCACTGCCGATTGCCGAACCGGAGCGAGTCGTCGGGCTGTATCGCAAAATCCCGCAAGACGAAAACTTCAATCGCTTCTCCTACCCCAACTATACGGACACACGTGATCGCTCGCAGTCGTTTACGGGGCTGGCCGCTTATTACTTCACGCCGTTCAACCTCAGCGCCGATGGGCAGACCGAACGTGTGCAGGGCAAAATCGTCACCGGCAACTATTTTGATGTGCTCGGTGTGGCGATGGGGGCAGGACGCAGCTTTCTTGCGGAAGAAGATCAAACGCCGGGAACTCACCCGGTCGTCGTCATCAGTTATGGGTTGTGGCAACGGCGCTTCGGTGCTGACCCAGCGACAGTGGGCAAGAGTCTGACGCTCAATCGCCATTCATTTACCATCGTCGGTATTGCCCCAGAGAAGTTTCGCGGTACGGAACTCGGCATGCAGCCGGATGTCTATGTTCCGATGATGATGCAGCCACAAGCGATGAATGGCGAAGGGTATCTCCGCCATCGCGGCATGGGTTGGCTGCGCGTCATTGGTCGGCTCAAGCCGGAGGTTACGCTAGCACAGGCGCAGGCGGAACTCACGGCCATTGGCAATCAACTCCGCGAAGAGCATCCCAAAAATAACGAAGCCTTCGGCATCGCGGTGATTGCCGATTTCGGCATCCATCCAAATATGCGCGGCAGTGTGCAGCAGTTTCTCATGATCTTGATCGCGTTGGTCGGTTTGGTGCTGTTAATGGTATGCGCCAACATCGCAGGATTATTATTGG
>CAYXVU010000141.1:0-16036 GCA_964468725.1 uncultured Clostridia bacterium
ACTCCTTTCGAAACCAGCGAACCAATGGTTTCGAAAGGTTGCGCACACCGATCATAGCCGCACTTGCTGCTTCGGGAACGAGTGATATAATCGCGCCGCTACGCGCTTCACCTTGTCTTTTTTTTCGCGTCGGACACCCACTTCAGGAGGATGCTGCATGAAATTCAACTGGTTTCACCTGATGCCGTATCGCTGGTTGCCGGACAATTTCCGCGAGCAGTATCACGGCGTTTGGGTTGATCTTCCCAACGCCTTGTATGACCCCGAACGCGGGCACACGCTCTATAACGAATATCTCGACATGCTCGAATACGCCGACCAGTTAGGCTATGACGCCATTGGCGTCAATGAGCATCATCAAAACGGTTATGGGTTGATGCCGTCGCCCAATATCATGGCTGCCGCTTTGGCGCGGCGCGCAACCAAAGCGATGCTGCTCGTACTGGGCAACTCAATTGCGCTCTACAACCCGCCGGTGCGCGTCGCCGAAGAGTTTGCCATGCTTGATGTCATCAGCGGCGGGCGGCTGATTGCGGGCTTTCCGGTAGGCACGCCGATGGACACCAACTACTGTTACGGCGAAAACCCAGTCACCTTGCGCGATAAATACCGCGAAGCGCACGACCTGATTCTCAAAGCCTGGCGCGAGCGCGAGCCCTTCGCATGGAATGGCAAATACACTAAGCTGCGCTATGTCAACGTCTGGCCGCAACCGATTCAAAAGCCGCACCCGCCGATCTGGATTCCCGGAACCGGCTCGATTGAGACGTGGGATTTTTGCGCCGAGAACGGTTACAACTACAGCTATCTTTCGTTTAGCGGCTACAAACGCGCCAAGCGTGTGCTCGACGGATTTTGGGAGCGCATGACGAAGCTTGGTAAAGAGCCGAACCCATATAGTTGCACCTTCTTCCAACAGATTTGCGTCAGCGATACGGATGAAGCGTGCGAGCGCGAATGGTGGCCGCATGTGGATTACTTCTTCAATCGCTGCTTGCATCTCTACCCCGGCATGACCGGGCCGCCGGGGTATATGACCGAAGCCTCGATTCGCGCGGGCATCGTCGCGCAAGCCGGAAATACGTCGCTCAACATGGGCATGAACAAAACGTGGAAAGAGTTGGTCGAAGGCGGCTACATCATCGCCGGTTCGCCTGCCACCGTGCGCCAGCAAGTCGAAGAGTTGGCACGTTCCTTGCGCTGCGGCCATCTGGGATTGGGATTGCATATGGGTTCTGCGCCGATGGAATTGACCAATCGCTCGACCTACTTGTTTGCCACCGAAGTGATGCCGCACGTGCGTCCGATTTGGAACGAATGGGAAGATCATTGGTGGCCGAAGGCATTGCCTGCCGACAAACGCGAGCAACCGGGTCATCACAATCAAGCCGTGCAAACCGCAGCCGAACGCCCTATGGAGGTGCAAGGATGACACCGCAAACCAGACTGCTCGATTTGGGGGAAGAACGACCGAAGATCGAAGTGCTCGAAGCCGGTGAAGGCGAACCGCTGCTCTTTCTGCATGGCGCGGGCGGCATTGCCGCGTGGGAAGGAGCCTTACCCCTATTGGCCGAACGCTATCACGTCTATGCGCCGCTGCTGCCGGGATTTGGCCAGTCGAGCGGACTCGATAGTTTGGACGATCAGTTCGATCTATTTCTGCATGGTTTCGATGTGATGGCGGCACTCGGACTCGAACGGCCATACGTAGTTGGCGAATCGCTCGGCGGGTGGATGGCGGCGGAGATGGCGGCCTTGCGTCCGAAGGAGGTCGGGCGATTAGGATTGGTCGCGCCGATTGGATTATGGCGCGACCAAGCGCCTGTAGTTGATCTGTTCGGGCTGATGGTGGGCGAATTAGTTCCCTACCTCTTTCACAATATCGAATGTCCGGCGGCGCAACGCATGCTGATGATGACGCAGTTGTTTAGCAACCGCGATGATCGCACGCAGGAACAGATTGAAAATTTGATTGGTATGTCACGCGGCTTTCGCACGGTTGCGAAGTTCCTTTTTCCCATTCCCGAAGCCGGAATGGAGCATCGGTTGTGGCGCATCACGGCTCCAACCTTGATCGTCTGGGGGGAACAAGACCGCTTCATCGCACCGAGCTACGGAGAAATCTTCCGCGCAAAGATTGCCCAATCGGAGTTGGCTATGATTGCTGATACCGGGCACATCGTCAGCCTTGAATCGCCTGCGGCGCTCGCCGAAAAATTGATCGCGTGGGGCGAGTAGAGAAGAAAGCCACAGCCGCGCAGGGCACAAATCATCGCAATTCATTCAGACAGATTTGCGGTGATGCCTGCCCTGCACGGCTATGCTTTTACGGCAAGGCAAAGATAACGATGGTCGAAGACCCCGGCGCAGCGCGCCAGAAGCCCGATGCGCTGCCGGTCACAACGGCAACATATTGCTTGCCGTTAATGGCATAGCTGACGAGGCCGCCATTCATCGGGCCGCCAACGTTAAATCGGTATAAGACTTTGCCGCTGCGCGCATCGAAGGCCAGCAGATCGCCGGTCAGTTCACCCGCGAAGACCAACTCTGCCGATGTCGTTGTCACCGCGGCAAGCAGGGGTTTAGCCGATTGATACCGCCAAGCGACTTTGCCCGTCGAAGCATCTATCGCCACTAACCAACCGCGCGCTGTCTCCACAGGGTCTTCGTTATAGCTGCCGCCCATGTAGACTTGTCCGGGGATGTGACGCACGTCTTCATCTTTCTTGTAGGTGCCGCACCAGTCCACCGTCGGAACATAGAGCATATTGGTTTGCGGGTTGAACGCGGGGCCGTTCCATTGCACGCCGCCGAGTACGCCGGGGCAAGCATGTACCCCTTCTTTGGTGAGCGGCACATCGGTATTCTTGCGGGTGGTGACGGCGGTTTCGTAGAGAGGCTCTTTGGTGTCACGATCCAGCACGTGCAGCAAGCCGTCTTTGCCCGCTGTGGCAACGAGGTTGCGCGTTTTGCCGCCGACTTTGGTAGTAAAGAGCGGGCTGGCTTGCGTGGTATCCCAATCATGCGTGTCGTGCGGAATCAGTTGATAGTACCACTGCAATTTGCCCGTCCGCGCATCAAGGACGACCATCGAACAGGTGTAGAGATTATTGCCCGGTCGAATCGCATCATAAAAATCGGGCGCGGGATTGGCCACCGGAACATAGAGTAACCCTTTCGCCGCATCCACTGCGATGGGCGACCACACCGCCCCGCCGCCATGCGCTTTGGCTTCTGTCTTGCCCCACGTTTCGGCTCCCGGTTCGCCGTCATCGGGCACGGTGTTGAACTTCCAAACCGGCTCGCCGTCTTCTAATTTGAACGCGCCGAGCCAGCCTTTGACTCCTTGTTCGCTGATGCCGAGTCCGAGAATGACAAGGTTCTCAAAGATCACCGGCGCAATGTTGAAGGTTCCGGCATTGCGTTCGGCGGCGACGACTTTCTTCTCCCACAACAGTTTGCCGGTCTGCATATCGAGCGCGTAGAGGTAACCGTCGGTGGTGGCGCGAACGACGCGACCATCTTTGATAGCCACACCGCGATTGGCTGGCCAGATTTCGATGGATTTCGGTTTCCAATCGTGCCGCCAGCGCAGTTTGCCGTTGGTCGCATCAATGGCGATGGTTGACCAGGTTGTCGTGATATACATCACACCGCGATAGACCAGCGGATTGGTTTGAAAGGCTTTGGTATCGCCGACCTGATACATCCCTGCCGGTCTGAGCGAAGCGACATTTTGCTGATTGATCTGTTTGAGATCAACATAGCGTTGCCCCGCATAGTCATGATTCGAATGCAGCCAGTCTGTGGTGTTAGTGGCGGCGGCGTTCAACTCGGGTTGCGAAGGCGCACTCGAAGCGGGCGACATTCCGGCGTGTTCGGGGCTGCCCTTTTTCGTTTCGGGATTCGGAGCCGCCTGCATCATCTGCTCTTTGCCCGATTTTTGCGGCGTAATCTTGATGCGTTTGAGCACCGCCGGATTGGCGAGCAACTCTTTTGCGCCCGCCGGATAGCCATTGACTTGGAGGATATAAGCGATGATGTCAATGTATTGCTGCCGCGTCATGGTATTGCCTTGGCCGTACGGCATCTGCGTGCGCGTGATGTAATACAATTCGTCAACCGTGCGATCACCCTGCCCCCAACGCAGCATGAAGAGGCTGTACGCGAGCGGTTTCGAAGATGCGCCTTCGAGTTGCGCGCCGTGACATTCGGCGCACTTTTTATCATAAAGCGCCTGCCCGCGCGCGGCTTGTACAGCAGTGTAGAGGCCGCTTGATTGAGGGGCAGCAGAAGTTGGTGACGCCGCCAGACTCTCCATCGAAGCCAAGAAGCGCGGCGGCGCAAGCATCAGTCCGCAGGCCATCACGAAGGTAAACAAAGTGATCGCCAATCCAAAATGTGAATTGGCTGCGCGATCTGTTTTGGCTCTGTTCATCCGTGCCCCTTTCATAAAACCTGTTGTGCGAAGCTACTGGTTGCGAGTCGGAAGTTCCGCGGTCATCAAACGGTCAAGAGGTCGCCAACGCCTCTGCCCCTGACAGTCACCCCAGCGGCAGAGAAACGACGACTATGGCAAAGCGAAGATGATGGCCGTAGAGGAACCCGGTCGCGCTTGCCAAAACGAGGTGGCGTTGCCCGACATCACGGCAACATACTGTTTGCCGTCAACGGCGTAGGTGATGACGCCGCCATTGATCGGGCCTCCGGTGTTGAACCGATAAAGCACTTTGCCATCGCGTCCGTCCAAGGCGATAAAGTCTCCGGTCAGTTCGCCCGTGAAGACTAACTCCGATGCCGTCGTGGCAACCGCCGCAACCATCTGCCGATCCGATTTATATCGCCATTGAATCTTTCCCGTCGAAGCCTCGATGGCGGTCACCCAGCCTTTCGCCTGCTCAATGGGATCGAGTCTGGCAAAGCCTCCCATATAAAACTGGCCTGCGATGTAGCGCAACTCTTTGGCGACTCCGAAGTGCCCGCACCATTCGACCGAGTTGACATAGAGCATGTTGGTGCGCGGATTGAACGCCGGGCTGTTCCATAAGACGCCACCCTGAATGCCCGGACAGACCCGCACGCCTTCGGTAGTCAACGGCACGTCAACATTCAACTGGCTCGATACCGGCGTAGCATAAACCTTCTCATGCGTATCGCGGTCTACGACATGGAGCACACCGCTTTTGCCAACCGTCGCCGCCAGTTTGCGCGACTTGCCATTGACGGTCGCGCTAAAGAGCGGACTGGCCTGCGTTAAATCCCAATCATGGGTATCGTGCGGGACGACTTGATAGTGCCACTTCAATTTGCCCGTCCGCACATCGAGGACGACCATCGAATTGGTGTAGAGGTTGGTTCCGGGGCGCGCCAGACCATAGAAGTCGGGAGCCGGATTAGCAACAGCGAAGTAGAGCAACCCCTGCTCGGTATCGAGCGCGGCGGGCGTCCAAACTGAGCCGCCACCCTTCACCCGCGCATCGGCTTTCTCCCAGGTCTCTGCCCCTGGCTCTCCGTCATCCGGTATGGTGTTGAAGCGCCAGACCGGCTGCCCGTCTTGTAGCCGAAAAGCGCCGAGCCAGCCTTTGACGCCAAGTTCACTGCCCGCAGGCCCGATGATGATGAGATCATCGTAAATTAGCGGCGGCATGGTGAAGCCGCCTTCATTGCGGGTCATATCCACAATGGCTCGCTCCCACAGCAAAGCTCCGGTCGCCGCATCCAATGCAATCAAGTAGCCGTCGTGCGTGCCGCGAACGACAAAGCCATCTTTGATGGCAACGCCGCGTTGCACAGGCCATCCCGGCTTGCCTTTGGGTCGCCAATTATGCCGCCACATGACTTTGCCATTAGTCGCATCGAGCGCAATGGTCGAAGTCGCCGTCGTCAAATACATCACGCCGCGATAGACCAGCGGATTGGTGTGAAACGTATTGGTGTCGCCCGCTTGATACATCCACACCGGACGCAGAGAGGCAGCATTCTGTCGGGTGATCTGTTTGAGGTCGCTGAACCGCTGCCCGGCATAATCCCGGTTGGTTAGCAGCCAATCGTTCGGGTTGTTCTGTGCCGTTGTCAACTCTTGCTGCGTCGGACTCTTTCCTGCGGGGCGGGCGACCTCTTTTGTTGCAGGAGCAGCAGATGTGCTTGCGGGAGGCGCAACCGCATCCGCTTTGGAGGAGCCTTGCGGTCGAATGGGAATTTTTTTGAGCGCTGCCGAACTCGCTGGTAAGGGACGATTGCCTGCCGGGTAGCCGTTGGCTTTGAGCAAGTATGCGACGATGTCAAGGTATTGCCGTGCGCTCAACGTTCCCCCCGCGCCATAGGGCATCTGGGTTCGCGTGATGTAGTACAACTCGTCTACGGTGTGATTGCCCTTTCCCCACTTTTCCATAAAGCGGCTGCCCGCCAGCGGTGTTGAGGATGCGCCTTCGAGTTGCGCGCCGTGACAGGCGGCACACTTCTTGTCATATAACGCCTGCCCGCGCTCAGCCTGTGCCCCCGTGTAGATGCCGTCTTGCAAAGCAATCGTAAGGGCGGAGTGCGCCGCAAAGCCGCTTGCTGAATCGGCGAGTAAAGTAGGGGTCAGCGCCAAACCACAAACCAGCACGCACGAAAGGAGCAGGATTGCCAAACCCAAAAGCCGGGTTGTCAGGAAATCGAGTAAGGGTGCTTTCATGAGCAGACCTCTTTTCTTAAGGCTTGAACGGATTCATCAGACGAATGGCCGTCGGCGTCAATCGGCTACCATTTCGGTTACAACGGTTCGTTACCAATCGGGATGAGGGATGGCGAAACGTCGGTCATCCCTCATCCGCACAGTTGATGCGCGCTACTCAACGTCGTAGATTTTGATCGGCTTATCCTGAAGGTATTTATCGAACCAATTCAGAATATGTTGCAGCCGTTCGATGCGATGCCAAGGCGCGCCCGACCGCGACAACTCATGCGATTCGTTCGGGAAGCGCACCATCACGGTCGGAATTTTACGATACTTCAGGGCGCGAAACATCGCTTCGCCGCCTTCGTTGGCAGGGGTGCGCCAATCGGCTTCGCCTTCGATGAACATCATCGGCGTCGTCACGTTTTTGACATAGGTGATGGGCGAACGTTTGACGAAGTCTTCGGGGTCTTCCCAGGGCGCGGCGCGAAACCAAGTCGGCGTAAAGAGAGTGAAATCCGCCGTGTACCAAAATCCCGCCCAGTCGGCGATGGAACGTTGCGATACGGCTGCCGCAAAGCGCGTCGTCTGTCCGACTGCCCAATTGGTCAACACGCCGCCGCCGCTGCCGCCGGTGATGCCTAACTTCTTCTCGTCAATGTAGCCGCGCTTCAGCACTTCATCAACGCCGAGCATCAGGTCTTTGTGGTCGTCGCCCGGATAGTGATACTGAATAATGTTGCCGAACTCTTGCCCGTAAGAGGTAGAACCGCGCGGGTTGGTGTAGAGGACGACATAGCCTTTGGCGGCCATCCATTGAAACTCATGGGTGAAGGTGAAGCCATAGGCCGAGTGCGGGCCGCCATGAATCTCCAAGATGAAGGGATACTTTTTCGAAGGGTCGAAATTGGGCGGCTTCTGAATCCAGCCTTGAATCTTTTTGCCATCGAAACTGGTGTACCAAATCTCTTCCGGGTGTGTGAGATTAAGCCCGGAAAAGAGTTCGTCGTTGATTTTGGTCAACTGCGTCAGCTTGCCCGATGCGGTGTCGAGCAGAAAGATGTCGCCGATGTTGACGGATGACGAAATCAAAAGCGCCATCTTCGAAACGTCCGATGACGAGGTGAAGGCCTGTACTTCGTGATCGCCGCTGGTGAGCGCTTCGACTCTGCCGGTCGTCGCGTCAATGCGTTTGAGATTGGCGCGACCATGTTCGGCGACGTGAATGAGGAGCGCGCGTTGATCTTTACTCCAAATCACGCCGCCGCCCGCGCCGCCGCGTGGTGAGCGTTGGTCGCCGCCGATGCCGCTGGCGATGTCGAAGTCATAATCGGCTGTCAGGTTCTTCGCCGTTGCACCGGGCGTATTATCGGCGATGAAGAGGTCGGGTTGGGTATACGACTTCACTGGCTGATGGGTGAGCGAGCCAGTGAAGGCGATGCGTTTGCCATCATGGCTAAAGGTGTAATTGCCCATGCCGCCGTTGAAACGCAAGGCGGTCTTTTCGTCCGAGCCGTCGGGAGCAACCGAGTAGAGCGTAGATTGCGGCGCTTCGTAATAGGCTTCGAGGACGCGGTTGGAGGTGTAGTAGAGACGCGCGCCATCGGGCGACCAACTGATATTGCCTTCGTCGAACTTCCCTTTGGTGATCTGTTTCGGTTTGGGCATCTCGCCCGGCGCGGCGGGGACGCTGACCGTCCAGATGTGGGTCTTGACCTTCGGATTGAGGTAGCCGGGGCCATTGAAGCGATAGGTCGCGCGATTGATGACGCGCACATCGCTCTGCCGTTCGGCGGGCTTTTCGCCCATCTCGCCGCCTTCGGGCTTATCTTTTTTCATCTCCTCCGAGCTTTGAAAGGCGATGGTCTTGCCATCGGGCGACCATTCGATGCCGCCCGCGCCGCGCGCCATTTCGGTGAGCGGTTGCGCTTCGCCGCCGTCGAAACTCATCAAGTAAATCTGCGGCGGTTGCGGACGCCCTTCGCGTTCTGCCGAACGAATGAAGGCCAACGTTTTGCCATCGGGCGACCAACGCGGCGCGGTGTCGCGCGGCCCGCTGCTCAGTTGTCGGGGCGCGCCGCCTGCGGTCGGGACAATCCACAACGCCGAGTCATACCGATCCGCCTTTTGATTGACCCACGCCCGCACAAAGGCAATGCGGGAGCCGTCGGGCGAAATCTGCGGGTCGGCAGCCCAATGAAATTTGAACAAGTCCATTTCCGTGATCATCCGTTTGTCGGCGCTCCAAGCGGGCAACGGCAGCGCGACCATGAACAACAACAGAATGGCAAGACCAGCGCGGAGACGAGAGGCACGAATCATAAGTACACTCCTTGTCGGGCTAAAGTTTGAGAAACCGCCTTCGCATTTCAGTTACAAGGGAAATGTCGAGTTGCACCTGACCACTATCGGTTCGCGCAGACTCTACCATGCAGCAGTAACCAGTGACAAAAATAGAATACAGAATACAGAATTCAGAAGTCAGAAGTCAGAAGTCAGCATTGCGAAGGGAAGCAAGCAGCGGCAGCGCATAGGCTGCAAGCGCCAGCTTCCTTGTTGATTCGCACTCCTGAATTCTGAATTCTGTATTCTGTATTCTGTATTCTTGCTTTTGTCACGCAGTCACTCCTTGAGATTGACGGTCATCGCGGCCTGTGAGTATGCTACGGTTCGTCAGGTGAACAGGCGAAAGCGTTTCGCAATCAGCATTCATAATCCGGGCTTGTATATCGTATTGAATCGGCGCTCTTTTGTGAATCCGAATTCCGTAATCCGAAACCCAACCGGCGACCTTCCTCCGAAGTCAGCCGAGATTGTCTGACCCGCTGCTTTGGCGTTCGGCTCTCGGCTCGCTGCAGGATGAATCGCGTTGCCAAGGAAGTCGAGGCTCCCATGATTCCACGCAGCTTTGAATACTTCGCGCCTCGCGCACTCGATGAGGCGCTCACGCTTCTGCAAACCCTCGGCTCGGAAGCCAAGATTCTGTCCGGCGGCCAGAGTCTGATTCCGATGATGAAACTGCGGCTGGCATCGCCACCGCAGATCATTGACATCAATCGCCTGCCCGACCTCGATTACGTTAGCCAACAAAACGGCAGCTTGCGAATCGGCGCGCTCGCCAGAGAGAGCGCGCTGGAAAGATCGCCTGTCGTTCATTCGCTCTGCCCGATTCTCGCTGATACCACCGTCGTCATCGCTGACCCTTTGGTTCGCAATCAAGCGACGGTGTGCGGCAATCTGGCGCACGGCGACCCGGCTAACGATCATCCGGCGACGATGTTGGCGCTCGAAGCCTCGCTCATCGCCGTCTCAACGCGCGGCGAACGCGAAATTGCCATCACCGATTTCTTCACCGGTCTGTTCGAAACCGCCCTGCAACCCGACGAGATTCTCAAAGAGATTCGCGTGCCAATTCCGCCTGCGGCAAGCGGCGGCGCATACCTGAAACTCGAACGCAAAGTCGGCGATTACGCAACCGCAGGGGTCGCCGCGCAGATCACCCTTGACGGCGCGGGCGTGTGCCAACGTGCCGGAATCGGCCTGACCAACGTCAGTTTCATGCCGCTCAAAGCGACGCAGACCGAAGCCTTTCTTACGGGCAAGCCGCTGGATGAAGCGACCATCAAACAGGCATCCGAGATGGCTGCCGCTGAAGCGCAGCCGCTCGATGACATTCGCGGCTCGGCAGATTACAAACGCGATGTAGTTCGCGTGCTCACCGTCCGCGCACTCAACCGCGCGCTGGCGCGCGCGAAAGGAGGAGCATAACGATGGCAAAGATCGGCATCAGCGTAACGGTCAACGGAGTTGAGCAGAGCAAAGAGATCGAACCGCGACTCTTGCTCGTCCACTTTTTGCGCGAGACTTTGCGCCTGACCGGCACTCATATCGGCTGCGACACGAGTCATTGCGGCGCTTGCACCGTCCTCATTGATGGCAGAGCCGTCAAATCCTGCACCATGTTCGCCGTGCAGGCCGACGGACGAGAAGTGCAAACCGTCGAAGGGCTGGAACAAGACGGCAAACTTCACCCCTTGCAAGAGGGTTTCTTTCAAGAGCATGGTTTGCAGTGCGGCTACTGCACCCCCGGCATGTTGATGACCGGTTGCGCCTTTCTCCAACAGAATGCCAACCCTAGCGATGACGAGATTCGTCAGGCGATTTCGGGCAACCTGTGCCGCTGCACGGGCTATGTCAACATCGTCAAAGCCTATCAATACGCAGCCGCCAAGCTGCGCGAAGGAGGTGCATAAGATGGCTCCGAAAACTTCAGCCGAAATCGGCGGCATGGGGCACTCCCTCAAACGCAAAGAAGACCCGCGCTTCCTGCGCGGCAAAGGTCATTATGTTGATGATGTCGTGCTGCCCGATATGCTCTACCTCGACATCGTTCGCAGCCCCTTCGCGCACGCGAAGATCAACAGCATTGACACTTCGAAAGCTTTAGCCATACCCGGCGTCTTGGCGGTTATCACCGGCAAAGATTTAGAAGCTTACAACCTGCATTGGATGCCGACTCTGATGTCAGACACCCAGATGGTGTTGCCGGTTGACAAGGTCATGTATCAAGCGCAGGAGGTTGCCGCTGTTCTGGCGACCGACCGTTACATCGCCGCCGATGGCGTTGAGGCCGTCGAAGTGGATTATGACCCGTTGCCGGTCGTCATTGACCCCTTCAAAGCGCTCGACCCCGACGCTCCGGTGCTCAGAACCGACAAACCGGATAAAAAGGATAATCACATCTGGCATTGGGAATGGGGCGACCGCGCGGCGACCGATCAGGCATTTCACGATGCCGAAGTCATGGTCAAAGAGAATATCTACATTCCGCGCATTCACGTCTCTTCGATAGAGACCTGCGGGTGCGTCGCTTCATTCGATAAGATCGACGGCAAACTGACGGTCTGGATGACCACGCAAGCGCCGCACGCGATTCGCACGGTCTTCGCGTTGGTGGCGGGGCATGTCGGGCTGGCGGAGCATAAGATTCAAATCATCTCGCCGGACATCGGCGGCGGCTTCGGCGGCAAAGTGCCTGTCTATCCTGGCTATGTGATTGCCGTCGCCGCTTCGGTGCTGACCGGCAAACCCGTGAAGTGGATCGAAGACCGCATGGAGAACCTGCAAGCCGATTCGTTTGCGCGCGATTACCACATCACCGCCGAGCTTGCGGGCAAACGCGACGGCACGGTTACGGCGCTGCGCATCAAGACGCTCGCCGATCACGGCTACACCGATGCGGCGGCCAATCCTTCGAAGTTTCCGGCAGGGCTGTTTCACATCTGCACGGGGTCGTATGACCTGAAAGCCGCGCACGTCGAAGTGGACGGCGTTTACACCAACAAGCCGCCCGGCGGCATTGCTTATCGGTGCTCGTTTCGGGTCACCGAAGCCGTCCATACCATCGAGCGTATGGCCGATATCTTTGCGCATGAGATCGGCATGGACGCGGCGGAGTTTCGCCTGAAGAACTTCATCAAACCGGAGCAGTTCCCTTATCACTCGGCGCTCGGTTGGGAGTATGACAGCGGCAATTATGCTGCGGCCTTGCAACTGGCGATGCAGCGCGTCGGCTATGACGAACTCCGAAAAGAGCAGGCCGAAAAACGGGCGCGCGGCGAGTTGATGGGCATCGGCATCAGCAGTTTCACGGAGATTGTCGGCGCAGGGCCGTCGAAGCACTTCGACATTCTGGGGCTGAAGATGTTCGACAGCGCGGAGATTCGCGTGCATCCGACCGGCAAAGCCATCGCGCGATTCGGAACGAAATCACAAGGGCAAGGGCACGAAACGACCTACGCGCAGATCATCGCCGAAGAGTTGGGCATTCCGGCTGCTGACATCGCCGTCGAAGAGGGCGACACCGATACCGCGCCCTACGGATTGGGAACCTATGCCAGTCGCAGCACGCCGGTTGCGGGCGCAGCCTGTGCCGTCGCGGCGCGCAAGATCAGAGACAAAGCGAAGAAGATCGCAGCCTATCTGCTGGAAGCGAGCGAAGAGGATTTGGAGTGGGAGCCGGGCAAGTTCTTCGTCAAAGGCTCGCCCGACCGCGCCAAGACGATTCAAGAGGTCGCGCTCGCTGCTTACACCAATCACCCGCAAGGGATGGAAGCGGGACTCGAAGCCGTCTCCTATTACGACCCGCCGAATCTAACCTATCCGTTCGGCAGTTACATCTGCGTCGTTGACATAGACAAAGGAACGGGCGAAGTGAAGGTGCGCCGCTTCGTTGCAGTTGACGATTGCGGCAACATCATCAACCCGATGATCGTCGAAGGTCAGATACACGGCGGTTTGACGATGGGGTTAGGACCATCGCTATATGAAGAGATTCAATACGACGAGAGCGGCAACATCTTGCAAGGCAGCTTTATGAATTACCTGTTGCCGACGGCGGTCGAAACGCCGAATTGGGAGACTGACAAGACTTGCACGCCCTCGCCGCATCACCCGCTCGGCGCAAAAGGCGTAGGCGAATCAGCAACCGTCGGCGCACCGGCGGCCATCGTCAATGCGGTTGTTGATGCGCTTTGGCATCTCGGCGTGCGCCACGTTGACATTCCCATCACGCCGCCGAAGGTGTGGAAACTGCTGCGCGACGCCGGAGTGACGGAATAAGCGACCTCCGCAGCGTCGCCTGAACAAAGGAAGCAGCAATACCGCGTTAGCGGTCACGGATTGACACTCGCAGAGTGTCGCTCGTTGATGGGGATTTATCTCTATCAGACCGCTGACGCATCCCCCCAGCCCCGCCGATTTTCCGTTTAGAGACGTTGGCGCATGACCAGCAAACGGCCAAAACGGCTGTCCGCCCTGACCGGTAGCCTCGCCGTTGATCTTCGCTTCTGGTTTCTGCCAAGCATTCATCGCTGAATTCTTCCCTTCCTTGCATTCCGGGTGCGGCTCATTGCAAAGGCGTTGTCGCTTTCGCATCGGCCTTCGTATGCTCGAATCAAAATTCGCAGTTGGGAGGAAAGGTATGCACAGTCGCACCACACACCGATGGATTGCCGGAATGCTGCTATTACTAATCGTGATGCTCGCAGGGTTGGCGTCCGCAGATGCGCAAGCCTCCGGCGACAACACACAACGAGCGCAGGTCACAGCGCAGATCAACGCGATGCTGCGCGATTTGACGCTTGATAGCAAAGCGAAGCCGCAAGACATCGAACAGCTTACCGAGTTAAAACTCAAAATCCTGTCGCCTGCAACTTCACTTACCGACCGACAGGCGGCTTACAAAGAGGCGCTACTGGTCGGGGCGCGATTGCTCGGCGTGCCTCCTCTGCCAGAGGCTGTCCTGACGGCAGTCTCGCAGAGCGTCGGGCAAAACGCGCATCAAGTTCTCAACGACTGCGAGAGTCGGCCTGTCAGCCAAACGCCGACCCCTGCGGGACAGGCCGGAGGCGTCGAAAAACGCGGGCGCGGCGCTGTGCCGATGATCCTCCTGCCTGATGTGTTTACGGACTGGACGCTGTATCGGGCGTTCATGCAGCGCAATGAAGCTCGCTACACCATGTACGCCGTCACCTTGCCCGGTCACGGAGGCACGCCGCCGCCGCAGACACCCGCCTATGAACCGGCAGCAACGCCGCTATGGGACAATGCCGAACAGATCGTGCTCAATCTGATTGCGAAAGAGAAGCTCAACAAACCCATCATTGTCGGCACCCAGGCGGGCGCTTATTTGGCCGCCCGCCTGGCGATTCGTCATCCGGACAAAGTGCGTGGGGCAGTGCTGCTCAATGGGTTGGTCAATGTGCTGTTACGTTCACCCGCCGACCCGACCCGACTGGCGACGATGGCCGAGCGTCGGCAAGCAGTGAACACGCGTAACATCTTGCAATTGCTGTTGACCGCGATGAGTCCGCACGTACTGCCGTCGCGGGCTTGCGCGGAGAAGTTGTCAAAAGCCCTGCCGCCGCAACAGCGCGCCGGTATCTTCGTCAATACGCGCAACCAAGAAGAGGGCATAGGGCTTTACATCAACGGCACGATGGGAACGGATTTCCGCGCTTTTCGTTACACCTTTGAATTGGCAAACACCGATCTGACGGAAGAGTTCAAAGAGCTGCGCGTGCCCGTCTTATCCATCGTTTCGGTTGCTGATGACAACTCGCCGGGACAAGGCAGCCCCGGCCCCGCGCAATGGCGCGAAATGGAGTTGCGCTATCCGACCATTCCCTTGACGGTTTCGAATTTTGACAACACGCGCGCCTATGCCTTACTCGAAGCGCCCGACGATCTCGACCGCGCCCTTGCAGCTTTCGTTGCAGGCAAGCCGGTGACGATTTCGCGCCCGCCGTTGCACGCGGCGCGACCGAGTCCACGTGCTACCGTATCGCAAGCTATCGGCGCAACCGTCGTGACCGTAGCCTATGGTCGCCCGCAGGTGAAAGAGCGCAAAGTGTGGGGCGGGCAGGTGCCCTACAACCGAGTGTGGCGTGCCGGTGCTAATGAAGCGACGAAAATCTCTTTCTCTACCGACGTGCTCATCGAAGGGCAGAAATTAGCCGCTGGCGAGTACGCCTTTTTTGTCATTCCGACTGACGGCGAGTGGACGATCATCTTCAACAAAGTGGCCGATCAGTGGGGCGCATTCGCTTACAATCCGGAGTTCGACGCCTTACGAGTCAAGGTCACGCCGCAATGGGTCGAGCATCAGGAATGGTTGGGCTATGAATTTGAGAACCTTTCACAGACCGCCGCACAGTTGGTCTTGCGCGGCGAAAAATTGAAGCTGGCTTGTAAGATCGAACTTCCACCCGCAGTTGCCGCCGCTGCGCAAAAGTGACGGACGAACCCCTGAAGCGGAAGAGCAGATGCCTCTCTGCTGCGATGCGCCTGATACCTTCTCGGCGTCGCGCACAGCATTATCAAGAGGGACACGGGTGAACACGGATGCGACGAATGAACACGGACAGGCTCAGTTGATCCGTGAAAATCCGTCCCTTCGGTGTTCATCCGTGTCCGATTTTTCCGGGTCTTGTCTCACCGACTGAGAAACTGCGTCAAGGCTGAATCGCCCGATCTGCATACGCGCGGCTGGCCTCACAAGCGGCTTCATTGAGCAACTTCGTACCGCAGTGGTATAAGAAGAGTCATGAGAAAAACCGCTTGCCGATTGTTGCTTTCCCTGCTTCTGGTCACTCCGATCTGCGCGCAACAAGAGTTGCCGCCGATTCGCAATTTCCTGCGCATCAACGAGCAGTTCTGCACCGGCGGGCAGCCGCGCCTCGAACATCTGGCAAAGCTGAAAGAAGAGGGCGTCAAAGCCATCATCAATCTGCGACAGCCGAGCGAACATCGCGCTGCAGAAGAAGAAGCGGCGGCCAAAGAACTCGGCCTGCGCTACTTCAACATCCCCGTCGAGTA
>CAYXVU010000142.1:0-15961 GCA_964468725.1 uncultured Clostridia bacterium
CATCTTCGCTCAAAGAGATCATTGCAAGCTACAACCCGAACGCGCCGCTGGCCGAAGCATGGACGATTCCGGCGGCCTTCTACACTGACCTGCGCCTCGCGGAGTTGGAACGTCGCGCGGTCTTCGCCACCTCTTGGCAGATGGTCGGACGCGCCGAGCAACTGCGCGAGCCGGGTCAATTCATCACCCACGAAATCGCCGGAGAACCAATCATTGTCGTGCGCGGCAACGACGGCAGATTGCGCGCTTTTTTCAATGTCTGCCGTCACCACGCCGCCGCCGTGATGACCGAATCGGCAGGCTGCGCTCCGCATCTGCGTTGCCCTTATCACGGTTGGACATATTCACTGGAAGGCGAGTTGAAAGGCACGCCGGATTTTGCAGGCGTCTGCCAATTCGACAGAGCCAGGAATGGACTGGTGCCCATCGAAACCGACGTATGGGAGAATTGGGTCTTCGTGAAACTCGAAAGCGGCGGGGGATCGCTGGCAGACTTTCTCGGCGTGACGCTTTGCGAATCAATGCGCGGATTACAACTGGCTGAGCTTCATTGGATGGAGCGGCGTCATTACCTGCTCGATTGCAACTGGAAAGTCTTCGTTGATAACTACCTCGATGGCGGCTACCACGTTCCGCATCTGCATAAAGGACTGGACAGCGTTTTGGATTACAGCCACTACATCATCGAGACGGGCGAGCGTTTCTGTTTGCAGTCCAGCCCGATGGTCAGGGAAGGAGCCGAAGCGCAAACCGGCGCGGTACGACAAGGCGAACGCGCAATGTATTACTGGCTCTATCCGAACTTGATGATTAACTGGTATGCCGGGATGATGGATACCAATCTGGTCTGCCCGCGCGGCGTGGAGAAGACCGAAGTCATCTTCGATTTCTATTTTGCAGACCTCTCTTCATCGGCGCGCGAACGCAACGAAGCGAGCATTGCTATCGGTCAGCACATTCAAGATGAAGATGTGGCCATTTGCCAATCGGTGCAGCGTGGTCTATCCTCGCGCGGTTACGAAGCCGGACGGCTCTCGGTTCGACGCGAAGCGGGCGAGCATCTCTTCCACAAGCTTTTGCACAGAGATTTGCAAGCCGGATGGGCATCGCAAGGTGGCAGCGAAGAAGAGTAAGCCGCTTCGAAAATATAGTTTCGCTTCTGCACTCAGCCCAGCGAACGCCGTCAAAAGGATAAGGATGAATCGCGTGCCGACGACAGCCTCCTTTGCACCCGAACGATGGAAGTGGAGATTGCGCCTCTGTTCATTGGTCATTGCGGTAATCGCTTGGCAGTCGTTGGCAGGAATCGCTGACAGTCTGCTGATGCCCTCCTTTACGGAAACCTTCGCCGCGCTGCTGCGCCTACTGGTGACCCGAACCTTGTGGGAAGCCTTGTGGGTCAGCAATCAAGCGATGCTGCTCGGCTTTGCGATTGCCGCGCTCATCGGCATTCCCATTGGGCTGCTAACAGGCCGGTGGCGCATAGCAGAGAGATGGATCAGTCCGTACTTGAGCATCCTCTTGGTGACGCCGATGTCAGCTCTGATTCCTGTCGTCATCCTGGCAACGGGGTTAGGATTGCTCTCGCGCACTCTGGTCGTCTTTTCGTTTGCCTTCGTGCCCGTTGTGCTCAATACGCGCGCCGGTGTGCAGATGATCGAGCCGCAATGGATCGAGATGACGCGAGCCTTCGGCGCGACGGAGCGCCAACTGTGGTTCAAGGTTCTATTACGAGGCGGGCTTCCGGCGATGCTCACAGGGTTGCGGCTCGGATTGATTCGCGCCGTTTCCGGCATGGTCGCCGTCGAGCTTTTATTGATCGCGGTGGGTTTGGGCAATTTGATGTTGGGGTTTCAAGGCTATTTTGATGCGGCCAGCCTCTACGCAACCGTGTTAGTCGTCATTGCCGAAGCTGCTCTCTTGACTCACCTCTGTCAACGGTTGGAGCAGAGCGTCGCACCGTGGGCGGGTCAGGCGGTTTTCGAATGATTGAATTGCGCGGGGTTGGCAAAACCTATGTGGGGACGGAAAGGCGCACGCCGGTCATCGCCCTCGCTGGCATAGATTTGACGATTGCGACGGATGAGTTTGTCTGCCTGTTAGGGCCGAGCGGGTGCGGCAAGACGACCTTGCTAAAGGCCATCATGGGGCTGGTCGCGCTCGACGCGGGCGAAGTGAAGATTGACGGACAGGCGGTTTCAGGGCCGGGAGCAGACCGCGCAATGGTCTTTCAAAACTTTGCCCTCCTGCCCTGGGCGGACGTGCTGACCAATATCGCCTTCGGCCTGGAATTGCGCGGCGTGGCGAAAGCGGCGCGGCAGCAAAAAGCGCGCGAACTGCTTGCCGCTATCGGATTAACAGGTTTCGAATATCACTACCCGCGTCAGTTGTCTGGCGGCATGCAACAACGCGTCGGCTTAGCGCGGGCGTTGGCCGTAGACCCAAACATTCTGCTGATGGACGAGCCGTTCGGCGCTGTCGACGCGCAAACGCGCCGCCTCCTGCAAGAAGACTTGCAAGCTCTGCTCGGTCGCGCTCGCAAGACGGTGATCTTCGTCACCCACAGCATGGATGAAGCGGTGCGGCTCGGCAGTCGCGTGGTCTTGATGACGCCGCGCCCTGGTCGGATTCAAGAAGCGATTGCCGTACCCCTGCCATGCCCGCGCCCGCCTGACCTCGAGCAACATCCTCTGTTTATCGAGTTGAAGGAATACCTGTGGCAGCAGTTGCGCGCCATGCAGACTACGCCCGCAGAAACGCGCGGATGATAGCAATGAGGGATGACCGAAAGTCAGTTCAACCATCAAAGGGCAACGGTCTCAGGCTGGGCAGATTGTCGGCGTGCGGAGATGGGGCGAAGACCGAAGGCATAGACGCGCAAGGCAAAAGGGAGCGAAGATTGCACATCGAGAGTGATGTCGAGCCAGTTGCCGTCTCTTCGCCTCTGCGCCTGCCAGTCGCGGTCTTTTCGCTCGCCGTCGGTCTCATCTTTTGGGAAGTCGCAGGACGTTGGGCGGGGTTGCGCTTTTTGCCGCCAGTCTCCAATGTCTTGCGCGCGGCAGAGCAATTGATTGCCAGCGGTCAAATCGTCCCCCCCTTGCTGACCAGTTTGCTCAGTTTGCTGGTCGGCTACGGCGCTGCGGTCATCTGCGGCCTCGCGCTCGGCGTGTTGATGGGGCGTTATCGCGCGGTCGAATATCTGTTCGATCTCTATATCCATATCTTTCTTGCCGCACCCAAAATCGCCCTTGTGCCGGTGTTGTACGCGCTGTTCGGGTTGAGCCGTCTGGTGCAAGTCGCCGTCATTTTTCTGAGCGCGTTCTTTATCATCGTCATCAATACCATGCGCGCCATTCAAACGGTTGAGCCGACTTATATCGAGATGGCGCGCGCCTTTGGCGCGAAAGAGCATCAGTTGTTCTACAAAGTGCTGCTGCCCGGCGCGCTCCCATTGACGATGGCCGGTCTGCGGCTGGCGATGGGAAATGCGGTCAAGGGCATGATTACCGGCGAGATGTTCATCACGATGTTTGGACTCGGAGCCCTGCTGCGCGCCTATGGCACGCGCTTCGACGCCGAAAAGGTCTTTGCGATTCTGCTCGTCGTGATTGGCGTCGGGCTGCTCTGTTCCTACGGCGTACACATTATCGAGCGGCGGCTGACCTATTGGATGGAGCCGACGCGATGAGCGATACGGCAGAGTACCTGAAACTGTTTGCCCGGTTTCCGCTGGCGCTGCGCCGATTTTTGCGCCGCCCGCTCACGGTGGAAGAAGCGCGGCGCATCATCAAAGAACGGTTGGAGCGGCGTGCAGAAAACTTTCTCCGCATCGCCGAGCGCAGCATTTACGGACAGGCGCGCAGCCCGTATCTGGCATTGCTCAAACTGGCCGGGTGCGAATTCGGCGACCTGCGCGCGTTGGTCAACGAGCACGGGTTAGAGGGCGCGCTGGCGCGGCTGCGTGAAGCAGGAGTCTATGTGACGTTTGAAGAGTTCAAAGGCCGCATCCCCATCATCCGGCAGGGTCAGACGATTCCGACTACGGCGCGAGACTTCGATAATCCTTTTGCGCGTCATGACTTCGCCTTGCGAACCGGCGGCTCGACGGGGTTGGCCAACACGGTCTATCAAGACCTCGATTACATTGCCGACGGTGCGCCGCAACAACTGCTGATGTTGGAGGCTTGGGGAGTCTTGAATCTACCGATGGCACATTGGATGGACATCTTGCCCGGCGGCGGGGTGCGTTTCATCCTGCAACGCGCCTATTTCAAACAGTACCCGGATCATTGGTTTTCACCCATTGGCTGGCGCGGTTCCCGTTACTGGCTCAAATACGCGATGGCGACTCTCTACATGGTTTTCTGGATGCGCGCCTTGGGGATTCGGGTGTCGCCGCCGCGCAACATCAGGCTGGAGCAAGCCTCGGTAATTGCCCATTGGTTGCGCGATACGCTCAAGGCGCACTCGCGTTGTCTGCTCTACACCAATGTAAGCCGCGCGCTACGCGTGTGCGTCAGCGCCGAGCAAGAAGGCATTGATTTGACCGGCGCGACTTTTCGCATCGGCGGTGAACCGATCACGACGGCTAAGGTTGCGGCGATGCGACGCGTTGGCGTGCGCATCCTACCGACTTATGGAGCCATTGATACGGGCAGCATCGGACTCGGTTGCGTCCGTCCTGCGGAGACCGACGATATGCATCTGATGAAGGACGCATTTGCCTTGATTACTTATCCGCAAGCCATTGAGGGTGCGGGCATGACGGTTCCGGCTTTCAACCTGACTTCGTTGCTTGATACCAATTCGAAGATCATGCTCAATTATCAAAGCGATGATTACGGCGTGGTCAGCGAACGCGATTGCGGCTGTCCGTTTTCACAGGGTGGTTACGCGACGCATCTGCACGCCATTCGCAGCTACAGCAAGTTGGTTGGCGAAGGCGTGACCTTGATCGGCAATGAGATGCTCCGCATTCTTGACGAGGTGTTGCCTGAGCGCTTCGGCGGCAGCGCACTCGATTATCAACTATCGGAGCAGGAAGACGAAGCTGGCTTGACGCGCCTCTATCTCATCATCAGTCCGCGCGTCGAAATTGCCGACGAACGGCAGGTGATTGATGCGGTGTTTGAAGCTCTGCGCGGCTCTTCGCCGATGGGAGATGCGGCGCGCAACGTATGGCAACAAGCCGACACTCTGCGAATCAAACGCATGGAGCCGGTGTGGACGGCGCGCGGCAAGCTGTTGCCGCTGCACTTGCAACGCACCGAGCATCATTCTTGAATCAGTGAGAGGAATCGAATGCGAATCCAGATGGCTCTCTTACTCGTTCTCCTCTTCGGTCTGCCCTTAATGAGTTGTTCGGAGCGTGCCGCCGAGACCGGGCGAAAAATGGGGACATTGCGTTATTTTGACCTCATCAATCTTGATGTCAGAGATGTGCCGCTGCTGATGACCTTCGATGCTCTCGAAGCGCAGGGGTATCGAATTGAAAAGACCTATCTGGCTTCTGGCACATTGATCGCCGATGCGCTGGCGCGCGGCGAAGCCGACCTCGGAATGGTTAATAATCAAACGATGTGGATCGCCATTCACAAAGGCGCACCGGTGCGCACGCTGGCACAATTCACAGCTTCGACTACCGTCATTGCCGCCAGACAGGAGATGGCTTCGAGTTGTGATCTGGATGGGCGTCGGCTGGCCGTAGCGTCAACGCGTGGATTGAGCCCTACCTTGACGGACAGCTATTTCAAGGAGAAGTGTGGCGGCGCGACGCCGCAAATTCTGGTCATTCCCGAAAGTTCGGCGCGGGCGGCGGCGCTGGTATCAGGCGAAATTGACGCCACCACCATGCCGGGAGAGGAGTTGCTCAAGCTGCAACGCGAGACGCCCGGTAAATTTCATGCGCTCATGTCCTACGCTCAAGAGTTCCCTGATATACAGATTGACGGCCTGCACATCCGCCGCCAGTGGGCGCAGGAAAACCCCCAATTGATCAAAGATTTTCTTCGCGCTCTCTTGACCACATACCGGGAGATTATGGCAAATCCCGAACGGCTTTATGATGAGGCGAGCAAGCGATTGGCGCTCGACCCGGCGACTGCAAAAGCCATCAGCGATGCGCATCTGCAAATGATGGTATGGGATGCAAACGGCGGGCTGACCCCGGAAAACATTCAGCGCACCATAGATTTTCTGATCGCCATTGAAGCTTTGCCGAAGGGCGTGAGCGTTGAAGATGTCGCAGACTTGTCCTACCTGCAAATGGTGCTTGACGAAATCGGTCGCCGCTGAGAGGCAGTTCGCACCTTCCTTCGTCTTCTCTGATCCGGCTGATTGGTTACGGCAGAAAGTAGGAGTTGCGGGGAGGCATGGTTGGAGGGTTACGGACCTGAATCAAGAAGCCTTCTTTTCGAGAGGCTCAACGCGCTTGTCCAGATCGTACACGTCGCCTCTGACCTTACCGAGGTCAGTGGTAAAGATGTCGAAGCGTTTATTGAGCGATTTTAATTCCCGCTCAGCCGCCTCAAGACGCTTCTCAACTGCTTCCAGCCGTCCATCTACCTTTTCAAGATGACTATCTATTTTTTCAAGGCGTCCATCTACCTTTTCAAGATGACTATCTATTTTTTCAAGGCGTCCATCTACCCTGTCCAAGCGGGTGTTGACTTCAGCAAAACCGTCATTCATTCGCTCTAGTATCTCTTTGAGCATCGGCTGCGTAGTCGGAACGTTTTCGTTCGCTAAATTTCTCGTTTGATCGTCGTTCATAGTACCTCACTTTCATCAGTTGATCGGGTGAACAAACGGGGAGGGCTTCACTATAAGAGAATTGCTTATGCCTGACAAGACAGATGATTTTCGGAGAGCAAGGAAACGATTCGGCGAAGCTGGCAGAGGCCGCCCTGACCAAACCGCTACCTTTACTGCGGTAATCGGTTGAGGTTTCGAGCCTTCTCGAATTTCTCTCCCTTGATTTGGCGCGTGCAGCCTCCTATAGTCCTCAAGCCTGCGACTCACAGGCTTCATGAGCGAAGCGGACAGCATTGTCGTCATCTCTGAATTTGCCCGCAAGCGATTCGATCTTGTTCTTAACGAGGTACTCGTCATGTCTTTCTTAGTGAAAATGAACCAACGGCTGCTGGTCATCAGCCTCGCACTCCTTTGTTGCCCGCTGACCGTCTGGTCACAGACGACCGGGCTTTCCGGGTATGTTGAAGATGAGCGCAGCGCGCGGCTGGCGCAGGTAACGCTTACGCTCGCCAATCTGGACACCGGGCTGACGCGCACAACCGTTTCAGATGAACAAGGCCATTATCAATTTACCTCCGTATTGCCGGGCGTCTATCAAGTGACGGCGCAACAAAACGGCTTTCGCAAAGAGGTAAAGACCGGCATACGAGTGACCATTGACCGACCGGCGGTCGTCAACTTGACCTTGATCGTCGGCAATGTAACCGAAGAGATTATCGTCAACGCCAATCCTGCGCCTGTCGAGATTCTGACGGCAGAGAGCAGCGGACTGGTGGATGAGCGCCGAGTGGCCGAGTTGCCGCTCAATGGCCGCGACTGGGTGCAACTGGCCGAGCTTCACCCCGGCGTAAGCCGGGCGCGCAGCGTCGGCTCCGGCAATACCAGTAATTCTGCCAGCGGCAGAATCTCAATTGCCGGACAACGCCCCAACGCTACCAACTTCTACCTCGATGGGACGGATGTCAGCGTCTACTCACAGGCGCGACCGCCGGGAAGCGTAGCTTTGGGATTGGTGCTCGGCGTCGAAGCGATTCGGGAGTTTCGCATCGTCACCTCTTCCTACAGCGCCGAATACGGCGGTAAAAGCGGCGGCCTCATTGATGTCGTCAGCAAATCCGGCAGCAATGAATTTCACGGCAGCGCCTTCTGGTTTCATCGCAATGACGAGGTAGATGCGAGAAATTTCTTCGCGCCCGCCGAGTCGCCCGAATTCCGTCGCCATCAATTTGGCGGCAGTCTGGGCGGGCCGCTCAGAAAGAATCAGACCTTCTTCTTCGCCAATTATGAAGCCCTGCGCGAATTCAAAGGCGAAGCCTCCGGCGACATCGTTCCCAGTCTGGACGCGCGGCGCGGCTTTCTGCCCAACCCGACAACCGGCAGGTTGGAGTTTGTCGGGATCAATGCACAGGTACAACCGTTTCTGGAACTCTATCCGCTGCCCAATGGAGACGACTTTGGCAATGGCACGGCGTTGTGGACGGGCAGCGCCGACCGCGAAACCAATGAGGATTTCTTCACTGTCCGACTCGATCATCATTTGACCGGACGCGATTCCCTCTATGGCCGATTCACCTTTGACAATAGCGATGCCTTCTTGCCTTTCGGCGGAAGCGCGCCATTTCCCGGCTTTACGCGCTCGAACGCCGGTCAGGATCGCACCTTGACACTCGAAGAGACGCATCTCTTTTCAGCAACTTTGCTCAACACTTTGCGCTTCGGGTTCAATCGGCGGGTGCGGCTGACATCGCCGACCGACCCGAATCCGAATGGGTTGAGTTTCTCGCTCATTCCCGGCTCTTCGTTTGGCACGTTGCGGGTTGGCGGGTTGGGCGCGCTCGGCAATTCCGGGCGTGCGGTCGCCGATCTGACCAACAACGTCTTTCACCTGACCGAGAGGCTGGCCTATGCGAAGAGTCGTCATAGCTTGAAATTCGGTCTGGATGTGCGGCGCGTTCAGATCAATGATCGGCTGGAAGTGGACGGCAACGGCACGGTCACCTTCACCAATGTGCGCAACTTCATTACCGGGCGTCCGAGCCTGTTTCGCGGCGCATTGCCGGGGGCCGATTTTCAGCGCGGCTTGCGATTCGCACAAGCCGCTTTGTATGTGCAAGACGATATCCGCGTGACCCCGACTCTGACCGTTAATCTGGGATTGCGCTATGAGCCATGGACAAATGTATCAGAGGTTGATGGCAAATTGCCGGTGTTGCTCAACCCGTTGGCAGCGACCGGAGCGGAGTCCTTTCGACTGGCCGAAACGCTCTTTCAAAACAATCCGTCTTTGACGAATTGGGCGCCGCGTCTGGGCTTTGCGTGGGACCCGTTCGGCACTGGAAAGACAGCGATTCGCGGCGGATTCGGCCTCTTTTATGATACGCCGTATAATGGCGACCTGATTGACCCTGTGGTCTTGGCTCCGCCCTTTGTGCAACCCGTCGAAGTTCGCAACCCTGGTTTTCCCAATATCCTGCAAGGAGCGAGCGCGTCGAGTCCGCAACTGGCCGCCGTATTGCTCGAATATGAAAATCTGCATTGGCCATATGTGATGCAGTACCATCTGGCGCTGCAACGCGAAGTGTTTGCCAACACCGTATTGAGTCTCGCCTACGGCGGGACGCGAGGAGTGCATCAGGTTTCCCGACGAGAGTTAAATACGCGCGTCCCGCAAATCCTCGCCGATGGTCGCACCTTCTTTCCGGCCAATGCGCCGAAGCGCAATCCCAATGTCGGCAGCTTGACGCTCTTTGCGACCGATGCCAGCGCTTGGTATGACAGCTTGCAGGTGAGCCTCAATAAGCGCTTCGCACAGGGATTCACGCTGCTCGGCAGCTACACCTTTTCCAAAGCGATAGACGAAGCGCCTCCGGCCATCTCTTTTACAGAGATTTCGGGCGGCCCGAAGATTCGCATGGACTCGGACAATCTGGCGCTCGACAAAGGGCTGGGCGCGTTTGACGTGCGCCATAACTTGGCGCTCAGTTGTCTTTGGGATGTGCCGTTTGGCCGGGGTCGCAGATTTGGCGGCGCTCGCGCAGGATGGATGGATGGGCTATTTGGCGGCTGGTCACTTAGCGGCATCCTGACATTGGCATCGGGGCATCCCTTCACGCCGCTGATTTCGTTCAACAATTCGCGCAGCGGGGTTGCGGGAGCGACGGCAACGACGGTTGATCGCCCGAACCTCAAGCCGGGGTACTCTAACAATCCGATCACCGGTAAGCCTGAGCAATGGTACGACCCGAACGCCTTCGAGTTGCCGCCCGCAGGGTTCTTCGGCAATCTCGGCAGAAATACGCTGATCGGGCCGGGCTTTTCGAATGTTGACATTTCGCTGATGAAAGACTGGCGCATCACTCATCTGTCGGAAGGATTCCGCATTCAACTGAGGGTCGAGTTCTTCAATGCCTTGAATCATCCCAATTTCGATCTGCCAGGCAACGTGCAAAACGCAACCTCTGCGAGTTTCATCTTCACGGATGCCAGCGGTCAGCCCAATCCGGCTGCGACCCGGCCGGTTCGCACGATCAATGAAGCGCGGGAGATTCAGTTTGCCGTGAAACTGCTCTGGTAATCCGGCTCTGCAATCCATCTGCAAATGAACTGGCCGGTAAAGGAAAGCGTTCATGGCGAGAGCCTCTCTGTCTTCCCTCTCGTAGAGTTGGGCAGAGAGAAGTCGGGTACAGACACACGCAGATGCGACAGGGTTTCAGCGATCAATCAATCGCCTTCGCGTTTAACTTTGCCATCCGCGTGCAACTCTTTTCGAGAATAAAGTAGTCTGATGTGGTCGTCTGATCGGCGCTCTTCTTGAAGGTTCAACTTTGCCGGTCGTGGGTAAAAATGGAATAATGCTTCGGCTATGAATCAGGAAATCATAACCATCGTTTCCGGGCTGCCGCGTTCGGGGACTTCGATGATGATGAAGATGTTGGCGGCGGGTGGTATCGAGCCGGTCACCGATAACCTTCGACAAGCCGATGAAGATAATCCCAAAGGCTATTTGGAAGTCGAAAAGATCAAAGAGCTAGCCAAAGATAATTCTTGGGTCGGCGAAGCCAAAGGCAAAGTTATCAAAGCTATCTCCGCGTTGCTCAAACATCTGCCGTCTGAGCATCATTACAAGATCATCTTCATGCGCCGCAAGATGGGGGAAATTCTGGCATCGCAAAAACAGATGCTCATTCGCAGAGGCGAGCCAACCGATAAGGTCAGCGATGAGGTGATGGCCAACCTCTTCGAGAAACACCTCAAAGAGATTGAGGCCTGGCTTGCCGCACAACCCAATATGGATGTCATCTATATCAGCTACAACGAAACCTTGACCGACGCGCAACCCAGCCTTGCCAAGATCAATGAATTTCTCGGCGGCGACTTGAACACCCAAGCGATGATCGAAGTGGTCGATCATTCATTGCATCGGCAGCGACGGTAAGCTCGACTTTCCGCTGCGCCGCCGCATACGAGCAAAGCCAATCTACCTGCCTGTCAGCCGCGATTTGCCTTGCTCGTCCCAATCGGCTCAAACCCATGACATTGGCAAATATCACAGGACAGATACTCGATGACAAATACCGCATCGAGCAAGAACTCGGCAAAGGCGGCATGGGGTCTGTCTACTATGCAACCCATCTCGGCACTGGTCGCCCGGTCGCGCTCAAAGTCATCGCGCCGCAGTTCATGAACCAGGATGAGTTTGTCGAACGCTTTCGCCGCGAAGCCAAAGCCGCAGGCCGCTTGCGCCATCCCAACGTTGTGGATGTCACCGATTTCGGTTTTGCCCACACCCCATCGGGACAGGTCGCTTACTTAGTGATGGAGTATTTGGACGGCTGCACGCTGGCCGAAGTCTTAGCCGAAGAGTCGCAACTGTCGCTCGCCTGGGTGATTGATATTTTGGAGCAAGCCTGCTCGGCAGTTGATGAAGCCCATCGGCAGGGCATCATTCATCGGGATTTGAAGCCCGACAACATCTGGCTGGAACCGAATCGGCGCGGCGGCTACACCGTCAAAGTTCTGGATTTCGGATTGGCCAAACTGGCCGAACCGACTGCGCCTTTGGTTGGCGAGGCGATGACGGCAAACTCCGATGGGGAAAATGCTGAAGCCAGTTCCCTTCCCCCCTTGCTGCGACCGGATGCACAGTTCATCTCCCATCCCGGCAGTCGAACAGCCGCTACGCCCTCATCCGACTCGCCCTCCGCCGCTGCCCGCGAAGAGGAACAGACCCGCATCTTCGTTCAGTCAACCGATCCGGCTGTTGCGGGCAACGAAAACGAAACCCGCATTCAACAGGCTACTACCCTGGTCGAAGAGCAGACGCGCATACAACCGCCGATGGCAGCGGAAGATTCCGATACGCGCCTGCTCACCCCTCCAAGCCAAGAGAGGGATGCGACGCGCATTCTCAACGAGCCGACGCAAGACCTCCATCCGGCACAGGTGACCGCGCCCGCCGACGGATTGACGCGCGTCGGTTCGATATTGGGCACGCCGATCTATATGTCGCCCGAACAGTGTCGAGGCGATGCCCTCGATACGCGGTCGGATATTTACAGTCTCGGCGTGATTGCTTACCAGATGTTGTGCGGCGTGCCGCCTTTCAAAGGCGAGATGATGACTCTGATGCGTTTGCACGTAGAGGTTGCGCCGCCTTCACTCAGAGAAAAGAATTCGAAGATTTCCAAGCGCGTCGAAAGACTGGTGCTCGCCTCGCTTGCCAAAGACCCGGCAGCGCGCCCGGCGAGCGCCGCCGGATTTGCCGCCGCCTTGCGTGCCAGCGCCGAAGGCACTGGCGCGTTGGTGCGCCGCGCTCTGATGTTTTACGCTGAACGCTTCCCGAAATTCTTCAAAGTTTCGATTCTCACACACGCGCCGATCCTCTTGCTTCAGTTCGTCGGCATCACCCTTGAGGTCTTCAAAGCCAAAGAGGTGTTTTCCCCGCTGACGATGAACATCTTGACTGGGTCGCTCGGTCTGGTCGCTTTCTTTGTGAACTTCTTTGCCGCTTCGATTCTAGCAGGCATGACGATTCGCATGGTCACGCAACTGATGCTCACCCCGTTGCGCCCCATTCAGTTGCGTTCTATCTATGCGGCGCTGAAGAAGCGGTTCTGGCCGCTGGTCAAGACCAGCATGATGGTATCGTTCGTCTGTTTTCTCGGCCTCATTTTGTGTGTCATTCCGGGCGTCATCCTCTTTGTCAATTATGCGCTCTATGCGCCGGTCTTGATGATGGAAAATCTGAAAGGTCGCGCTGCCATGCGTCGTTCGAAAGAGTTGACTCGGCGTTCGCGTTTGACAGTTTTGGGAACCATCGTTGTGCAGTGGTCGCTGCCGCTGCTCACCTCGATCACGGTCGGCGTCATATTAGGTCTGACAACCAAACTGTCAGGCATACCCTACGCCAAAGAGATTACGGCGTCCGGAGGGCAACTGGTGTCGGTCACCTTCAACATTCTCTTCACGCCGCTGATTGCCGCCCTCAACGCGCTGCTCTATTTCAAGATGCGCAATTTGGGAGGCGAAACCCTGACCGAAGTGCTCAATCAACTCGACGAAGAAGAGACGCCGCGCAGTCAGTGGCAACAACGCATACGCGAGCGGTCACAATCGCGCACTTCGTTCGGCACGCGCATCAGCGATACACGAAGAACGCCTGCTCAGAGCAACTTGTGAGAGACAGGTAAAGGCCGCCGCCTTGTAGGTCGCAAGACACGCGGTCACGGCGCTCTATGAAGTTATCCCTGCCGACACAGCAGCCACGCTGCCAAAAGTCGAAGACTTGAAATATCAAACCCGAACTGTGAAACCAGAAGCCTATGCGATTGATGAAGTACTGCGCGTCAAAATGCGCTACAAACACCCGCGCGCCGATAACAGCCGCATCGCGTCGGTGACCGTCAGCGATCAGCACCAACCCTTAGATGCCGCGTCCGCAAACTTCAAATTCGCCGCTGCCGTCGCAGAGTTTGGACTGCTGCTCAGAGACTCGAAATTCAAGGCGCAAGCCTCGCACGACAATTGTTTGACGTTGGCCCGACAAGCGGTGGGTGAAGACAAGGATGGCTATCGCAAAGAGTTCCTTCTTTTGGTCGAAAGGAGTAAAAATCTGCCGCGCCGCGACGGGTGAGGCCCGATTGCCGAGCGCGTAGCCTCTCACTGTTTCTTTCGCGCCTTGATCTTTTGATTGGTGGTCGCCAGTTCGACGAGCAAGCGTTCGAGTTCCGCTTCGTACTCTTCGGCTTTCATCTCATCTTTGCGCGCTTTGAGTTTTTCGATCTCTTGTTCGAGCCGCTGGCGATCTTCCAGCAATTTGAAGACTTCGGCATCGGCGTTGGCTTCTTCAAGCGTCTTCGAATCGAAATAGGTCGTCCGCGCCAACCCTCCGTCGCCGCCGGTTCCTTCTTCGTGGCCGACGCCGTCTCCATTATCGTCAATCAAAGCATGCTCGGTTGCCAAGCGGGTCTTCTGCTTATACCAATCCGCTGTCTGTTTGCTGGCATACGTGAAGAGTTCCATCAACGAGGTGCGCCCGCTCTTATCCAAATCGGCAGACTGCGAAGTGAGTGCAGTAATGAAGTGCTCGGCAAAGATGGTGACATTTTGCTCATTGCCGCTGCGAGTGGCGGTAATCAGGACGCGGTCTTTGCTCGACAGCGGTTTGATGAATTCGCCCGACGAACTGGCCGTATTGACGACGACGATGCGCCGCGTCGGCAAGCCATCCAGTAAGCTGGCGTAATCTTTCGTCGTCAGGTCGGGGCCGACCAGATTGAACTTCGCTTGCTGCCCGTCGAATGAACCATGCCCGATCAAAATGAGGGCGATGAAACTCTCTGCCGTTGCCGCCGCTTTGATAGCCGTCAGGGCTTTGCGAACTTCATCAGCAGTCGAACGCGCAATGTTGGTGATGTTACCGTTCTCCGGGCCGCCCGTTGCGTTTTCCGTCAGCAGATAGACTTGCTTTTCATCGAAGCCCAATTTGTTGGTGAAGGCGTCATAGATTTGCGAAGCCTGTGTAGTGAATTTCTTCGTATAGGCTTCCTCCCCGCCCACGCCGGAGACGATGATGGCGAACTTCTTCGGGTCAACCGTCGCGCGTTGCGGTTTACTCGCCTCGGCCTGTGCCGATGCGGCGCTCGATGATGGCGATTGCGGCGCAGCGCTATGGCCGCAGGCGCAAAGCAAGACACAGATCAGCAACAGCGTGGAGGCAAATCGGGTTGGTTTCATCATCACCTTGAACGGGGTTAGGCCAGCCCTTTGCGCTTGCGAATGAACCACTCGATGGAGGCAAGCGCGATGGCCAGCAGAAAATTGATTGGCATATCCCACAAATCATAGGCCACGCGTTGCGAGCTGGCGCTTTCGACATGGGTCAAATCTTCGGCTAATTCATCAAGCTGATCGAGCGTGTAATACTTGCCGCCCGTATCGCTCGCCGCCCGCGAGAGCGTTTCCCGATTGAGCGCCGCCTCGCGCGCTTCGTAATTGATTGCGCCGACGATGAAACTGGTCTGTGCCGCGCCGAGAGGTTGACCGGCAACCGATTTGACAGACTTGCCGCGCTTGGCATTGACTTCAACGCGATAGAGTCCGTCTTCATCGGGAGCCACCGTTCCGGCAAATCCTTCAAAGCCGCCTTCGGTCACCTGTTTCATCGCCACTTCAACCGATTTGCCCGAAGGCGCAAAGACCTTCGCTGTCACCTCGGCATCAGGGACGTGTAAAAACTTTTCGTCGCCGATTTCGACGCGAATCTTCGCCGCCTCGCCGCGTCCGTAAAAGCTGCGCTCCGGCGCGGCTTCAACTTTACGACGCACGGATTCGACCAGATAGCGCAAGAGGTTTTTCCAAAACGTCTCGAACGATTTGTTCTTCGACTCCAACAGCATGCGCCAACGCCAGGTATCCGCAGCGGTCAAGGCCAGCGACCGCCCCCGCCCGTATCGTTGCTCGACCAGTAAGGGAACGACGCGGCTCTTATCTTTCACGCTGACCGCTGACAACACAACCGTCGCGCCCGCCTTCGTGCTGGTGATGACTTCCGGCAGCGTAATGGCAGGCATCTGCTCCCAAGCTTTTTGATTGGCATCGGGTTGTTCGACCAAGCGCGCGGCGGGATGGTCGCGCCCGCGTTCGGCGACCACCGCTTTGAAGCCCATCACCTCAACCGGCGGTTGACTGGCCGCGCCCATATAGATCG
>CAYXVU010000143.1:0-6966 GCA_964468725.1 uncultured Clostridia bacterium
AAAAATTCTTTGATGTTCTTGCCAATCAGGTGTTCAGGCGGCTCGACCAAATCGAGCGGATCAGAGACTCGAACATCCAAAGTCGTTCCGTCTCCGCTATGCAAAAACATTAAATCCGGGATCGCTTCGATCAAAGCGCGATTGCGCGCTTCGCTTTGGCGTAAGGACTCTTCAATGCGCCGACGTTGCGTAATATCGAAGGAGGTCAAGAGCACCGCCGATTCATCTTTGAAGCGAATCAGGGATGCCGTATTGCTGGCCCATCGTGCTTCGCCCGACTTGGTCATGATCTTCATCTCGTAATGCGCCGATAGCGTTTCGCCCCGCATCCGCGCAATGCCGCGTTGACGCATCGCGTCACGATGATCCGGGTGAACCAGAATAAAAGGGTCTTGACCGGTCAATTCCAGCTGCGTATATCCGGTTACCTTTTCTGTCGCCGGATTCATATACAGCACGCGCTTCACATTGTGGATGATGATCGAGGCTGCCGAATCCTCCGCCAAAGTGCGAAAGAGAGCTTCGCTTTCGCGCAAAGCTCCGGCAGCGGCGTCTGCTTTGGCGCGCTCTTCTTCGAGCATCCAAACCACCAAACCCAACCCCATCAGAGACTGAATCAGAACATTCACTAAACTGAAGTGACGCAAATCGGGCAGCTCGGTTAGCAACCGCAACACAAAAGCGACATAGAAGAGTTGGTAGAAGCTGAAGGCGACAAAGGCCCAGCCAACCAGCCGATGGCCGATGCGACCTTTTTTTGAGTGGCGCAGAATCAAAAACGCGCCCCCCAATAAGACCACTCCAGCAATCAGGCAGCGAACGCCCACCGGCCATAGAAACCGCGAATCGGTAAACTCCGGTTGGATCACCGTCATCAGGCTGGTTCCCACAGCGAGAGTGGCCCCGCTCCCCAAACAAATCCGCAACCATTTCACCGAACTGAGCCTGCCAGTCGCTATCTCATATGCGCCGAAGAGCAGCCAGATTATCTGTCCGTATCCGACCAGCAGAGAGAGCAGCAGAACGCCCCAACGCAGCAGGCTATGGTGGCTGAAGTGCGGGTACAGATAGACGCTCGATACGGCGTTTGCCAACAAGATCACATAGGCGAACCAACTCTGCGCCCATAGCTTGAGGTAGTTCTGGCGATAGGCTCTATAAAAATAGGCCAACACCAGAGTAATTGCGATAGCTTCGCCACACTGCAATAAGAAGACTGTACCCAACATAGCTTGCGGTTTGATAGTTCTTTGCGCTTGAGGGGCGCACCCAATTGGCCAAGGCCCACGCTCGCTCGCGTGCTTCTTCGACTTCGTTTTATTGAATTGTGTGGTGTAGGGGCTGACTATTCAGTGGTGACTATACTCCTTATTCCTGATTCTGAAAACTGAAATTTTCAGCTTCGGCTCAACAAAATCTGAAGCTCTCTATTCTCTTCTTTTGCGTCGGGCTTCAAGTAATTTGCTGGCCAATGGGCGAGTCGCTTCTGCGGGCTTGTCTTCTGCACTCGGTTCACTTGCCAGTGTGCTGGCTGCCATCCGCACTGCTGCTATCCCCGCCTCTTCTCGCATCAAACCAGCTTGCGCTTCTGACTCTCTCGCAGCCTTGCTCTCTGTATTCGTCGGCGTTGCCGCCGCGCCGCTTAGTCGCACGCGACGACGTGAGGCTTTCAACTGGCCGAGCGAAGCAGTGGCTTCCTCTGTTTCCAAAACCTTAGCGCGCCGCACTCTCGCCCATATCCAATCCCGTGCCTCCTCGAATTGCTCTCGCGTAAGGTGCAACCGACGAATGCCGACATCAATGAGCAACAACCATAAGGCCAGCAGCAACAGCAAAGACCAAATCTCATGCGGTTTGGTCTTCGTCCGCTGCGGTTCAAAGAGGTTCAACGAATTGTCTGCCGTCTCGCTCATCATCTGCCCGCCCGTCGCTTCGCTCACTTCCGCCAGCAGATTCGCATCTGCATCGGCGATGCTGAATTCCGGCGAGTAAGAATTTACGGCTCCGGCAACCGGCGCGCTCTGACCGCCCTCCTCGCTGATGCTCACTAAGTATGCGCCGCGCGCCGTCGCCGCAAATTGACCTTCGTAACGGCCAGCTTCCGTTTGTTCCAACGGAATATCCGAGGCCGACAAATCCGGCGCGACAATATGAGCGCGCAAGCGTAGGTTGTTTTTATAGCGACCTTCGGGGGTAACCGCCTCAACGATGACGCGACCCGATCCGGTATTGACTTCGACACGCGGCGTCAGGTCGCTTGCGCCTTCACGCCTCAGCGTCTCTCTGAGCGCCTGCGTCCAAAATTGTCCGAAGCCGGTCCACCCCATCCACCCGGCAGCCCAGCGTGGCTTGGCATCCGCAGTAAACGCCGCCGACCGACCGAGTCCATATTGCCAGATGGCATAGAGTGGATCATCTTTGTGGGTGAAGAGCGAAGTGATCGCCGGTGACTGCACCGAATCTCGTTCGGCAGTACCAACGTAGCCGTTCAATTGCGGCGCGGTATTCCAATCAATGCCGTTAGTCGCCTGCGTCGGGCGCACCAGTTTGGGCACAAACGGCTCTTCAATAATCGTCTCGCGCGATGCAAGAAAGGCTTCGCTGGTAAAGATGCGCGGGAAACTCTCCGGGCTATCGGTCGCATAAAATCGCCCGCCGCCAATTTTGGCGAGCGACTGCATGGTTTGAATGTCTGCGCCCGGTTCAATCGCCACGCTGGTCAGCGTCATTCCTGCATCGGAGATCGCTTTGGCAACCGATGCGGGGTTCGGCCCTTCGCTCATTCCATCCGAAAGCAGAATGATATGTTTGATCTGTGCGTCGCTTTGTGACAGCCGCTCGTAAGCCATCTGCAAACCGGGATAGATATTGGTTCCGCCGTCAGCAGCAATCGCGTTGATTCGATCAATGATCGCTCTCTTATTTTCGACTTTTGTCAGCTCCACGACTTCCGTTGCTTGACCATCGAAAGCGATCACACCAACCGAATCGCGGTCTGACAAAAAGTCTACGGTCGCAGAAGCGGCTTCAGCAGCCAGTTCCATCTTCTGCCCGGACATTGAGCCGGACTTATCCATTACCAGAGCAATGGCGAGGCTCGGAAAATGTTTCTTCTGCCGTACATCCAACGATACCGGCAACGTCTCCTCAATCGGGGTTTTGTAATATCCCCCCGGCCCGAAACTTTGATCGCCGCCAATCATCATGAACCCGCCGCCAAGATCGCGCACATAGCTTTGCACCATCTTCATCTGATTCTTGGTGAGCGCCGCAGCCGGAACATTATCGAAGACGACGAGGTCATAGTCCTGAAAGCCTGCCAAGCTGATCGGCACGCTTTGATACGAGCGCACGGTAGCGGCAAAACTGCCTTCTGCTAGCACCCGCAGCATCGCCGGTGAGGGCTGCGTGTCCCCATACAGATAGAGCGTTTTCGGGCGACCCTGCACAACGGTAAAGGCTTCGCGCGCATTGTTCTGTTTGAAGCTATCGGCGCCGAGTGCTTCGACTTCGGCGCGGTAGGTATAAAAGCCCTTCTCTTCGTTGCGCTGCGGCAACACAAAGACGTTCTCGCCCGCCGCCGTCAACTCGACCTGGCGTTCAGCGACCAATGAATCATTACGAAAGACACGCAAGGTGGCAGTCGTATCCAGCGTACTGTCAACCGCAACCTTCAAATCGAAAGACTCGCCTTCGGCGGCCATCTCCGGGGCGTTCAATTCGCGCACCGCGACCTCTTGATGTTGCCCCGCACCTTCGCTGACCGTGCGTAGCGCGCGCGTGTAGACAGCGATGGCTTCGGCGCGCAACAAAGGCGCTTCACGGAGCGCGCTTTCGAGATTTTCGTTGCCATCAGAAATCAGCACGATACGCCCGGAGGCATCTTCGGGAACAAGCGCCGCTGCCAGACGCAACGCGCCCGCAAAATTTGTATAGTCGCGCGGCGGATTCGAACTGATCTCTGACAGCCGCCAATTGCCGAGCAACTCTTTGCGCGTTGGCGCAAGTTCAACGGCAGCATCACGCCCAAAGGCGATGACACAGAGGTAATCGCGCGACCCCGCGCGCTCGATTTCGCGGTTGATGAAGTCAATGGCTGTGCGCTGCTCCTCCTGCGCCACACTCGATGACACATCTACTAGAAACATCACCGCAACATCGCGCGATGAACTTCGTAAGCGTAATCCGGCAAGCGCCAGCACGCATAGCAAGACGAGCAGAGAGCGCGCCAGAATCGCTGCCCACGCGCGCCCGCGTGAGAGATTCGCCAGACTATGGCGCGCCAAATAGATCGCTGCCGGAATCAGCAGCAGAAGAATCAACGCCCCCGCATTGGTAAACTCGATTCCCATCGGTTGTCTGCTATCCGTTGTCGCATATCGCTTGGCAGATGGCGATTGCCGGTCGGTTTTTGATAACGGGCAACGGATATCTGCCTTATGAGGCGACTCGCCTGTGATACACCCACCACTCGAATGCCAATACGGCAAGCGCCAAGATCGCTGCCCACTTCCAGACTTCGCGTTCCGCGTTGAAGTCCTCAGCTTGCCCGCTCACTACGCCCTCGCGCGTTTGAATCGAATCGCGCGGCGCAGTATCCGATTCGGCTTCGCTCAGCAAACTGACGGCAAACGGTTGCACGCCCTCTGCCTGATACAGCCCAGCCCGCATCGTGTCCGCAAAGACGGCGAGGCCATCGCGCGTCTCAACTTCACGCGTCTCTCCGTCGGGCGTTTTCAGACTTACATTCGCCGCTGCTGTGCGCAAGGTGATGGGCTGACCGGCGCGCACAACGCGTTCTTCGGAAGCCTGCCCGCCTCCCGTCAGCCATCCAATCGAGTTAGCAAGCAAGATCGGGAACTCAACTTTCAAAGGCAAATCACTCTTCGCTAAATCAAAGCTCAGCATCACCGCGCGGCGGCCTTCGTTTTCACCGGCAAAGATCAGGCCGCCGGTCGCACTGCCAACGACAGGCCGCAACCAAGCGGCGGCAGTGCGTTCGGGCACGCTCTCAAGATGAAGGTCGGCGTAGCTCAGATAGGCATTCACAGGATGGGCGCGATCAATGGATGCGATGTGAGGTTGCTGACGCTCGCTGATGGTTTGCCACAGCCCAGCAACGTCGGCGGGATGAATGGCTAAAATCGGTTTTTTGCTGTCCAGAACATCTTGTCGAATCGCGCCTTCGCTGACGATGCAGTCAACCTGTGAGAGGTCGCTGATGGCATCCAATCTGCGCACATCCAGACTGCTGTTGACCGCAAGCGCCCGAATCACAAAGGGATTGTCGCTGCTCACGGCTACGCGCGGCAGTTGCGCGCCCGGTAGAAAGGCGTACGCAAGGTCGTCGCTTGCCAGATCATCATCGCTAACTAGTTTTACCTCTACAAGCCCTCCACTTTCCGGCAGCCCATCAAAGATCAGAGCCGCGCGTCCCTTCGCTTCCACACTCACCGCCCGCGCGTCTACCAACTGATTGTCGAGTCGAAGTTCGAGGCTGATCGTGCGCGACTGCTCGCTGAAATTAGCAACGGAAGCGAACAACTCATGGCGATTGCCGGAAGGAGAAGGCCGCGAATTCAAGGCGACAATCCCCACATTCTCCGCGCGCTTTCCGACCTGCACGAAGCGAACACCAACTTGGCGCGCAGCCGAAAGATTCACAGAGGTCGCAGTCGAAGATGGCGAGCGAGCTGCGGTGCCGGGGCCGCTGCCATCGCTAATAATGACGAGGTTGGCATCGCGCTCGGCTTTTGCGATTTGGCTGGCGAGTTGGAGCGCGTCGGCGAGATTGCCTGCCACATCCGTTTCAGTGATTGCGCCGATTGCCGACGCCAGCGCCGCGCGATCTGATGTGAGGGCGCTGCGCACCGTGACGCGCGCGGCACTCTCGATGATCGCGGCACGCTCATCGCCAGACAGGCTATCAACCATTTCGAGCGCCAGTTGTTTGGCGCGTTCAAGCCGCGTTTTGCCATCTTCATCGCGCGCGCTCATGCTTGCCGTCGCATCAATCACAATCACGCTGTTACCCGCAGCCAGTGCGCGCGTCGTCAAGAGAGGGCGAGCCAGCGCCAAGACCAGAGCGGCGAGCGCAATGAGTTGCAACAGCATCAAGAGGCTGCGGCGGAGCCTTTTGAAAGGGGTATTGGCTTCCAAATCGTCAAGCGCGCGTTGCCACAAAAACACGCTGGGAACAACGCGGCGTTGGCGTTTGATTTTGAGCAGGTAAAAGAAGATGATGACGGCGCTCAGTAACAACCACCAGAACGCGCCTACCGAAAGAAATTTCATAGCTTCAAGTCAATCATTGGTTGCAGGTTGAACGCCACAGGGTAACTCAATGCGCCGGTTCTCAACCTTCAGCTTGCGCCGCATCTGCACATCGCTTGTGAATTCAACTCTCTTTCATCGGCTGAAGTATCGCATGGCAGGGATGAATCTTCTACAGACCGCTCTCTTTTTCGTCGGTTTGCGGATGCTCATCGCTGCTCTTCTCCTGCCCGGAAATCGCAATTCGTGTTACCATCTCGGCAATACGTCAGCCGGGCAATGAAGGTTTGGCGAATTCCGAGTGCGCGCAGAAACGATTCCCTCATGGATGAAGCTATGGACGCAATTGACAACAGAGATGGTGAAAGCGAAATCACTGTCCCCTCGCGGCGCGCGTTGATTCGCGCTCGCTGGGCAGAAATCGTGCTGGCCACGACTCTCGCGCTTTACAGTATCCTTGCCGTACTTGCCTATCGGTATGCGTATTTCGGTTGGGATGTCGAACTGGCACGCTCGATTCAAGCGATTTCGATTCCCGGCTTCAAAACGGTTATGACAGCCGTCTCGGTTCTGGGCAACGGTTTGGTTCCATGGGTGATGGTAACGCTGACGGGCAGCGCGCTGGTAGTGAAACAGCTTCGTCTTGAAGGGCTGATTTGGGTGTCGGGCGTCGGGTTGGGCACGGTATTGGAG
>CAYXVU010000143.1:6976-15941 GCA_964468725.1 uncultured Clostridia bacterium
GATGAAAGCCGTAGTAGATCGCCCGCGCCCGACGATCTCCGCCGTTCAGGTATTCGGCCAGTTTCGCCATGAAAGTTTTCCTTCGGGGCATGTCTTCTTCTATGTCAGCTACTTCGGTTTTCTCTTATTCCTGCTCTACGTGCTGCTCAAGCCCGGCAGGTGGCGTCGTGCTTTGTTGCTCATCTTTAGTCTGCCGCTTGTCTCAATCGGCGTATCGCGCGTTTATCTGGGGGCGCATTGGCCAAGCGATGTCATCGGCGCATACTTGGTTGGCGGCGCGTGGCTGCTCCTCATGATCGAAACCTATCGCAGAACAAAAGCGCGTCAAAGATTGAAGGCCGAAGAGTGAAGGTCGCTGATGGTATGAGCCAACTCGTCTTACACAATGCACAAGTCGTCCTCAATGACCGCATCCAACGCGGCGGCGTAGGGATTCGGGAACAGCGAATTGCTGATGTTTTCAACCACCATGACGCGCCCGTCGGGCTGAGCGCAAGCGAAAAGGTTGATCTCGCCGGACAGTACCTTGCGCCGGGTATGATTGATATTCACTTACATGGCTCGGTTGGCATTGATGTGCAGAACACCGATGAAGAGGGGCTAAAGCGACTTTCGGAGTTCCTGCTGGCAGAAGGCGTGACCGGCTATTTCGCCACCTTTGTGCCAGCCGATGATGATGGTTACCGACGCGCGATGGCGACCGTCGAAGCCTGCATCGAAGCCTCTTGCGACTCACCCCTTGCGCAAGCGCGAATTCTCGGCATCCATTTCGAAGGGCCGTTTGTCAGCGAACAACGTTGCGGCGCACTGCAACGTCGCCATTTCAGAACCTATGACGGCAATCCGCACAGGCTCGAAATTTTTATCGGCCACCGAACCAATCCTTCACCGCTTGCCTATCCGCGACTGATGACGCTTGCGCCGGAAATCCCAGGCGGAATCGAATTGACGCGCACGCTTTCAGCAAGCGGCGTGCGCGTCTTCATGGGTCACACGCAAGCCGATCCAGAGACGCTCGACCGGGCATTGGCAGCGGGCGCATATCATATTACCCATTTCCCGAATGCGCTCGATTCGCTGCATCATCGCCGTCCCGGCGCGGTCGGGTGGGGGCTGGTGCACCCGGAGGTCACGATGGATTGCATCGCCGATTTTCATCATGTCCACCCGCTGATGTTACAGTTGATGCATAAGGCAAAGAGCGCAGCTCGGCTCGCCCTCATTAGTGACGCGATCATGCCAACGGGTTTGGGTGACGGCGAATACATGGTATGGGGCGATAAGATTTCGGTAGCCAATGGGAAGACTGCGCTCGTCGAAGGCGCAGCGCGCGGCGCGATAGCCGGTTCGGTCATCACCATGCGTGAGGCGTTGAAGAATTTCGTTAGCCTTGGAGTACCGCTTCCTGAAACGGTTCGTATGGCGACCGAGACGCCCGCCCGCGCTGCCGGTATCGCCGACCAATACGGTTCGATTGAAACAGGCAAGCGGGCAGACTTGATCGTCTTTGATGACAATTTTCAAGTGCATTCGGCGATACGGGACGGCTTGGTTGTACGATAGCCGTTCGTCTTTTGGTGTGATCGAAAGCAGGTTCGCCACAGCGGCATAAAGAACAAAGGGACAGCGAAGAGTGGCGCTTCATGGTCGCAGAACGCCAGATATAAATTCACGCGGTTTAGAATGGCTCTTTATGAGGCCGTAATACGGCGTCAATTCGCTCGTTTCCAGTGGGATAGTCCGCCCCCTCAAGACTAGCCCCCGCAGCAATCAATTCTTCGATGATGCAAAGTTGCTCGCCTCTGGGTTCGTTGATTGCTGACCAGACAGCCGTACCGAGAACCGTCCCGCCGTACATATTGCGGGGCTCCATCGGCAGGTTGCGGCGAATCAGCAGCCGCACCGTTTCCAGTTGCCCGCGATTCGCCGCCCAATGGAACCCGCTCAATCCTGTGCGGGTTCCTGCTGACCCATCAACGCCCTGCTCTAGCAAATAATCGGCAACGCCAGTGCAGCCCAGAAAACAGGCACAGGTTAAGGCTTCTTCGAGCGCTGCCGGTTCATCAGCAAACAATCCTTCTTCGTACCACTCGATGATAGGACAGCGGCGGTCATTAGCAGGCGAGTCGTCGGTAAACAGCAGCTCAAGGCGTGAAAAGTCACCGGCCTCAAGCCCCTGAACGGCATCCCGGAATCGTGATAAATCCTCTCTCATAAGCACCTCCATTATCGTTGCCCTTCGCTGTTTCCGGGCTAATTCGCCTTCGCGCTATCAGCCGCTATCTCGCCCCAAATCCAGCGGCTGAACCAATCATAGTTGTGCTCCATTACGGCGCGCATCTGTTTGGGTTTGTTAATCCCATGGCCGAAGCCTTTGTAGACGATCAGTTTCACCGGCACGCCGCGATCTTCGAGGGCTTGATGCAATTCATAAGCGTTCGGAATCGGCACACGCCTATCGAATTCGCCGTGTTGGATTAAGGTCGGCGTCTTGGCATTTTTCACATGCGTCATCGGCGAAGTCTTCGCGTAAATTTCCGGATCATCCCAAGGCGTCGCTTTCAAATACTGGCGGGTGAAGGGTGGAATGTCAGTGCTCACATAGTAAGTAACCCAATTCGAAATCCCCGCGCCGACCGACACCGCTTTGAAGCGATCACTAAAGGTTGTGATGTAAGCAGAGATATAGCCGCCTTGACTCCATCCCATCGCGCCGACCCGGTCTTTATCAACAAAGCCACGCGCAATCAGATGGTCAACGCCGGAGATGACATCCCAATAGTCGCCGACGCCGAGATTGCGGACGTTGAGCGAGCGAAACTTCTCTCCGTATCCGGCAGAGCCGCGATAGTTCGGTCGCAAGATCACCGCGCCTTTGGCGGCAAACATCTCGACGGGATAGTAGCGATCCGCCGATACAATTGCCCGATCAATCCCCGTCGGGCCGCCGTGAATGACGACAAGCAGCGGATATTTCTTTGAGGCATCGAAATCCGCAGGCTTGATCAGAATCCCTTCGATGAGCGTGCCATCCGTAGACTTCCATTCGATCACTTCGCGGGTGGCAAGTTTGAAGTCTTTGATCTGCTCGCTCATCGCCGTCAGTTGTTTGGGCTGAAACGAGTTGACATTAGAAACGCAGACTTCCGCGAAATCCTTATCGTCTTGCTTCAAAAAGGCCGTCTGTTTGAAATCGCGGGTGAAAGAGAATTGACCATAAACCAATTTGGCAGGTTGGCTGACCGTGTCAATCGCTTTGGTTGACGGATTCAAGCGGAAGAGATGTGCATACGTCTTCTGTGCGCCCGAAAAATAAATGCCATCGGGCGACCACGCAATCAGCCCCGGGTTTTCGTCAAAGGCTTCTGAAAGCAGGTGCGGCGTGCCGCCGTCTGCGGCGACAACAGCAATCAACAAATTTGCATAGTAGAAAAACTCGCGTCCGTTGGCGGTCGTATAGGCGATCTGCTTGCCGTCAGGCGACCAGACCGGATTGTTATCCGGGCTTGGCGTATCGACGATCTTCTTGATGGACTTGTCGCTGACCGTCAGCACATAGATGTCGGAGCTGTGGCTGGATTCAAGGTCTACGTCTTTCGACGCTGAAAACGCAATCCGAGTTGAATCGGGCGACCACGACGCGCCGCCAACGGTAAAGCTTGTGCCTTCGGTGAGACGCTTCGCTTCCGGTCGTTCGGACTTCGCATCGGTGGGAACTTCAATCATCCACAGATGCGTAAAGGTGTAGTCGCTTTTGACGACTTCGTAATCGCCATATTTTTCTCTGCGATCTTTTTGCGCTTTGGTTTCCGGCTCGCTTGCCGTAAACGCGATGCGCCGACCATCGGGCGACCACTCAAACCCGTTGATGCCGGTTTCAAAATTCGTCAACTGCACGGCTTCGCCGCCAGTCGGAGCAATTAAATAAATTTGCCGCTTGCCATCGCGGTCGGAGATAAAGGCAAGGCGTTTGCCATCAGGCGACCACGCTGGGCTGCTGCTCGACTTCTTCGCATTGGTCAGTTGATAGCGTTCGCCGGTCGCAGTGACGGCAATCCAGATTTCGCCTTCGAAGCTGTTCTCTTTCCAGTCGGTCTCCTGTACTTGATAGGCCACATAGCGACCATCGGGTGAAATGCGCGGCCCGCCCGCGCTCTGGAAATCTATCGCCTGCTCGATGGTTGGAACGCGATTACTGCTGGCAAAAGCCAATTGCACGAGTGTGAGAAGAAGCACGAAAGTGAATACTTTGACCTTCATCATGCGAAACCTCCTGAGAAAGAACAGTGGTGGCAAGGAATCTGCGGACCGGGCCGGTTAGGTGATCGGCAAATGCCGCGTGACGCGCTTTTCTTATGATCGCTAATCTCCTGCAACAACGCAGGAGCGAAAAAGTGCGGCGAGTTAACTGAGCAATTCAATCGCTTCTTGGATTTCGCTCAGGGTGCGCTGGTCGCCTGCCTGTTTGGCGACTTCCAGACCGCGATGATAGACTTCGCAGGCCTCTTGCGTTCCCCCTGTACGGGCAAGTAGACGACCCAGTTGGTAATAGGTGGCAACATAGCTTGGATCGCGGGTCAATACCTCACGCAACTGCGCGAGCGCTTCCGGCGTATTGCCTGCTTTTTCAAGCTCCAACGCGAGCGCATAGCGTGAAAAGGAGTCATTCGGATCAGCAGCTACGAACTCTTCGAGTAATTCTTTGCGCGATTTCATCAAGAGACAATTTCACTTGCGATACGACCGCAGGCCGTGCCAATAAAACGCACAGACCAATGCCAGCAACGCAACGGTATAAATCAGGACGAAGAGAGAAGTGTATTTCACCGGTTTGGCTTACCCTTCACGACCCTCTATAAAAACAGCGCAGGCAGGCCGAACGGTTCGACCTGCCTGCGTCAGAGATTCAAATTACGATTCGCTTGCGGTCTGCGTGTCAAGGCTTTCAGCCGGTGCCGGTTTGACAACGACCGAGGCGGTAACAGCAGCGGCATTCGCTTGTGCCGTTGCGCGCGTATCGCGCTCGCGGATGCGGGCTTTTTTACCGCGCAGTTTCCGCAAGTAGTAGAGTTTGGCGCGACGCACGCGGCCACGGCGCACAACGTCAATGCGATCAATCACCGTTGCATGCAGAGGGAAGATACGCTCGACCCCGACGCCAAAGCTAGTTTTGCGAACCGTGATGGTTTCGCGCACGCCCCCATGCTTACGCGCAATGACGACGCCTTCGAATGCCTGAATGCGCTCTTTATCGCCTTCTCTGATTTTGACGTGAACCCGTACGGTATCGCCGGGTTGAAAATTGGGAATGTCTTTGCGTAGTTGATGATCTTCTACGGATTTGACGACTAAGTTCATGACCCTACCTCGTTAGCTGATCTCTTTTGTGTTATCAATCTCTTGCAAAACTTCTTCAATCTCGCGCTGTTGAGCAGCAGAAAAAGTTCTGTCTTTTATCAAATCGGGGCGACGTTGCAAAGTCTTCTCTAACGCTTTGCGGCGTCGCCACTTCTCAATCTCTTGGTGATGGCCGCCGAGCAGCACCTCCGGCGCTTGCCATTGGCGAAAGCTGGCCGGTCGCGTGTAGTGCGGGTAATCCAACAAGCCGTTGACAAACGAATCGCGCGCGGCTGACTCTTCGCAGCCGAGCGCGCCGGGTAACAATCGCGTGACGGCATCGACTATCACCATCGCTGGAATTTCACCGCCTGATAGCACGTAATCGCCGATTGAAATCTCATCTTCGATCAAATGCTCGACGACGCGTTCATCTACCCCTTCGTAACGCCCGCAAATCAGTATCACCTGCTGGTCTGTCGCCAACTCGGCGGCAACCTGTTGAGTGAGGAGGCGACCTTGCGGCGACAGCAAGACGACCTTGGCTCGCTGCGGTATCGCTTCTTGCAAAGCTTCGACGGCACGAAATAGCGGTTCAGGCTTCATCACCATGCCTGCGCCGCCGCCGAAGGGCCGATCATCCACCTGACGATGTTTGTCGTCCGTGTAGTCACGCAGGTCGTGCAAGCGAACTTGAATCAGGTTGGACTCAATCGCGCGGCGAATAATTCCAAATTCAAAGACCCCCCGGAACATCTCCGGAAAAATTGTGATGATGTCGAACTGCATAAGCTAGTCATCAGCGGCCAATGATGAGTGACCAATCGTTTTGCACCATCCGCGACGACCAATCGCTGGCCATGTCCTTATAAATCTAATAACCCTTCCGGCGGCGCGATAGTTATGCGTCCATTTTCGACATCAACAACGGTACAGATCTCATCCGCAAAAGGCACTAACCGCTCGCGTCCATCTGCTCCGCGAATCACCAGAACATCGGTTGCACCAGTTCGGAGCAGGCTTACGACCTCTCCGACCGGAGCGCCCGCTACCGTTATCACCTCCGAGCCGATCAGTTGATATTCGAAGAACTCATCGGCATCAAGCGGCAAGGCATCGGCTTGAGATATAACCAACCGACCGCCAACCAACGAACCGGCTGCCGTCATCGTGTCATAGCCGACAAATTTCAAGATCACCCGGTCTTTATGAAACCAAGCGTCTTCGACAACCAGCGAAAGCCGCCCGTTATTGGGCATCCACACCGTCACCTCTTCAAGCGATTCGAAACGTTCCGGAAAGGCCGTCTCAATATCACATGCCACTTCGCCGCGTATACCGCGCGCCTTTACGATGCGGGCGATGACCACATCTTCACTGTCCACTGGTTGATCGCCGGATCGGGACACTATTCCAAAATTTCCAATACGAAGCGCTTCTTCAGTTTCATACCCGCTGCGCGTAAGAGGGTTCGCATGGCGCGAGCTGTACGACCCTGTTTCCCGATGACTTTGCCGAGGTCTTTCGGTGCGACGCGCAACTCAATCACCACCGTTGCGTCGCCATCTACCTCCTTGACCGTTACTTCATCAGGATAGTCCACCAGAGCTTTGACAATCGCCTCGATCACATCCCGTAATGAAACGTCGCTCATACGTCTCCTTCTCAGATCATTTGTAGTGATAGACGCGGAGCGCAGCCGCAAACACTCTGGTTTTCAGGAGACGCTGCCTGCTGGCACAACGATGTTGCTACGACTCTTGGGTCGCGGCGACAGGCTGTTGGTTCATCAGGCTGCGAACCTGCTCCGATGGCTGTGCCCCGTGCTCTAGCCAGTAATTCATCCGCTCCCGATCAATCTTCACATCAGCCGGACTGGAACAAGGGTTATAGTAACCAAGTGACTCGACGTAGCGACCATCGCGTTTGGATCGCTTCTCTGCAACTACGATACGATAAAAGGGCTTCTTCTTCGCCCCCATTCTGGTCAATCTAATCGAAAGCAAAATACACCTCCAAATGGCTTACCTATTCTCAAAATTCCGTTTATCTGACTGGAAGCTTTCCGGCAATTCGCTTCAAACAATCAGTCAAAATGAATGGCCTATTATAGCCCAAAATGCCAATTACTTTTTCTTTTTCTTCTTTCGGCGTTTCGTCGCCTTGCGACGGTTGCCGCCGCCGAAACCCGGCAACCCGCCGCCCAATAGCCCGCCACCTAATCCGCCCATCATGCTGCCCAATCCGCCCGACGTCATTGCGCGCATCATCTTGCGCATATCGAGATACTCGTTAATCATCTGGTTCACTTCCTGAACCGATGTTCCGCTGCCTATGGCAATCCGTTTACGCCGCGAAGCATTGAGAATGGCATGATCGACTCGCTCCTGCGGTGTCATCGAGTTAATGATCGCTTCCGTTAGCTTGAGCTTGCCTTCCATTTCAACCGTCTGCTCAGGAGTGATGCGGAAACCGCCGAATAACCCCTTCGGCAACAGATCAAGAATTTTATCGAGCGAGCCGAGGCGCTTCATCTGCCGCAATTGGTCGCGAAAATCTTCAAGCGTGAACTGATCGCGCGCCAATCTCTTTTGCAGTTCGAGCGCTTTCTCCTGATCGACTTCCGTCTGCACCTTCTCAATCAGGGAAAGAACATCGCCCATGCCGAGAATGCGCTGGGTGATACGATCTGGATAGAAGGCCTCTAAGGCATCATACTTCTCGCCAACCCCTATGAATTTTATCGGCTGGCCGGTGACCTCTTTAATAGACAGCGCCGCCCCTCCGCGCGTATCGCCATCCATCTTCGTTAAAATCACCCCAGTAATGCCGACTTGCTCATGGAACTGCTCGGCTGAACGAACTGCATCCTGTCCGGTCATCGAGTCGGCAATGAAGAGGATCTCTGAGGGCGTGGTCTCTTGTTTGATCTGCTGCAACTCTGTCATCAACTCTTCATCAACATGCAGCCGACCTGCCGTATCAATCAACAGTGTGTCATAACCGACAAGCTGGCATTCACGTACAGCCCTGCGGCATAACTCCAGCGGCTCATTGGTGTCCGGTGCCTCGAAGACAGCTTGTCCAACCGCCTTGGCGATAATCGAGAGCTGTTGACGCGCTGCCGGACGATATACGTCCACAGAGAGCAATAACGGCCTTCGGCTTTGTGTCTCGGCTAACAGTTTCGAAAGCTTGCCGGTCGTCGTCGTCTTACCTGAGCCTTGCAGCCCGACGATCATCACAACGTTTGGAATCTGTCTGGTAAAGAGTAATTGGGTTGACGTCCCGCCCAACATCTCAACCATTTCGTCATAGACGATTTTGACAACCTGTTGAGCCGGTGAGAGCGAACCAATAACCTCTTGCCCTAACGCCTTCTCTTTCACCCGATCAATGAAGGCTTTGACAACTTTGAAATTCACATCCGCTTCAAGCAGCGCGATGCGGATTTCGCGCATTGCCGCGTCAATATGAGTTTCTGTCAAACGACCCTGCCCACGCAGGTCTTTTAAGACTTTCCTCAGTTTGTCTGATAGGGCTTCAAACATGTTGCAATCTACCTAAAAACAGAAACAAGTAGGGTATCTTCCACTCTACTTTATGTCAAGCTTTGCATTCAGCCACT
>CAYXVU010000144.1:0-6216 GCA_964468725.1 uncultured Clostridia bacterium
GAGCGCTGTCTGAAAGGCCTGTGATGCGGCTTCAACGTTCTCCTCTTTGTCATAGCGTTTCAAGAGGGCGAGCCCTTGCTGCACCAATTCATAAGGGGTGGCGTTGAGGTTGATGCGCGGCGGCGCGGCGGGCGCAGCGTTGCGCGAACGGATAATCTGCCAACCCATGACGGCGATGATGATCCCCATCAGCAGTACGAAGCCGAGCCACAGAGGGCGACGCTTCTCCTCGCGCCAGAGGCGTAGATGCCAGCCGACCTCGCGCAGTTGTTCCCGCGTTGCGGCGACGAACCCTGTGGTTTGCGCGTTGATCCGCGTCTGAACGTGGGTCAACTCGGCGGAGAATTGTTCGAGGGTTTGCTGGCGATGATCGGGGTCTTTTTGCAAGGCTTTCAGGATCGTCTCGGCCAGTTCGACGGGCACATCGCGGCGCAACTGCTTAGGCGAAGGCGGGATACTGGTAAGGACGGCTTGCAAACGCGCAGCGACAGAGTTGCCGGAGAAGACTTGCTTGCCAGTCAGCATTTCGTAGAGGACTGCCCCGAAAGCAAAGATATCAGAACGCACATCGGCGGCCTCTCCGGCCACTTGTTCGGGCGACATATAGGCCGGTGTGCCGACGATGACGCCCGGAATGGTCATGGACTCCATCACCGTCAGGGCTTCAGGGTCAATCTCTTTGCCGGTCGTATGGAACTGTTTGGCCAACCCAAAGTCGAGAACCTTGACGTGACCTTCGGGTGTGATCTTGATGTTGGCGGGTTTGAGGTCGCGGTGAATGATGCCCTTTTTGTGGGCGGCTTGCAGCGCGGCGGCGATTTGGAGAGCGAGGCGCAGCGCCTCGCTGAGCGGCAGATTACCGTGTTCCAGTCGCTCGGCCAACGTCTGGCCTTCGACCAACTCCAACACCAGCACCTGCTGGCCTTCGGCTTCGATCAGATCATAGATAAGGGCGATGTTGGGATGGTTCAAAGAGGCTAACACTTGCGCTTCGCGTTGGAAGCGTGCCAGCCGTCCGCTGTCCTGCGAGACGGCTGCCGGTAAGACTTTAAGCGCCACCTCCCGATTGAGTTTGGTATCGCGGGCGCGATAGACCTCGCCCATACCGCCTTTGCCAAGCAAATCGAGAACCCGATAATGCGACAGCACCCGGCCTGTCAGATCGACCGACGGCGGCTCAACCAGCAAACTGGCCGCCACTTCATAGGCCGGAGCATCCAAAAAGTCTCCCGATTCGGTATGTGCGGCCAGCAAGGATTCGACTTCATCACTGAGTTGCGGATTGGTGTCGCGCACCTGTGCGAGAAAGCGCGCGCGCGCTTCGGGCGCGAGTTCGAGCGCTTGATGGAAGAGATTCTCCACTTCATCGAAGCCGTCTGCTTCGCTCATAGCTCGGCTCACCCTCCTTTGCCCTACCGATGATGGTTATGATTTCTTCATTTCGCGGCGCAACCAGGCGCGGGCAAAAGCCCAATCGCGCTCGACCGTCGCGTGTGATAGCCCCATCGCGTTTGCCGTCTCTTCGATGGTCAAGCCGCCGAAGAAGCGCAATTCGATGATCTCTGCATGTTTGGGCTTGATCGCCGCCAGTTCGTTCAAAGCATCGTGCAGGGCGATCAGTTCGACATCCGAGTTGTTACTGAGGCGGTCGGCTTTACTGAGTGAGATGCGAAATGGGTCGCCGCCGCGTTTGGCCGCGCGGCGTTCGCGCGCATAGTCTACGAGGATGTTGCGCATCAGCTTGGCGGCCATGCCGAAGAACTGTGCGCGGCTTTGCCAATTATCGGTCTGCTGGTCAACGAGACGGACATAGGCTTCGTGTACCAAGGCCGTTGGTTCGAGGGTGTGATTATCGCGTTCGCGGCGCAAATAGCTGGTAGCCAGTTTCCGCAACGTGTCGTAGACAAGCGGCATCAACTCATCGAAGGCGGCTTGGTCGCCATGGCTCCACTTGACCAGCAATTGAGTGACATCCCGGGGAGGTTGCATAGCTGGTTTCTCGCTTCTTTACCTAATGAAAAAAAGCCCGTGATCCTGAGAGTGCGGGATAAATAAACGCGCGTAGTCTAGCAAACCTTGTTAGCGCGGACAACGCGTTTTAACCGCTCGGCAACTGCTGCCGACCGGCCTGACCACATGGGGCGAGTGTCGGACGCGCGCTTTAGCTCTCCCACTGTGACATCATTCAAACTGCTTTTTGAAGTCGAAGAATTGCTGTCGCAACTCGCCGAGATCGCCGCGCAAGCCTTCGACTTCTTCTTGCAACTTCGCTACCTTCTCGCCCAGGCCGGAACTGCGCGAACCGGTTTCGGCTTCGGCTTTGTACGCCTCTTCGATCTGCGCGATGTCAATCGCGCCGCTGAGCAGATGGGCGTAACGGAACTCTTTGAAGCCCGGCTGACGCGGCAACTTCACCACTAAGGATTGGGCGTCATGCTCGATCAGCGATTGCAAAGCAGTTTCCACCTCTTCAACCCGCTCAAAGTTATAAAGCGGTTTGGTGCGCGCCTTGATCTCGCCGGGCGTTTGCGCGCCTCTGAGCATCAGCACACACATGACCGCAACGGCGCGGTCGTGCAGGCGAAAGGCATCGGCGAAGATATGACCATATTTAACGACCCGCGAGTCCGCCCCCTTAAATGACCACAGCAGTTTCTTTTCGCGCAGCGAGTCGAGGGCGCGCATCACCGTCGTTTCATCATAAGCCACGACCGGCTCGCGGCTCGATTTTTGATTGCAGGCATTGACCAAAGCATTGAGCGAGAGCGGATAGTATTCGGGCGTCGAGATCTGCTTTTCGATCAACGCGCCCAGCACACGCACTTCCACTTCTGTGAGGATCAAATCCATGAGAATCTGCCCTTTCCCTACTTTGATCGTCGAAAAACTTGATAAAAAAGATCGCCTGCGAATCGGACATTATGATAACGCGACTCGCCGCTTTCCGGTAGGTCGGCTCTGGGTGCGGTAGGCGGGCAGGGCTGCGCTACTCTGGTTGATTGCAAGACGATTGGCTGTATTGCGTTCAACAGACAACCTCAATTGCACGCCTGCGCCGGTCGAGGTGACGGAAAATCTGCGGCGGTTTTGCATCGTGGCTGCACCCAATGCCACTACCGAATTTGTCATCCGCGAAGAGCTGCCGGAACAGACGAGCTATTATCTATCGAACCTCACCAGCAATCAGGTAGCGATCTTCGTCAAACAGAAGTATCTGAGCGCAGAGATGGAGCGGGCGTTAGGTGAGTTGCTCGAACGCAAAGGCCAAATCGCCGCGCTGGAAAAGCAGCTTGCCGACAAACGCCAAGAGATCAATGCTGTGACCGCCGAGCAAAATCGTTTGCGCGACAACCTGCGCGCGCTCGGCAAAAGCGTCGAAGAGAGGCAACGGCTCTCGCGCTATGTGACAAAGATTGCAGCGGGCGAAGACCGGCTTGAACGGCTGCGGAAGGAAGAGGCGCAACTGGCGGAAGAGAAGACCAAGCTGCAAAAACCCAACTCGATGCCCAACTCAAGGCGCTCGCTTTGCAACATCGCCTCGCGTCGTAGCGGCGAAAGAAAATGGCGCGGCTGATGATTGCCGCGCCGTTTTATCCTTTTGCTGTCGCCCGCTTCTTGCTTTGCTTACTCCGCGTCTTTCTTCAGAATGTGCAACTTCAACTGCGAGGCGAAGCGCGCCGAGCGATGGATGCGTTGGGTCGCCTTTTGAAAATCGGCTTCCGTCGCTTTATAGATGTTGACGAACTTCTGCGGATTGCGATCCGTGAGCGGAAACCAAGAGCTTTGAATCTGAATCATGATGCGATGCCCTTTTTTGAATGTGTGAAGAGCATCGGGCAAGTTGAATTCGATTTTGGTCACTTGACCGGGAACTAGCGGTTCGGGTTTCGAGAAGCTGTTGCGATATTTGGCGCGAAACGGTTCGCCGCGAATCAACATTTGATAGCCGCCCATCCGCACGCCCGCGGGATTGGGCGAGTTGTCCGGCGTATCATCGGGCAACACATCAATCAGCTTGACCACGTAATCGGCGTCCGTGCCGGTCGTTGCAACGTAGAGAGTCGCAATGATCGGCCCGGCAATCGTCACGTCTTCGGTCAGCACATCGGTTTGATAGACCAACACATCGGGTCGCGTTGCCGCAAAACGCTGATCGTCGGTCATGTACTCTTGCGTCATGCCGATAGCCGTTTGATTGATGAAGGGCACAGGTTTGTTCGGGTCGCTGATGTATTCATCGAAAGCCATCGCCGTCGTCTTCGGGGCGGCGAACGCCAGCTTGCCACCGTCCTGCAAATAGAAGCTTTCCATGTGCGCCGCTTTCGGCGGCCAGTTGGCGAAGGTTCTCCATTGATTCGCGCCGGTCTCGAACATATAGGCTTCCGGCAGCTTCAACTCGCCTTTGTCTTTGAGGTAATAGTTGAAGAAGGGGAGTTCGATGTTTTCCTGATAAAAGGTTGAAGTCGGCGAGCCGAACCGCGCATTGCCCAACCCTTCGCCGGTGCCGCGCGCTTCATTCCAACAACCGTGACACCATGGCCCCATCACCAGCGTGTTATAAGTGTTGGGATTGTGCTTTTCGATGGCTTGATAAATTTTCAGCGGCCCGTAGAGGTCTTCGGCATCGAACCAGCCGCCGACTGTCATGATCGCGGGTCGGACTTTGGTCAGGTGTTGCGGCACATTTTGGGCTTGCCAGTAGCCGTCATAGTCACCGTGCTCCATCCATTCATTCCAGATTTTGATCTCGCCCTTGAGATACTTTTTATTGGCGTTGGCCAGCGGCCCCATCTCTAAAAAGAATTTGTAGCCATCGGGCGTGCCGTGATTGAAGCGCGGGCCGAAGATTTGTGTCGGCCCGCTGCGCGGCTGCCCGAAGACCGATATGAAGTTGAAAGCATGCGGCAAAAAGAGCGCACCATTGTGATGCATATCATCGCCGATCCAATTATCGGCCATCGGCGCTTGCGGCGAGGCGCATTTCAGAGCCGGATGCGCGTCAATGATGGCTTGCGCCGTGTAATGACCGGGAAAGGAGATGCCCCAGATGCCAACTCGACCGTTGTTGTTCGGAACATTTTTGATAAGCCACTCGATAGTGTCATAGGTGTCGGTGCTTTCGTCTACATCTTTGGCTCCGGCTTTTTTCGGTTTGTAGGGCGTCATCCAGTGAAAGTCGCCTTCCGACATCATCCTGCCGCGCACGTCTTGGTAGACAAAGATGTAGCCCTCTTTCATAAAGCGCGACGATGGCCCGAGCACGGGGCGATAATCATTTGCGCCATAGGGCGCGACGCTGTAAGGCGTGCGATTGAGAATGATGGGATATTTTTGCGACGTGTCTTTCGGCACATAGATCGAGGTGAAGAGCTTGACGCCATCGCGCATGACGATCTGCGTTTCGGATTTGGTGTAGTGGTCTTTGACGTTGTACGAGTCCGGCGTCTGCGCGCCCGGTTCGATGGCGCAGAGACCGACCGCCAGCAACAGCACAAATAAACGGATCGCAAGCTGCCGATATACTTTCATGAGATTGGCTCCTTTTGGTATTCCGATGTGCCAAAGTTATATGCCAGCTATGAAGCAAAGTCAAAACCGGACGGCAGGAAATAGCCTGATGGTCATCACAGCAAGATGCTGCGGCGCACCTGCGCGAGATCGAGCGCCGCAAAATAGATTTCCGGGTCGCCGAGCGTGTCGAGGGTCTGCCGTATCCATGCTTCTTGAATCTCGCCCTTGCTTAACAGATATTCGGCAACGATGAGCGCATCGGGCAGCCCCAATATGCGAAGCAACGCGGCGGTGACCGTGCCGGTACGATCTTTGCCGGATTTGCAGTGCAGCAGGATAGGATTTCGCAGGTTGCGCGCTTCAAAGACGCTGACGATGCCCGTAAGCCAGCGACGCACTTCGGACTTTGTCACGTCGTAGCAGCGATGATCGTTGGTGATCGGAAAGTAGAAATAGTCGGCGTTGAAAAAATCATGATCGTAGACTCGGCGTAGGTTGATGATGGTCGCCGGATTTCCAATGCCAGCCGCGCTGTCAATGGTGTCGAGTGCGCCGCCGCGAAAGAGCCGCCCAGTCGGCAAGAGATCCTCTTTGGCCAATTGATTGATGGCGGCTCCGACATCGCGGAAGTTCATGCAACCTTGTGCCTGTTCAATCTCCATCGGGATGATGACGGCTCGCTTGAGCGCCGGAAGATGGCCTGCG
>CAYXVU010000144.1:6316-15747 GCA_964468725.1 uncultured Clostridia bacterium
GCGAGTGAACGAAAAGGCAAGCTCGCGGCGCGCTTGTTTGAAAGCCGCGAGCAACGAGCGCCGACTCTCTGCACCGAGGTTGATCGTTGCATAGCAATAGCTCTGCAAATCGTCTTCGTATTCAAAATCCGAGAGTTTCTGCCCGTTGTGAATAAAGACGCGCACGACTGCGCCGTTGTGCTGTTTGCCGAGTCGGGCAATCTCTCGTTGATTGGGGACGCGAACGGCGCGGCGGTCACAAAACGAGCGCAGCGCGAAACTGGCAGCAACTTTCTGTCTGCCGTTGCGGCTCTTAACCACCGGTTGCTGCCCGGTCGCTAACGCCAGCAAGATCGCATAGGTGTTCGTGCCGTTTACCTTCTCCATCAGGTCGGCAAACTGACTGCACATACGCGGATTGATTTCGATGATACGAAGGGCTTCGGTCGCGCGATTGTAAAACATCTCGATATTGAACAATCCGTTATCAAAACCGCTATGGCGCATCGCCTGTTCGGCAAGTGCCCGCATCGCTTCCTGCACGGACTTCGGCAAGCGCGACGGGTAGACGAATCGCTGAAAGCTCATCGTGCCGGGATACATCAGCGAATCTACGACGCCTGTGCACTGCACGCGGCCTTGAGCGACAAAGCCTTCGACCGTCGCTTGCTGCCCGCAGAGAATCTCTTCGGCAAGGAAGGAGCCGCGTGGTAGAGGAGCGCAAGCGTAACGCGCAGCCAACTCATGAAACGGGCGCAGATACTGCGCGGCAAACCGCTCGACGCGCGCATCGGTCAGGAAGGCTTGTAGCTCCTCGAAATTGTTGATGCGGCGCGCCAGCACCGAATACCACGACTTCACCGGCTTGAGGAAAAGCGGAAAGCGCAATTCGGCTTCACTCTTATGCAACCGCGTTTCATCAATGAGGTGAAAGCGCGGCGTCGCTGTAGGGGCGATTGCGCTCTGCGCGAGCCGCGATAGATATTTGTGAGCGCAGCGAATCACAGATTGCGGCGTCGGCGTCGGCAGGTTCAATTCGCTGGCGATGGCGGCGGCGACGATGCAACCGGGAAAGTCGCTCGAACTGACCACTCCGGCGAGCCGCTTGTTCTTGAATCTTTCGACGATGCGATCAATGAAGGCGAGCGGGCTGCGAGCCAACAATGTGCGCTCACTTGCATTGGCCGTGAGGATGTCATAGTCGCGCAGCCACCTTCGCGGTCGGCCAAACAGATGCAGGTTATCCCAGATATTCGGGTCTACGAGTAAAACTCTTTTCATAGAGGGATGGAGGGCAAGGGGTGAAGGATAAAGAAAGATTGCGGTTTGCCATTCCCTCTTGCTCCTTCACCCGTCAATGAGCGCGGCGGTTCGCAGTTCGTCGTTCAAAAAAACCGGCTCAGCCGATTTTTTTACTGGTGCTGATGATCTTCAGTTTCCATAAGCTCAAGGGCGAGCCAGGCGCGTTGACTTGCAAACGGCTGCCGTAATACCACAGGTTTCGCGTGGCCTGTTTGTCCGGCGCAGTCGTGAATCGCTGTTGCAAATAGTACGGCGGAATCGTTTGGTAATAGATGGTCGCAACGACGGAGGCGGCGCGCGGTGTCAGACCGCCGAGCGCGACTCGATAGGTGATGATGTCTGAGCCGCTGCCGTCGTAATAGCTCTGCCCGACCGGCGCGCCGTCGCCGCCATCCGGTTTGGTAATCTCGCCTTCGGGGCCCTCTTTGCGCCACCCTTTCGGCATCAAGCGCGTGTCTTTGGCGTGATGATCGAGGCTCAAAAAACTGGTGGTGAACTGATGGAGATTGTTGCGCGTCAGTTCTTCATAAATTTGCACCTGACTGCCCGCTGTGATGACCGAATGATACTTCTGATACATCTGCTTGCCGTCAGGGCCGACTTCAAAGAACTCTGTCGGCAAGCGTTTGTTGGTCAGGCCATCGAGAATGACGCCCATCTCATCAGTTCTTCCCGATGCCCATAGCGGTTTGCCTTGCTCATCCAGCACCAGAAACTCGACGAAGGCGCGACGAAAGCCGACGCCGGAAGGGAATTTGTGACCGGCGAGATTGGTGATCTTGACCGTCGCTTCGATGCCGCCGCGCGTCGGCTTTACCGTCATGATGTCCACTTGCGCCGTCTCCTTGCTGGCCATCTCCAGAACCGACGATTCGTTGGTGGCGATGCCGGATTGCGGATTGCCAAAGGTCGCCATCGGATCGGTCGTGCGAATGCCGAGCGAGTCCCAATACTGCGAAAACATCTTCTGCGCGAACAGATTGATGCCGTGCAGCGAGTGACGACTGTAAGGCGGCTGATCTTTTTGCCCGCCGCGCGTCTTCAGCGTGATTTCACTATCAGGCGCGCGGTTGTCAACGAAAGGAAAGGTATCGTCTTCGATGCTGGCGATGCGAAACTTCAAGGTATCGCTCTTGTAGTTGTCAGGCATATGACAATTCTGGCAAGTCTTTGCGGTCGGCGGCACCGGCTTCATCTCATCCGAATAGATGCTGTTGCGCCATTCGAAATAGGTCGTCTGTTCATGGGCGATCTTTTGCGGATTGCTGATGGCGTCGGGCGGATACTTTTGGTCAACGTTGAGCACTGGCACATTGACCGTATGGCACGAACCGCACAAGGCCGCTGTACGAATCTGATCGTCTTTGGTTTTGAGCGGCGTCAATCCCAAAGCGTTTTTCATTGGCAAGGTGATGACATCTTCAAAGGGGCCGAAAATCTCATCGGGTTTTTGCGAGACTTTGAATTGCCCGGTATAGGTTTCCGGCGTTCCTAATCCGTCGGGCAAGATGCGATGGCAGACCATGCAGGAGACGCCATCGCGCCCCAATCCGCCGTAGGTCGCAAAACGAGCCAGTTGCGGATTGTCGGGCGTCGCTTCCATCATTTTGTGAGTAAACAGCCCGTTTTTGTGGTCGTCCGTGAATTGCCGCTGCCCCATCACGCCGTGACAACTCAGACACTTGTTATCAATCTGGTCGGCGAGTTCCGGATGCAGCGTGCGTTCGGTTTCGAGTTGCGAGAAGAAGATCGGATCGCGTCCCGAAAGCCCCATCATCGAATAGCGCCACTCGCCGTAGGGCGATAGGTTGATGGTGGTTTGCGAGTCTCTGAAGGTATAGACCATGTTGGGCAACGAACTGTTGTTTTGCGTTGCGTCGTGGCAACCGATGCACTGATCGGAGGTGATGAACTGTTTTTGTCCGGCAGGCTGCGGCCCTTGTACGACGTGATCGTAAGTCTCCGGCGGCGTGTTTTGGGGTTGCGGAACCTCGCTCGGTTTGATCGAGTTATAGAGTTGAATGAAGGCTTCGCTCGGCGGCGGCTGCACCGGAACCGGGGCAGCTTTTTTTGCCATCAAGCTGACGCGTTCGTGTAACCCTTCGACATCTTCGACGGCGGGGTTCATCGTCGGTTGAACGACCAGATAGGTGATCGGGTCGCCAACGACGTTTCGCAGCGTCGCATAGGTTGATTCCGGCAGGTCGGTCGAAGCATGACAGTTGACGCAGTATTGTCCGAAGCCCGCCCACGGATAATTGAAGGGCGGCTTGTAGGGATTGCCGAGTCCCGCGCCGCTTGACCAGTACCAGCCATCCCACGACTGATTCTTGTCTTTGACCATGATCGAATAACCTTGCAGCGCATAATCTTTGGTAATGGTCTGCTGCGCGGGCATCGGGTACTGCTCTTTAATGATCATGGCGCCGTCGGGAATCTCGCCGCGCCGTTCGTGAATCATCCAATTCCAGATTTCCGGCGAATAGTAGACTTTGACTGCCGGATGCACGCCGTAACTTTTGCCGTCGCCCGGATTGGTGGTCGGGTCAATGAACGGGCCGGTGTTGCGAATCTCGCGGTCTTGCATCCAGCCTTTGTAGCAGCCGCTTTGCAGAAATGCGCCGAGCAGTTTTTCGTAGCATTCATCGCCGACTTTACTGGGCAGCGGCAGCGGCGTTTGGCACGGGTTAGCAGGTACAACACAGTCGGGTGTTTGCGGGTGGTTGGCGTCCGCCTGCTGGCTAGGCGTGATAGCCAACAGCAGAGTGAAGAGGAATAGGCAAAGCAAAAACAGCTTCGGGAGTTTCATATTCAGCCTCCTTCGACCTGACGGTTAATCGTTGTGGTTTGACACCAGATGGTAAATGATTACAGGCGGGAAACCCTCAAACGTTGATTGAGCCTAGATAACGATTGAAAGCGGACATAATAACGACTCACTCGCGGGGAAGAACACGCACAGCGGCATGAAAAAATAGTTTCAATGCAACGGGGCAATTATAGCCGGGCAGATACGTCTGTCAATGGCTTTGATGAAGGGTGAAGTGCTGTTCAAGCCGGACGGCGGCTGAGTTCCTCGCGCACCCGTTCAAGCAGTCGCTTGGTGGCGCGAATGCCATCGGGTTCGCTGGCTTTGTTGCCTTCGTATTCGATGCCGACATGGCCGCGATAACCGGCATCCAATACGATCTTCATCATGCGAAGATAATCGGTGTGGGTTTCGTTGCCGTTTTCGTCGAAGTCATGCGATTTCGCGCTCACGGCTTTGGCGAAGGGCATCAACTCCGTGACCCCCACATAGCGGTCATAGGTTTGCCCGCCGCCGAGATTGAAATTGCCGAAATCCGGCAAAGTGCCGCAACGCGGGTGGGCAACTTTTTTGATGACCGCCGCAAGCCATGCGCCGTTGGAAGAGAGACCGCCGTGATTTTCGACGATGACATTGATCTTGTGCGCCGCGCCGAACTCGGTCAATTTGCGTAGCCCGTCGGCAGCGCGTTCGAGTTGCTCTTCGTAGCTGCCGCTGCTTTGCGCATTGACGCGAATCGAATGGCACCCTAAAAATTTTGCCGCTTCGACCCAACGATAATGATTCTCGATGGCTTTCAAACGTTTCGCTGCCTCCGCATCGCCCAATGCGCCTTCGCCGTCAATCATAATCAATAAACTTCTCACGCCATGCCCGCGTGCTCGTTTCTTCAGTTCCGCGAGATACTGCCGGTCTTTCGCTTTGTCTTTGAAGAAGGAGTTGACGTACTCGATGGCGTCAATGCCATACTCTTTCTTCGCGGTTTTGGCGAAATCGAGGTTGTCGAGTTGTTTGGCCTGCAAGGCGCGATGCAGCGACCATTCGGCGAGCGAGATTTTGAAGAGCGGCGTCTTTGTTTTGCTCTCTGTATCGTCTGCCATTGCACTCATCAGCGTCAGTCCGGCCATGCTGCCAGCCGATATTTTCACAAACTCGCGGCGATTCATAAGCCTTCTCCTCATCAAAGAACTACTGTGAGCGAGTCATCCGAATCTTCGCCAGTCAACGAATCGGATTCGCGCCGAATCGGGTGATTCGCGGATCGGAATTCATTCTGTATTGCCGTTGCCGAGATACTTCTTCAACCACCCATGTACTTCTTTGAAGAAGAAGCGGCTGTTTTCGCCGCGCATAATCCAGTGATTCTCTTCTGGAAAGACGATCAAACGGCTGGGGATTTGCAAGCGTTGCAAGACGCTCCAATTCTCCAATGATTGATTGAGCGGCACGCGGAAATCATTCTCGCCAACCGTCACCAGCATCGGGGTGCGAAAGTTTTTCGCCAGCCGAATCGGATTCTGCTCGCGCCAGGTGCGCGCTTGTTCCCAAACCGGGCCGCCGTTGTTGACTTCGCGCGAGTAGATCGTATCGCTTGTGCCCCACTGCGATTCCAAGTTAATCAGCCCTGCATGCGCGATCAAGCATTTATAGCGCGTCGTCGTCGCTTGCATCCAGTTAGCCAGATGTCCGCCGTAGCTTGCGCCGCCTGCGGCTTGTCGCGTGCCATCAATGAATTTGAATTGCTTGATGGCTTCGTCCGCCGAATCGTTGATTTCGTTGGCGGGGCCGAGAAACGGGTCGCCTTGAATCTCTTGCGCGAACTTCTCGCCGAACCCTGTCGAGCCTGTGTAATTGGTCATCAAAACGACATAGCCCGGACGCGCCAGCAAATGATAGTTCCAGCGGAGAAAGAACTGATCGCGCCATTGGCTGTGCGGGCCGCCGTGCAGCAAGACGAGTAACGGGTACTTCTTGTTTTCGTCAAAATTGGGCGGCAATGCCAGCATATTGTGAATGCGTTTGCCGTTGCGCGCCGTCACCCAGAAATGCCTGAGCGGTTGCCAATCAATCTGTTCGGCTTGCTCGACGCAGAACTTCGTCAGGTGCGTGTGCCGTTTTGCTTGAATGTCAACGCGAACGATCTCTGCCGGATTGACGGCGCTGTCCCAGTTGGCCAACACCATCGCGGTCGCCGCTTTTTCAGGGATGACGAGGTTGGTGTACGTGCCGCGCGTCATCTCCATCGCCAACCGCACCTCGCCGCCGTCTGCGGGCATCGAGTAAATTTTTTCCAGTCCTGCCTCTTCGGCAGTGAGGTAAATCATGCGACTGTCGGGCGTGAAAGCGAAGCTGCCGACCGAGCGATCAAAGCCTTCAGTCATCATGCGCGGGCTGCCCGCCACCGGCCATGAAAACATCGCCAGCCGTGACAGATTGTAGGTCTTCAAATTCTGTTTCGAAGCGATGGCGTAAAGAGCTTTGTCATCCGGGCGGAAGGTAGGCTGCGTGTATGAATTGTCATCGTTGGTCAACTGTTTCGGTTCGCCGCCGGTCGCAGCGATTTGATAGAGGTTGGTGTTGACTTCGGCATAGGCCGATTTGTTGCGATCCGTCGTTGCGACGAAGATGATGGATTGACCATCAGGCGTCCACACGGCGTCAAGTTCATACGTTGATGTTCCGGCGCGACCGGAAAAACCCGGCTCGCTTACCAGTCGGGTTCCCGCAAGCAAGTCCCTAGCTTTGGCATTCGGTTCCAGCGACTGCACGAAGACATGAGTTTGCAAATCATCGAGCCATCTGTCCCACTGGCGAACCGGGAAGCCGTCGTAAACGCGGGCGCGGTATTTTTGCGCGCGGCGGTCGGCGGCCATCTTTTTATTCTGTTCGTCATCCATCGCGCCAGGATAGACGGTGCTGGCAAAGAGCAAGGCTTTGCCATCGGGTCGCCATTGCGGCGCGCGCGCGCCGGTCGAAAGCGAGGTGACGCGCAGAGCTTCGCCGCCTTCGGCGATGTTGAGGATATAAATTTGGCTGGCCTCATCGCCTTCGCGGCGCGCCGTGAAAGCGAGGCGGCGCGAGTCGGGACTCCACACCGCGCCGCCTTCGCCGCCTTTGGTTGAGGTGAGTCGGCGCGGTTCGGCGCTGCCGTCTGCGGGAACGATCCACAGATCAACCGCCTGTTCGCGTTCATCATAGGAAGGTTCGGTCAGCGCGAAGACGACCCACTTGCCGTCGGGACTCGGAACCGGCGCGCCGACGCGCTTCATCAGCCACATGGATTCATGCGAAATCGGCGCTTTCGCTTTATTCTGCGCGCGCGTTGAAACAACCAGCCCGCCAAATAAGAGCGCGAACAGCAGTGTGATTACCAGAAGACGAGCAGAGAGGTGATGGATACGACCGATCATAATGGATGTCCTCACTAGAGATTCTTTTTCATCAGATACTTTTCAAATTTGAGCGTGTGCTGCAAAGACGGACTGTCAATGGACTCAAATGATGACCCGTTTGTCCAGAAGACGGCTGCTCGTTGAATCTCTGGGTCACCGCCATAAAAGAGGGCAACGACTCTTTCCCCAGCTTGCTGGCCTTCCGCGTCCAATTTTGGAACGCGCTCGATGATCTCCGTTGCTTCGCGCGCCTGTTCTTCGAGCGCGTTTGTGGCTTCTTTGCGAGACGAACAACTTCTGCTGAAGAGGCCGATTTGCACACCATCGGATGATTCATAGCCGGTAGCGGTAAACTCATTGCCCTCAGCACACGAGTTGAATCGAAAACTGATTTGATTTCGCTCAGGGCTTGGGAAATCCAATCTCTGAGCCAGCCGCCGGGCTTCCGTTTCCGCGAGTTCCGAATTCACGACTTGGAGATACGACCAAGCCAGATGCGCAGCAAACCCTAAAAGAAACGTGAAGACGGGAATGAGAATACGAAAAGCGACGCGTTTCATCCTCACCTCCTTCTCAGGCAAACGCTAGATGACGATTCGCTGTCCGGCGATTCAACGCTAATCTAACTCTTCGCGCGTTTGCCGATGCAGTAGAGATGCTGGGTCGTGCGCAGAAAGATTTGGCCATCGGAAATGGCCGGAGAACTCAGGCAATAATCCCCGAGATCGTTTTCTGCGATGATTTCGAACTTCGCGCCTGCCCTCAATACGGTAGTCACACCATCTTCGCTAGTAATGTAAAGCTTGCCGTCTGCCAACACGGGTGAGGCACTGTAGTCCCCTGACTTGATGCGTTGTTCTTTCCAAATGGCCTCCCCGGTTTTCGCATCGAGACACCATACGATACCTTTGTCATGGACGGAGTAAAAATACTTGCCGTCGGTCACCGGCGTCGGCACGTCAGGGCCGTTTTGAAATGCCCAGAGTTTGTGAGTCTCGGTAATGTCGCCGCGCCCGCCTGCTTTGATAGCCAGCAACGGCTTATATTTTGATGGTACGTAGATAATGCCATCAAACACTACAGGCGAAGCGACGATGCGATAAAACGGATGGTTTTCGGGATTGAGGCCGTTCGCGCGCCATAGCTCTTTGCCGGTTGCCGGGTCATGGCCGGTCACGCAGTCGCCGCCGCTGATGACAATCTCCGTCGTGTTGCCGTACTTGAGCAATGCCGGAGTGATGTAGGCGTCGGGCGATTCGCGGATGGCCGGAGTCGGTCGCTCGACGCGCCAAACGGTCTTTCCGCTCTTCGCTTCGATTCGCAAGAGGTAAGACGGCTCGTCCGTCTTCATTCCATGCAGCACCGGCACATAAAGCGCGTTTTCGTGCAACAACGGCGAAGAGGCATAGCCCCAATTCAAACCGAATGCGCCATACTCTTTTTGAATGTCACGCCCCCACAGTTCTTTGCCGCTGAAGTCGAAAGCCTTCAAGATGCCGGTTCCGGTCATCACCCAAACCGTATTGCCGTCGGTCACCGGCGAAGGCGATGACATATTGTGCTTGCGCATCTTGACGTTGCCGCCGCCAAGCGGCTTTTTCCAAAGCACAGTTCCTTTGTTGCGATCTACGCACCAGAGTTCAAGATTATCGCCATCGGCGTTGTTCAAAAAGATGCGGTCTCCCCAAATGATCGGCGTTGAACCGCTGAACGATGGCATCGCCAATTTCCATGTGATGCCCTCTTGCGCGCTCCATTTGGCGGGCAGATTCTTTTCGCCGCTGAGACCATTGAGTCCCGGACCGCGCCACTGCGGCCAATTCTCGGCAAAGGTTGAAGTGAGAGAAAGAGAGAAGACAAACAGTAAAAGCAACGCCGTTTTTCGCATTCACAGTACTCCTGTTGTTGGGATGCAGAAATACTAATCTATGAACGGAAGATGGCAAAAG
>CAYXVU010000145.1:0-4644 GCA_964468725.1 uncultured Clostridia bacterium
TCTTACATAGCGAAACGGTAAACTTTACCGGAAATGGCTGATCGGTTCCGGCGGGCGGGTCTGATTGCGCATTATTTTTCTGCACTTTACGAGACGGTCGGCCATTCGCGCCCATCGGCACGGTGCTTGCAGAACCTTTGGTGGGGCAGAGATACGGGTGATGAATATATCATTTCCGGTCTCTTACAATGTGGCTACTGTAGTGAGGGCGGTAACCACAAGGGGCGATGCGGTTAGACCTCCGCATCGCCCTTTATCTCAACAGCCAGAAGGTAACGATTTATGAAAACCAGATTGATTTCTCTCTTAGCTCTGAGCTTGCTTGTCGTTATGGGATCATCGGCTTGCGCGACCAAAAAGTATGTCCGCAATCGCCTCAATGAGCGCGTCACACCACTTGAAAATCGAACCGGCGAATTGGAGGAGACCTCGCGCCGCAATACGCAAGACCTCGCTCGCCTCAACGAAGGCTTGACCGATGTGCGAGGCCGTGTTGATCGCGCACAAACGCAAGCCGATACCGCGTTAGCGCGTGCCGACGAAGCCAACAATCGCGCCGATTCGGCGGAGCGTTCGATCACTGATTTGCGTACCAATCTCGATAAGTATCTGCTGCAAAATACCGCAACCATCAATTTCAAATCCGGCAGTGCGATCTTGACTCCCGAAGCGCAAACCATCCTCGATCAACTCGCCTCCCAAATTCGGGATCGGGAAAACTTCATCTTGGAGATTCAAGGGTTCGCCGATTCGCGGGGCAGCGACAACTTCAATATCCAGTTGACGCAAAAACGCGCTGAAGCCGTGCGCCGCTATCTGGCCGAACGCTACAGCATCTCCCTCTTCCGCATGCATATGTTGGGATTTGGTGAAGTGCGACCGGTCGCCGATAATACGACCGCCGATGGCCGAGCACAGAATCGTCGAGTCGAGGTTCGATTGCTGACCCGCAGCCTGCCCGATTCGGTCAGGTCTACGGCAGCCAAATCGCAACGGTAATCCGAACTGATGAGCAGCTAGAACCACCCTGACTCATCACCAGACAGCCTCCAAATTCAATGGGCGGACTCAAGGAGTCCGCCCTCTTTATTTTCTCTTCTCTGTCGGGGGCTCTTCGTCACACTAATACCGAATTGCTCAACAAAACGAGAAAATCCGGTTGAGAGGCGGTCTTTGACCGCCGTTACCGAAGGCCAGGGAGGCGGTCTGAGACCGCCTCTCAACCTTCTCAGATTGATTCGCAACTCAGTATAAGCAGCCGAGTCGCGGCTGCGAGAAGGAGTGGCCGTCAACTGTACATGCGGCGGATTGGCTCATCGCCTATGTCGTTAAGCAGCGCGCGGACAAGGAGACGCTACGCCAAGAATGGATGGTTACAAACGACTGCTGGGCTGCGCGCGCCGGATGGAGTCTCACCGCCGAGCGGGTGGTGAAGAGTCCGAAAGGGATTGACCTCTCAGGACTGCTGGATCGAATCGAGTCCGAAATGGGGAATGCCCATCCCGTTGTGCAGTGGACAATGAACCGTACGCTTGCGGAAATTGGCATCCACTTCGCAAAACACCGCAAGCGCGCCATCGCCATTGGAAAGAGGTTGGGACTCTATCGAGACTATCCCGTTTCGAAGGGCTGCACCTCACCCTTTGCACCGATCTGGATTACTGCAATGGTAAGCCGACAAGACTGAATTTGACCATCTGCCGCCATTCCCCATCTGCGTGCCGCAGCATCTGCACAATCCGGTTACTCTTCGCTACCCTTTCCTCTCTGCCTCAGCGCCTCACCACCCTGGCCGCGCTGCGGAGGTTGGTCAAACGATTGAAGACCGTCACCTCCACTGCTTGGCCTGCGGGCAGGAGTTCGGCCAACCGCCCGTCCCGGCTCACCACTCGCCGCGTCGTACCCCCGTTCTCTCGATACCCCTCCGGGTAGCTCATCGCTTCGAGGGCGACGCCGTTTATCTCAACCACCGTGTCATTGACGATCATCCCTTCTCCCGTCACGATCAACTCCAACCCGCCCGTCCTCTGCTTCACCTTCACCTTGCTGATCTGTGGCGTGCGTGGCGCAGCCAGGTATACCCCCTTCTTGCCGTTCTTCGCCTCCGCATAAAACGCCACTTCCCCAAAGTCGTTGAGCGCGAACGACGTGATCTCTTTGATCTTGCCTCCGCCCGGCAACCGGTCGCCAATAGCCGCTACCTTCACCATCGCACTCGCCGACGCCAAAAAGATCGCTGACGGCGCACTCCCGCCCGTCACTCGCACCTTGAACGCGACCGCCCCGTTATCATTGATGCGCGGGATCGGGAACTCCTCGCGCAACTGCGGGTCGAGCAACGAGGAAAATCTCCCGCCCAACGGCGTTGCATCCCCCTCTGCCATAATTTTTTCTATTGCTCCGCCTGTGTAAGCGAAGATGCCGCTATCGCCAGAGCCTCCTGTAAGCCGCACCGAGAAGGTCACTTCGCTACGATTATTAAGATCGCCACCGGCAAAGGTTTGCCGCATCACCACTCCGCCGGTCGGCAGCGGCTCCGTATCGAAGAGTATCTTCTTAACGCCGCTGGCGGTCGCCAGAAACAACCCCGTGCGTTGCGTCTGAATGTCGAAGCGCACATCAGCATTGAAGAGCACTTCGCCCGCGTCGTTGATCTGCACCGGCGGCGGCGGAAAGAAGTTGAGTTGAAACTCGCCCCCCACCGGCGACGCCTGCCCGTGCACGACCACCTCGCGCAAGCTGCCGTCCTCCCACACGAACACCCCGTCGCCAAAGCCGAGGCCTGCACTCCGCGCACAGGCGTGAAAGGCCACTTCGCCGCGATTGTTGATCGCCGGTTGCCCGAACCCGCAGCCGTCAATGACCACCCCTGCCGGCGTCAGATCGCCTTCCTTGACCACCTGTCTCAACTCTCCCTCAGAGTGCAGCAGCAGCATCTGCACAAAACGCTGGTTGACGATCACCCCCGTGTGCATCACCGCCTGCCCTTCATCATTGAGATTGACCGGCCCTAATAGATTGAACTGCCCGAACTCCGTCAGTTGACAGAAATCCGCCAGCCTCACACTGCCGCCGCTCCTCACCACAAACCGCCCGCCGCTGCAACTGCCCGCTGCCACATCCGCTCCGATGGCCACCTCACCGCGATTGTTCAAGGCGTGCTGTCCGATCACTCGTCCTTCGCAACTGCCGCAATCGAAAAAGCGTCCGCCGTCGCTGACCGCATCTCCCCGCCTGACGACCGGCGCAATCGTGAAGCCCCCGCCCTGCGCCAGCCCCGCCTGCGAACCCGTCAGCGCCAGTCCCGCCAGAGCGACAGCCGAAAACGTCATCTTCAAAATCATCTTGAACTGCATACCCTTCCCTTCTCTGTTTACAGACAGAGCCGCCGCCGGTTGGCCAACGGCTCTGCCTGCTAGCCTGTCTCAAAGCTCACCCTTGCTTGTCCTAAAACGACTGCGAACACAGGCGCGGCGGCAACCCCGGAGCGCGTGGCGGCTCGAAGGGGACAGTCGCTGTTCGGCTCACCCGCAATCGCAGTCGCGTGTCTGCCGGGGCAAAGGTATTGACCAAGGTGAAGGCAATCGCTCCACTCCGATTCGTCGGACACGGCGGACTTAAATCCCCGCACGTACATTGCCGACAATCCAAGCTCCCATCGGCGCGGAAAGCAACCACTCCGGCCAGCGTGTTGGGCGGTCGAGAGGTCGCCGTCACCAGGACGCTTGGAGGCGTCGCCCCCTGCGCTAAAATGCAGCTAATGACTTGCCCTACCGACAGGCTGCCGCCCTGTAGGTCAACCGCTTCGCCCGGGCCGACGACATAGACGCCAGCGATTTCTCTGACCGGTGTCGGGTCATAACGCACCTCGCCGCCCGGTATCGTCGTGCCCCCCGGCACGGCATTATCAATGTCGAACAAGCGCACGACATTGCCGCCGCTAGCAAAGTGCGGCGGCGAGAGAACCGAGATCTGGCTTCTCGATTGAGTGAGGATCGGCGCGACCAGCCCGCCGATTTGCACAACCTCGGTAAAGTCGAGATTGGCGAGCATTTGGCTACCCGTGATGAGCATCCGTTCGCCGCCAATGGAAAGGCTAAGGTTGGGATTGATGGCTTGCGGCACGGGCGGCGGCCCCGGCAGTAGGTTGTAAAGCGGCACGTTACTGCGAACCCGATCCCGCCTGCGACCGCCGGGGTTGCGCACGATGATGTCCTTGCACGGGACGACGCCTTCCTTTACGCATGACCTGATCTCCGGCCCGGCGCGCAGCACATTACCGTTGATCGTTGACGGCGTCCCCTCGCCCACCGTGTTGACGAGGAAGTCTATGTCTCCGATGTTGACGTTCGGATTGACAAATACTGGCGTAACGCTTGAGCGAAACTGGCGGAAGCCGCCGCTCGCTGCGGTGATCGTCAGGTTGCCGCCCAGTCGGTTGAAACCCGGCGCGCTGAGGCTTGTCGCCGGAGTCGGCGGATCATACGAATAATAGGCGCTGCACCCGCTCTCTTCGCACAGCGTCTTTTTGGCAATCTTCTGCGTCCCCGCGAATACCTGTATCTGAGCATCGCCAACAAACACGGTATTCGGAGGTGCGACGGCGCGCAATTGCTTCGCTGTCGGTCGCGAGGCGCTATCAAC
>CAYXVU010000145.1:4744-15675 GCA_964468725.1 uncultured Clostridia bacterium
AAGCGGCATGGCGGGAAAGTCTGCCTTGCCCGTCAGCAAGAAGGTCGTTCCTTGCGCCCCGCCGTCCGGGTTCAGCCGCCCGCCTGTATCTATGCCTTGCGGATTGAGAGTCTGAATGGTTTGCAACTTCACTTTCGCTAGCTCTAAGGTGATAATCTCGCTCCCATCCGGCGAACTCACTTCAATGGTCACGAAATCCGGTTCATCGCCATCATCCGGCGCGGTATAGGTTGCTTCGACTACTCCCGCTTCGCTCGGCGCGAGCGGCGTGATCGTTCCGGCGCTCGCTTCGAACTCATACGGCCCCGCCCCGCCGCCGGTCAGCGCCGAAATCGTCGTCGTCTCGCCCGGTTGCAATACCCATTCATCGGGCAACAAGAAAGTCACGCCTTCGGTCGGCGGCAACCCGCCATCCAACGGATAATCCTGCGCGATGTCATTGCCCGTTCCTAACGCCGTAAACGAAGCCGTCACCGTTCCCGGCGCGCCGTTGTGCATCAGCTTCAAGCAGCCTTCCGCCGCCACGCCCTCCGGCACTTGATCGAGGTAACGTTGCAGGTTCAGCGCAACGGTCTTTCCTGCGCCGACCGTCACGAGTTCGCTGGTGAGCGGCGAAGCCGACGAGTTAGCAAACTTCATGCTCACACCGGCGCGCACGGCGCTGGCTCCGAGATTCGAGATTTGCACCACGCCTGCCGTGCGCGCATCCATCTTGAAGAACGGGCTCATCAGTTGTTGCCCGTCGCTTGCAGTCGGTTCGGTGAAGCGCGCGGCGATGGCGCAACTCGCGGTCGGCGACATCGAAACCGCTCCCGCCATGATGTCCGATGGATTGCCGCTGTAGGTCAGCCGCACATCGGCCATCGCGCTTTGCCCGACGGCGAGCAACTGCTGCGGGTCAAGCTCTATCAGCTTTTGCTGACCGGGGGTGAGCGTAATCTGGCGCGGCGGAACGGGTACAGCCGTATCGGTTTCGAAGCTCGCCGTCACCGTGCGCGTCTCGCTGCTCGACAGATTGCACACCATCACGCAAGGTTTCATCGCCGTGTCGTAATCCAGTTTGAGCGAGCCAGCAACTTTTGTCGTACTGGCGGAAAGCGCCGGGTCAATGAACGCCGAGCCGAAAGCCAGTTGCTGAGCCGAAGACTTCATAACCGTGTGCGCGGCGACCGATTGCGGCGGCGCGGTTAGGGCTATCGTGCCCCACTTGGCGCCGCTGAATTCGCCTTTGAAGTTCGCCAGATCAATCATCAAGCGTTCCTGTCCGGCCAGCGTGATGTCCGGCAAGTAATAACTGCCATTGGGCGTCCCCGCTTCACCTGTGCCATAGGTCAGCTTCACGCCGACGGTGACCGGATAGTTGCGGCAATTCTGCATCGCCAGATAGGCATGCGTGCGGTCATCTACATAAAACAGCGGCGAGCACTGCATCGTGCCGGTCGCCGATTGCGCCGAAGCGGCATAGATGAAAGGAGCCGTAAAGGATTGATCTTCGCCGCCTTGATCTATCGCTATCATTGCGGACACCGTCGCCGCGCTCGCGCCATTGTGCCGCAGTCGTATACTGCCCTTGACCATTTCGCCCGTTGCCGGAAGCGTCAGGTAATCGGCGACTTTGAGCTTTCGCGCTTCGCCCGCCGCCAAAGCGATTTGCGCGGGCAGTTGCGCCGTTGCTTCGCCTTCGGGTTGGCGCAGGCCGACCTCGACAATAACGGCGCTAGCCGACGAATTGCATAGATGCAGGTTAGCATTGAAGCCGCCTGCCGCGAGATAGATCGGCGCTTCCGCTACGTGTGCAAAACTGGCCGGAGGGTTCCATAAGGTGAAATTGCCATCGCCATCATCGCGGCTGGCATTACAGGCGGCATCGCGGGCGACGACGCGCACCCGCACTTGCTGGTTGTTGATGATTGTCGGAGCCGTCCAGACATATTGACGCAAATCGCCCGCTAGCCCGGTAGCAATGATCGAAAAGCTCGCGCCGCTATCGGTCGAAAGAAATAAGGTTTGACTGGCTACGGCAACATCATCCCAAGCATACCAACTAATGGTGAAAGCAGACCCGGTATCTACGAGTTCCCCGCCGTTAGGAGCGGTCAGCGAAACTTGCGGGGCAACCGTGTCGCTGCTGGCCGGATTGTTTGAGGTGTCGCGGTCAGTGATGGAGATGATTGTCGTGCCAATCGGCATCTGCAAAGAGGCGCTGCCGCGCTTGATACAGGTATCGAGCGTCGCGGTGACCCGGTGCGCACCGGCGTTGTGCGTCAGTGTGTAGATACAGCCTTGCCGATTCACGCCCCCAACACCTGTCAGCGCAAAACCGTCACTGCATCGATTAAATAGATATTCGCCGGTTGTAGAGTTGAACCGCAGGATATTATTGCTGCTGTCATCCTGCAAAAGTTTATCGTAGGTGGGAGGGGATGATTGAAAGACCAACGGAGCAGGAACCGATGAACGAGTAACCGCAGAGAGGGAAGAGCTCCGCGTCCGACCGGTTTGGCTGCCGGACGCACTGCCGGAAAACGACATCGGCAATCCGCTGATAAAGAAAGCGACAATCACCAATAACACCAGATAGCGAGGTTTGTTGCGTTTCCCTGTATCAAACATAATTCCTCCATTGAATGGTTTTGACATTGGGTTAGTTGTTTGATACAAGTGCGCGTAGGCGAAAGCGCACTTGCGTTTTAGCTTCAGGGCGCGGATGGGTTGCTTGGGCAAACAAATCAACCCATTCGCGCTTTACCATAAAAAGGAACCCGCGTAAGCGGTCTTCGTTTACGCTTGGCGGGTACGCAACGCATACGTTGCGTCTGATCAACACGGGCTAGGGCGTTTGGTTCGGACGATTCATCTCGCCAGATCGGTCTGTTTTAGTAAAGATGATGTTTTATCGGCGCAGGCACATTCTATCCCCTTTCATAATCATGTCAAGCCCGTTTTTCTGCAAAATAAAAAAAGACAACAAAAGGATATTAAAATCTTTCCCTTTAACCACTAAACAGTTTTTATTCTATCCAGTTTATAGATTTTTCTTAACCGGAATAGCTTTGTGGCCAATTCAGAGGTGAAGCCACTCATCTGACAAGGAAAGTCACAGTGACGAAGAAGACCTATTGCTATGAATATCCCCGCCCGTCCGTAACGGTGGATATTGCGCTGTTTCGCAGGGGGAAAAAGGGTCGCCTCGAAGTTCTGCTCATCAAACGCGCCCGCCCGCCTTTCAAAGGCCAATGGGCGTTTCCCGGCGGATTCGTAGATCAGGATGAATCGCTCGAAGACGCGGCGGCGCGCGAGTTGCAAGAAGAGACTGGGCTGACGCAAATTCATTGCGAACAACTCGGCGCGTTTGGCGACCCCGGTCGTGACCCGCGCGGCCATACGGTGAGCGTTGCTTTCATGGCTCTGCTCGATGGAGAATACGCGCCGCAAGCTTCAGATGACGCAGCAGACGCCGCTTGGCATTCGGCGAGGCGTCCGCCGCCGCTGGCCTTCGATCATAAAAAGATTTTGCGCCTCGCGCTCGCGCGTCTGGCGCGCGGCAGCCACCATCACGCAGAGCCAATGACGCCCCGAAAGAGATCGTGACCACCATCTACTCACAACCCTCCGGCCTGCACGTTGCCTTGCTGGAGCCGGAGATTCCTCCCAACACCGGCAATATCGCGCGACTGTGCGGCGCGACCTTTACCCCGCTGCATCTTGTCGGGCAGCTAGGCTTTCGCACGGATGATAAGGCGCTCAAACGCGCAGGCTTGGACTATTGGCACGCTGTCGAGATCCACTATCACCTGAGCCTTGAAACCCTTGCGGCAACCCTTCCTGACTCGCGCTTGCTCTACTTTTCGACGAAGGCCGAGCGCGTCTACACGGATTTCGAGTATGCAGCCAATGATTGTCTGGTATTTGGCAGAGAGACGCGCGGCTTGCCGGAGGCCGTTTTACGCGCCAACTGGGAGCGCTGTTTGCGCCTTCCGATGCCGAATCCGCAAATCCGCTCGCTCAACCTGGCTACCTCCGTCGGCATTGCGCTCTATGAAGCATTGCGACAAATTGGCAGCTTCTCATCTGGACTGCCCAGAAAATAAATCAGGCCGACGAGGAGAGCTCGTTCGGCCTGCGAGTCCAGAGAAAGGAGACAATGACAATGAAGACTAATTTTGCGGCGGCTTGGTTTCCGGCGGCTTGCCGTCACTATCACGTCGCTTCAAAACCGGACGATCTTTCGTCTGTTGCTCGCCATCTTGGGTTTGCGTTTGGTCGTCGCCGTCTTTGCGTCGCTTGAGCGTCGGGCGTTGCGGCCCGGCGTCGCGGGCTGCCGGGTCAATCGCTTTCGCGTTGGTAATCGCCAGCAGGCGGGCTTTCACTTTATTAAACTCTGACGTATTGACTATGTATTCATCGCGTTCCGGAAATCGCGCGACCAGTTCGCGAACGTTACTGATGCGATCCGGTGTCAGCGGATGGGTACGGAACAATTTCGAGATGGTATTCGGCTTGGATTTGTCTTTCTTTTCGAGCTTTTCAAAGAAAGTGACTAGCGAGTGCGGGTCATAACCCGATGCCCATGCGTATTGCGCTCCCAGTTTGTCAGCTTCGTTTTCCGCGTTGCGAGTGAACTTCAAGAAAGTGAGCGGCACGCCGATCTGTGCGGCTTGATAGGCAATCGTGCCCAATCCCCCAGTCATAAAAATCAATGGAATCATAGCGTATTGCGCCAACTGGCCTTTCGTCGCCTGTTCCACTCCGTGCCGCGCAGCGACGTGAGCGATTTCATGCGCCATCACCCCGGCCACCTCAGCTTCGTTCTCCGCAGCCAAAATCAGCCCTTTATTGACATAGAAGAATCCGCCGGGCAAGGCGAAGGCATTGACATCATCGGAGTCCAGCACCTTGATTGTGAAGGGAACCTTGGCATCGGAATTGAGGACGATATTTTGGCCAACGCGATTGATATATTCAGAGACGATGGGGTCATCAATGAACTTCGCTTGCCGGTCAACCTCTGCGGCAACCTGTCTGCCGAGCGCGACCTCTTTCTCAAGCGAGTAAAAATTCATGTTGCCCAGACCCTTATTGATATTGCGCTTGCCGATCTGCGTCGGGTCTTCGTCGGCATCCAGTTTGGATTTGGCCGTCGTGTTGTCGCTGGCTTTATCTTTATCCGGCCCTTTTTTATCTTCCGCATAGAGTGTGGCAGGCATGCCAATGAACGCAACTAATAAAAGAACCGTCAGGCGTTTGAGAAGGCTGGCTTTCATGCGCGGTACTCCTTTCACACACGTTGAGGGCGAGCCTCCCCACGGGCTGGGTAGCTCGTCTGTTGCAGTGTAGCACACATTATTTTTTGAGGGGAAGCAAGTTTCGCCCGCAACGAATTTGCTCGCGTTGGCCTCTCCTCGCTACTATGCAAGCGCGTCTCCGATTAGCCGAGAAAGCCAGCGGCGAAACTGGAAGCGCTGGCGTGATGGGTCTTGTGCATCTGCGAGGTTGACCAAAAGAGGAGAAAAAGGCTTGAAACTTTCTATCATTGGGGCAGGGCGAGTCGGCCAAACGTTAGGACTATTAGCCAATCAAGCAGGGATTGCTGTAACCGATGTAATCTCTCGTTCGCTGCCCTCGGCGCGCGCGGCGGTGCGCTTCATCGGCGGCGGCAACCCGCAATCGGTTTCTCAGGCTCGCCTCTCACCGGTTGATCTCTTGTTGATCGCTACGCCGGACGAGCAGATCACCAATGCCGTTGCCTTCATCGGCTCACAACTCCAAATTGACCCTCGCACGGTTGTTTTGCATACCAGCGGAGCGGTCTCTAGTTCGGCGCTTGCATCTCTCACTACCCAGGTGGCGGGCATCGGCTCTTGCCATCCGTTACAGACCTTTGCCCAACCATCGCAAGACCTCTCTCGCCTGCGCCAAACCTATTTTTGCATAGAAGGCACCCGACGAGGGAAGCAGGTGGCACGCCAATTGGTGCGGGCTATCGGCGCACCGCATTTTGAAATCGCCACTGAAATGAAGAGCCTTTATCATGCCGCCGCAGTGATGGCGTCCGGGGGCGTCACCGCTCTCCTTAGCATTTGCATCGAACTCTTGCATAAAGCCGGACTCGGTCAGCAAGCCGCCCGCCGAGCGTTGCTGCCCCTGACCGAAGGTACGTTGGCAAACGTGCGCGCTTTGGGCGCACCGCACGCGCTCACCGGGCCGGTCAAACGCGGCGAGGCAGAGACCGTAGCGTTGAACCTTCGCGCCTTGCAGTCAATGAAGGAGGATTGGGCGACGTTATATCGTTTGCTCGCCGAGCGCGGCCTACGGCTTGCGGCCCAAGCGGGTACGGAAGAAGACGCTCTCCGGCGCGTACGCTTGGCCTTACACAGAACAAAGAGGAGGAAATCGCTATGAGCCAGTCACACCGCTTGACCTTAGTCTACGGGCTGCGGTTGATTCAAGAAGAAATCGGGACGGTTGAACACGCGCACGTGTTGACCGAAGGCGGGCAGATGCATCAAGTGACGATGCATCTGTTGGAAGGAACCAAAGAAGAGATTCAAAACCAGTTGCGTGCGAGCCTCGATGCCTTCTTCGACTTGCACGACTAATCCAGCCAGCGCAGCGTGCCGGGTACAATTTCCAACTCCCAGGCACCGAGTTTCTCATTAAACGATTTGCGATAGATCGCAATATAGCGACGCCCCTCGTCTCTGCCAGTAATGGTCATAAATTCCATGTCAGCCTCCTCGCCGTGAGGCCGTTTCGCGGCGGCCTCGACTACACCCCCTCGTCGCAAACGCCGTCCCCGCCCACAGGCCGAACCTGTTCCGGTTTAAGCAGGTATAGAGCGGATGGCGCTTTTGACAAGGCTACGTAGATGATCGAATCAATGCGATTGATGGCGGAAACGATGCCGGGTCCAAAGCGCGTTAAAACGCGTTGCCCCAGACTGAAGGTTTCAATATCGGTATACAAAGCTGACATCATTCACTCACCGTCCTTATTACGATTTCTACCGCTTATGATGCAAATTATGTCGCAACGGGTTTAAGACGGCGTTACCAAATCGAAAAAAATTTTTGAAAGATCGGCCAAAGTAGCTTGGCCACAAAAGCTGGCGTCGCCCCCATGACCCCAACTTTCGTGGCCGTTGTAAAACAGTTCTGTCGCTTCTTTCTGTTTAGCAACGACTGACATCGCCCCCGTGATCTCAGCCGTTGCGCAGCTTATTGAACTGCGCTGTTGACTGAGGCAATGTGCGTGCCACGCGGAGACCCTATTCAGGTAACGCGAAATCGTTAAAAATCGCGCGCCTCTTTGGCCAACACTCTAATTGGGTAACAAATTCTGGTGACGCGTGATGACAAAATCCGTCACGGCGTTGTTGCGGGGCTAGCCATCCATCGCTTTGCGCGGTTAGGCATAAAGCTTCGGGTTATAGAAAGGCGCGAAGGCTGCCAGCAAGGCCGCTTCGAAGCTCATCGCCCGCGTCAACAAATCAAGCGACAATACGCCCCAGGCCCCCTGCCGACTGCGCACATCCTGCTCACCGGCCACTTCATCAATCACCAATCCCAGTTCGCGTTGCCCTGCGACGACCGCCTCAACGATAAGCGGCGGCACGAGGATCGCCGGGCCGATGCCGAAGTTGCCGCGCTGACCATCCATCACAAATGCCCAGTTACACAGAAAGGTATTCGGCTCTCCCTTCTGCCCGATAGTTTGAAAGCCGCCTTCCAATCCGACAAAGTAATCGGCTGTCGTTCCCTGCCCCTGCATAGCGGCTTGTACGGCTTCGGCACGCAAACGCGAACCGAGCATCAAATCGTCGGCATTGAGGGGCATGGCGGGCACGGCAATCTCGACGGCGAGCGAAAGAATGTTCGCTTCCTCAAAGCGCCGGTCAACCGTAGCGATGCGCGCCATAGCCGAACGCAAGGCTTCGATCTTTGCCGCGCGGGTGGAGCCAAGTGCAATGGTCAATCTCTTCATAAAGCGAATCGGAACGTGGTGATTTTGAATCAGAGCGTCAGTCTATAGACACCCTTTCGCGAATTCAATTGCTTGCCATTCTTTTGGCAACTCCGGCTGGCGCTTTTATTGTCGGATAGGGGTTGGCTATCATTCGGCTATGTCATCAAATGTTGAACCTCTAACAGCAGAGAAACCGAACCATCAGGTCGCCAAACGCGAGGAGCGTATCTTCTTAGGAGGGCCACACACGCGCAGCGGCGAACTCTTCTCCCTCTTTCGGATTCTGCGCGAGTTCGTCAGAGGGTTTCGTTCGCTGCATTTCGTCGGCCCTTGTGTAACGGTCTTCGGCTCGGCGCGATTCAAAGAGGATCATCCGTATTACGAAATCGCGCGCACGGTCGGACAACGCATCAGCGGCATGGGATTTACCGTGATGACCGGCGGCGGGCCGGGAATTATGGAAGCCGCCAATCGCGGCGCGAAAGAGGCGGGCGGCCTCTCCGTCGGTTGTAATATCATTTTGCCCTTCGAGCAGAAGCCCAATGCCTATCTGGACCGTTGGCTGGAGTTCAAATACTTCTTCGTCCGCAAAGTGATGCTCGTCAAATACTCCTATGCCTTCGTCGTATTGCCCGGCGGGTTCGGCACAATGGATGAATTATTCGAAGCCTTGACCCTGATTCAAACACGCAAGATGCTCGACTTTCCCGTCGTGATTATGGGCAGCCAGTATTATCAACTCTTGCTCGATTTTCTCAAAAGCATGATCGCAGCGAAGACCGTAGACCCAACCGACCTCGACCTCTTACTGGTGACCGATTCGGTTGACGAAGCGATGACACATATCCAAAAGCATGCCATCGAGAGGTTCGGGCTACGCAGAGTGCCGAAGCGAATGAGGTGGTTGGGGGAGAAATAAATGTTGTGCGGCGGTACGGCGCTCCTGATCGGCAGCGCGCCGCCAAAGGCTCAGCTAGCCGCAGCCGTCACAGCGAGGAGACCGACGGCAAACGGGTCGCGGCTCGATAACCGGTTTTGACAAGTGGCGTGCCAATGGCTCATTTGCGAGAGTTCCTCAATCGCCTGTGCCGGTTGGCATTTTGATCACCACTTCATTCGTGCGAACCGCGCCAAGTTGTTGTCGCACATAAGCTTCAACGACTTTTGGATCCGTCTTTAGGCGCTCGATTTCGCGTCCAAGGCGTTCCGTCTCAATCTCTAACTCCTCAACCTTACCGGCAGCCGCTTGATGCTTACGCAACGCCGTTTGATACTCTGTCTGGGTGCGGAAGTAGACAGAAAAACAGATAGCTGTGGCGGCAAGGATGACCATCAAGACCAAGGCATCAACCAGGCGATGCGACGGCATCACTTTACCGAGAAGCGCCAGCCATCGGGATGATGGATTGGCACGATCAACAAGAACTGTATTTGCGGCCTGACTCAAGAAACACCTCCCAATCGTTTGCAACCCATTAGGCAAAGAGTCGCAGCGGCGATGTTAGTTCGCCAACGAAACCTTCTACGTCAATTCATTGAAGGACGCCCGGAATTCGGGTCTAAGAGAACAAATCCTGCATCGGAAACTTGATTGCTCTTCGGGGTGTCGCGGCCTCGTTTTGGGGACAGGCCGTTCTGACAGATTCGGACTGTAGCATTTTTCTTAAAGTAGCGCAATAGGTTTTTTCTCGTAAGTTATTGATTTTCAAGGATGAAACAGCGTTCAGCATGAAACGCTTCGGGTGAAACAACCTCGCCTTCCACCTCTGACTCCGCATATTGTGGTCACCGTCAGCAAGCCATCCTATATCTAGTGCAGAGGCAAGGGGAGGGCGACCAATCGCAGGGCAGGCCGTAGCGACGGGCAAGAACCGCCGTGGGCGAAATTTTTTGCTTGACTGGGTATCGGCTTTCCGTGCTAGTCAGGCCGAAGGTCAGGAATTGACCGCTTCATAAAGCGATTGCCAGGAAGCACGCAACAGTTGCTCGATCTTTGCCCAGTCTGCCTCTGTGACGCCGCCAGTTTCGGCCTTTGTATCGCGTATGGTCATCGCTTCGGCGCGCAGCCGCGCGTGTTCCCTCACTTTCTCAATTGGCACGCGATAGAGTTCTGCGGGCAGTTCGGCAAGGGCGCGCTCTAAATCGCCCGGCTGATGGCTTTTGCGTTGACGGTGGATGATCCACCATTCGAGTTCTAATTCCGCTGCGCGATTGACCTCGAATTCAATGTCGCTGACCTGCCGAATCTGCGTGTAAAAATCTACCAAGTAAGGCAGTGCTTTTTCGTAGTCAGCGCGACGTTGACCGCCTTTGAAGACGAAGGCTGCGCGCGCCGCTTTGTAGGCAACGGCATTCGACCGCACATATGGCAAGTGGTATTGCGTGCGCAGAAGTTCGGTCATTTGATTAAAGAGCTTGATCTCTTGCTTGTCATAATATGAGCGCCACATTGCGGCTTCCAAACGCCCAACTTCTTGCGCATTGAAGCTCCGCAACTGCGTAACGCGCGGTGCGTACAAATCGAAGACTGTCCACCCAATCCCGACGAGCAAGACGGCCACAAGAAGCCTCCAAACCTTTGGCCTCTTCTTGGCAGGTTTTGTCGTCGTCTGTGCGGATGAGGGGCTTGCTGATGAAGGTTGAGGTTGTGCGTCAAGGTCTGCCATCGCTAGTCTCTCCGGTTGCTGGCTTGACATCAGCGACTACGCCGGTTGAAGAGCCGGGTGTCGGTCGCTGACGGTTATACGTTGAAGCCAACCGGTTCGGATGATCTTTTTGCGGGCAGCAAGAGAAGCACGTCAGTCAACAATTTTAATGCGAAGCTCGCGCAGTTGATCGGGTGACACCAAGCCGGGCGCTTCGGTCATCAGGTCGGTTGCGCTCGTCGTCTTCGGGAAGGCAATCACTTCACGAATGGATTTCTCGCGCGCCAGCAGCATCACCACACGGTCAAACCCAAAGGCGAT